>DJYI01000085.1 GCA_002448475.1 Verrucomicrobia bacterium UBA6982
CGTCCTTTGCGTTCTGACAAAGTTCGGTCGCACCCGTTTGTCGCGCATCCGTTGACTTGGTTCGCCTACGAGGGTAGTATCGCCCCCGTTCAAACACGGGTTTCAAATCAAACAGGCCTTTTTTTCATGAATCTTTCAGGTTGGCGGCGTCGCAGGCGGGCCGCGTTCGCGTGGCTGAACGCCACGCAATTTCTGGGAGCGTTCAACGACAACCTCTTCAAGGGGTTCGTGACGATGTATCTTGTCCTGACGATGCCCGGGGCTAAAGGCTTTCTTCTCGGCGGCGCGACGATCCTCTTCGCCATTCCATTCCTGTGCTTCACGGCCTATGCCGGGTTCATCGCCGACAAGTTCCCGAAGAACCGCGTGACTGTGGCGCTCAAATACGCCGAACTTGCGGTCATGGCTCTTGGCGTTCCCGTATTTGCGCTTGGATGGCCGGGGCCGCTTTTTGCCCTGCTTTTCCTGATGTCACTTCAGAGCGCTCTCTTTTCGCCGACAAAATACGGAATAGTCCCCGAACTCGTCGAAAAGGAGCGGCTTACCGAAGCCAATGCGACGCTGGTCGCGTGGAGTTATCTGGCGATCATAGCCGGATCGGCGCTCGCGCCGATAGCGGCCGGCGCGCTGCGCTCGGACGCCTGGCTGGGTCTCCCAGCCACTCGCGCCTACACCGCGGCGCAGACGCTGTGCGTCCTTGTCGCGGCCTTCGGGGTGCTGACCTCCATGCGCGTCTGGCGTCTTCCGGCCGCCAATCCGGGGCTGGACCACGACCCGTTCTTCGCGCGCCGGCTCGTCCGCACGGTCTCATGGGTGCGGCGCGACGGCGAACTGGCGCTGGCGATGGCGGGAACCGGTCTTTTCTCGCTCGTGGCGTCGTTTTTGCAGATCGACATCGTCGCTTACGGCATGACCACTCTCGGCCTGTCGGCGGAAAGCGCGCAGTTCAGATTCTTCTTCTCGGCTCTGGGCATAGCTGTAGGTGCGTGGCTGGCCGGTCGTCTTTCGCGCCGCAACGTCGAAATGGGCCTCATGCCGGTGGGCGCGTGGCTGCTTGGCTTCTGCTCGCTCGGCGTCGCTCTTCACGGCTCGGCTCTTCCGATCTGGGTTTTCGACATGCTGCTTTTCTGCGCCGGGGTGGGGGCGGGGCTTTTCATCGTGCCGCTCGACACCTTCCTCCAGATGCGCCTTCCTGCGGACAGGCGAGGGGAGGGCCTCGCGCTCAATTCATTTGTCTCCTGGGTCGGAGTGCTGCTTTCCGGCGTGTTCATGGTCGGAGGCGCGGCCGCGGGCTGGAGCGCGCGGACGGGCCTTTTCGCGATTTCGACAGTCGCGCTGCTGCTTTTCCTCGGCGCTCTCTGGACTCTTCGCGACTTCTTCGTGCGAATGCTCGTCACGATGGCCGTCAAATGCCTTTACCGCGTCAGGACGCGCGGCGTGGAAAACGTGCCGGTCGATGGTCCGGCGCTTCTGCTGGCAAACCACAGCAGCTACTTCGACGCGCTTCTTCTCTGCGCGACGACGCGCCGCCGTGTCAGGTTCCTTATGGATCCCGGCATGATCGAGCGCTTTCGTTTTCTGCGTCCGGTCTTTCATCTCTACCGTGTGATCCCGGTTTCGTCGAAAAGCTCCCCCGTCCAGATCGCGAGGGCGCTCAGGGAGGCGCGCCGCGCGCTTGACGACGGGTATCTCGTCTGCGTGTTTCCGGAAGGGGGCGTGACGCGCACCGGCACCGTGCGGGCGTTCCACCGCGGCTACGAGCGGATTGTCCGGGGAACGTCGTATCCACTCGTCCCCGTTTACATGGGCGGCTCCTGGGGGACTATGCTCGCATATTACGGCGGACAGCTGCTGCGAGACTGGACCCGTCTGCGGCTGAGGCGCTATCGCGTGACCGTCATGTTCGGAAAGCCGCTGCCGGCGGGGACCGAGGCGTTTCGTGTTCGGCGCGCGGTGATGGAACTTTCCTGCGAGTGGTTCGACTCGCGCAAGGACGAGCACTGCTCGCTTGGTGAAACTGCGGTTCGCACATGCCGCCGCCACTGGCGCGAGCACTTCGCCGACGACACGAACGGCGTGAAGCTGACATGGGGCCGCTCTCTCGTGGGTGCGCTCGTGATCGCGCGCGCCATCGAGAGGCGGACGCGCGGCTCGGCCCACATCGGAATTCTCCTGCCCAGCTGCTGCCCCGCGATGCTGTGCAACCTTGCCGTGGCGCTTCTTGGAAAAAGCGCGGTGAACCTAAACTTCACGGTAGGAACGGCCGCGTTCGCATCGGCGCTGCGCCAGTGCGGAATGAAGACGATCCTGACAAGCCGCAAGTTCGTCGAGCGCTTCCCCGATCTTCCCGTTCCGAACGGGACTTATGTCTTTCTCGAAGACCTCATGAAGAAGGCTTCGACCGCCGCTAAGCTTGGCGCGCTGCTTCGAGCCAGGTTTCTGCCAATGCGCATGATGGTGCGCTCCGACGCGACGGGGCCCGACTCCGTGGCGATGGTGCTGTTCTCGTCCGGATCGACCGGCGAGCCCAAGGGCGTCATGCTGAGTCACCACAACGTGCTTTCGGAGGTCGAGGCCCTGCGGATGCTGCTCGCGACGTCAAGCGCCGACCACATGTGCGCCGTGCTACCGTTTTTCCACTCGTTCGGCCTGATGGGATGCCTGTGGTATCCGCTCCTCACGCACGTTCGCGCGACGTGCCATCCGAATCCGCTTGACGCCCAAACTGTCATCGACATCGTCCGCAGGCATCACTCCACGCTGCTGTGGGGGACTCCGACGTTTCTCCAGCTTTATCTGCGCCGCGCCACGAAGGAGGACTTCGCCTCCCTGCGCGTAGTGCTGGCCGGCGGGGAGAAGCTCAAGGATTCGCTAATTCAGGGATACATGGAGAAGTTCGGAATCAGACCCCTGGAGGCATACGGCGCCACGGAGATGGCGCCGGGAATCGCCGTTTCGGTTCCGCCCGGCACAGGTGGCGGGATCGTGCAGCCTGGATACAAGGAGGGCCGCACCGGCGTTCCATGTCCCGGCATCGCAATGAAGATCGTGGATCCGGACACGGGGGTCGAGCTCGGGCCAAACGAGCCGGGTCTGCTTTATCTGCGCGGCCCGAACGTGATGCTTGGCTATCTCGGACGGCCTGATCTCACGGACGAGGTCATCGACAAGGACGGATGGTATTGCACGGGGGACATCGCCTTTGTTGACGATGACGGCTTTGTCGCGCTGACGGACCGCTTGTCGCGATTTTCCAAAATCGGCGGCGAGATGGTTCCGCATCAGGCGGTCGAGGAGGCCATTGTCTCGGCCGCGGGTCTTGAGGAGGGGAAAGTCGCGGTGACAGGCGTGCCCGATGAAAGGCGCGGCGAAAAACTCGTGGTGCTCTATACCCCTGACTGCGGAGATCCGGCGTGGCTGCAGGAGGCGCTGGATCGCGTCGAGGGCATTCCGAACCTGTGGAAGCCGTCAAAGGGCGACTGGCACCGCGTTGACGCCATACCTCTGCTCGGCACCGGCAAGATCGATCTGGCTGGAGTCAAGGCGATGGCCCGCCGCCTCGCGTGAGGCCGAAGAACGGCCCGGCCTCAGCCAGAGGTCTAAGAAAGAACGACCCGGCGTCGATGGCAACGCCGGGTCGTTCGGAACTGGAGGCGTGAAGCGGAGTCGAACCGCTCTAGAAGGATTTGCAGTCCTCTGCCTAGCCGCTTGGCTATCACGCCGGAAAAACGTTGACGCGGACGGATGCTAGCGCCGAAACCGTAAAAAGTCAACGATTTTTCGCGCCGCCGCTGCGGGCGGCGCGAAGCAAGGCTACTTGGCCTTGGAGAACTTGGCGAAACGGCGCTTGAACGAGTCGATGCGCCCTTCGGTGTCAACAAACGTCTTCTTGCCCGTGTAATACGGATGGCACGCGGAGCATGAGTTCACGTGCATGTCCTTCACGGTCGAGTTGGTCTGGAACACGTTGCCGCAGGAGCAGGTCACTGTCGCGGGGCCGTATTCGGGATGTGTGTCTTTCTTCATCGAAAAATCTCCTTCGCGGGCGGCCTACTGCGCGAGCGCGGCCTTTGCCGTCTTGACAAGTTCGGCGAACGCGGCGGGGTCGTTCACTGCCAGATCCGCGAGGATCTTGCGGTTGAGGGCGACCTTTGCCTTGTTGAGCCCCTCGATGAACCGGCTGTAGGTGATGCCCTCGGGACGGACGGCCGCGTTGATGCGGACGATCCAGAGAGAGCGGAAGTCGCGCTTGCGGAGCTTGCGGTGGACTGTCGCGTAGCGCCGGGCGTGATCGACGGCCTCGGTCGCGGTGCGGAAGCGCTTGCTGCGCCCGCCGTAAAAACCCTTGGCGAGTTCCAGACGGCGGCGGCGGCGTTCGCGGGATGCGGGTGCGTTGGTTGAACGTGGCATTGCTTTGTTCCTCTGCTATGCGCTGCGCGGCTAGGCCGTGAGCATGGACTTCACGGTCTTGGCCTGCTCCTTGTTTCCGAGGACGGCGGTGCCGCGCAGATTGCGCTTGCGCTTGCGCGACATCGAGGAGAGCAGGTGGGACTTGCCGGCGCGCGTGGCGAGAACCTTGCCCGTGGCCGTGACGTGGCAGCGCTTTTTCGCCGCCTTGTTTGTCTTCTTCTTAGGCATTGCTGGTGTTTCCTTTCAGGATCCCCTTCGCCTCGCGTCATCCGCGCCATAAGTCGCGGTTCGCGCCGGCCTTGCGCCGGGCGGCTGGGGGAGAAACGCACTTTCGTCACCGGCGAGAAATGGTGGAGCGGATGAGATTCGAACTCACGACCCCCGCGTTGCGAACGCGATGCTCTACCAACTGAGCTACCACCCCGTTTCAGGCCTTATTGCGTGAAAGCGGCGCGGAGAATAGCAAACGCCCCGTTTCAAAGCAAGAAAAATTTTCATAATGGCGGCAAGACCTCTTTTCGCCAGTGAATCGGTCTGGCGCGCCTAGTGCGCGTGGGCCGTTCCGCCCCCGCGACCTCCTCCGGGCGGGACGACTGTGCAGCGCCAGGAGTTTGTGGAGAGCCACGCCGCCGCCTCGCGCGGCAGCGGGACGTCGATGCCGCGGCGCTTCACCGTGCCAGTGTCCCATTCGCGCAGGATGGCGCAGTAGGCGCATGTTTCAGCGTGGAGCGTTCCGCGCTCAAGGTATGGGCCGAGGTGCTCCATGCGGTGCCTGTTCCATGCCATGTCGAACGCCTCCCCTCCAGAAGGCAGGACGGCGTCGAGCGGCACAAGTCCGACGTCGTGAAACGCGTCGGGCGTCACCACTCCGAACGCCCCCGCCGTCGGCGGCAGTTTCGCCCCGGTTCCGGAATCAAGCGACCCGAACGGCTTTGCCGCCGCGGTCCAGACCGAAGATCCGACATGCGACCGATCCGACACCTTGGCGAGCGGGTTTTCGACGCGCATCGCGACGTCGGCGCCGGCGTAGTCGCTTTCGGGACGGAGGTCGCCGGAGATCGGGAAGGACGGGTCGGACATGGCAGTCCATCGCCCCCATTTCCCCGGATCGTAGCGCAGAAGGCGCGTCGCGGGGCCGCCCCTGACCGGAAGCGCCTGGAGGCGCAGCCGCACGGAAAGGAACTCCGGATTCTGCGGCGGATCAAGCGTTGGTTTCTCGGGCAGTGGAGGCCAGGAGCGGAAGTCGGCGTAGATGGCCGGCAGATTCGGGGCGTTGCGATTGAACCAGCACCAGTCGCGTCCGTTTACGGCGAGGTAGAACCCCGGCATCAGCAGCACGTGGTCGCCTTCGGGGTTCCCGTAAAGCTCCGCGTTGTCCGGCCCCGCCGCCACGCCGGATGCGGCTATCCGCAAAAGGGCGGCCGAGTATGCGGCCCAGGCGCCTGGCCACGGCTCCTCGCCTCGGTCGTCAACGCCGCCTGTTCCATCCGGAGAGCGGGCGGCGATGGCGTTTGCGTGCCTGCGAAGAAAATCGGAGAATTCGTCGTTGTCCGGCGCTCCATTCAGCCTGGCCGCCTGCTGCGCGGCGGAGAAACCGGTGAGCGGCCCAGCGAAAAGCAGCCGCGCAGAAACGCCCTCTATCGCCGCCAGCGAATTTGAAAGGGCCGCGTGCCGCTCGCTCCCGGGTCTCGCGAGGGCCATTTCGGCCGAAACCGACGCCGCGGCGGCGTTGAGTTCTCCAGCGAGATTTAGCGTGAAGGCCTGCCAGCGGGCCGCTTCGAGCGCCGCCGCGTCGCCGGCGTCCTGGGTCTTGTTTCGAACCCTGATGGCGTGGTGGAGGTCAGCAAGCCAGAGGATCGCGAACGCGAGAGCGACGATTGCCGCGACTGCCAGCGGCAGCACCTGGCCGCCGCGACGACCGCGGCGCGCGAGAGCGCGCCCACGCGCCCGGGCTGGCCGCGTCGGCCTCACGGCGCGGCGCGGCTCCTGCGTGGCCTAGGGCGCGCCCCGGGCCGCCCGCGCGAAAGAGCGGCCGCCGCCATCAGCAGAGCCAGGGCCGGGGCGAGAAACAGCGGAAACCGATCAATGCGGCGCGTTTCGGAGTCCTCCTTCTTTTCGGCCTCCACGAGGCGCCGTACGTGGTCGCGATAGATCGTGCCAAGGGTGCGTGCGCCGGTCGCGGTGGCTTCGACCGGCAGATAAACGCCGCCGCTCGCCGCCGCGACGGCGGCGAGCGTCCGCCCCTCAAGGCGACTTGTCACTTCCTCCCCGCGATGGCGCATGGTGCCGCCGGACCCGTCCGGAACCGTGGCGCCTCGGGAGGTTCCAACGCCGAAGCAGAACACCGGTATTCCGCGCTGTCCGCACTCCTTCGCCGCCCGTTCGGCGCGCCCGGTCAGGTCTTCGCCGTCGGACACGAGAAGAATGGCGTTGTGCGCATCGCCAAGTGGCTTGAGCGTTGCCAGGGCGCCTTCGAGCGCGCTTCCGAGATCCGTCTCGCCGCGCGGCGCGGAGTCAGGTTCGGCCCCTTCGATCGCCTCCAGCAGAAACGCGGTGTCGGTTGTGAACGGACAGAGCGTTACGGCGGACTTTCGGAATGCGACGAGCGCGGCTCTGTCGCCGCGCAGCTGCGGCACTAGATCCGCCAGGTCTGCCTTTGCGCGGGCAAGTCTGCTCGGACGAACGTCGCCGGCGAGCATCGAACGAGAGACGTCCAGAAGGACGAGGAGGTTTCGCGAGGAAGTCTCCGCCCTGACTTCCCGCTCTCCCCACTGCGGGCGCGCGAGCGCCAGAACGGCCAGTTCCAGCCCTGCGGCGCAGAGCGCGACCTGAAGGACGAACACGCCGCCGCCAGAGGCGCGCGCCGCGGCCGCTCGGCCGGCGAGTCTGGCCGCTCTTGAGCGCCGCCCCGCCCTCAGCGCCAGGGCCAGGCCGGCCCAGAGCGGCGGGAGCCAGAGCAGGATGAGAACGGACGGATGCAGAAACACTTCCGGGGACTCCTTGATGCGGCCTGGACGGAACGCCTCAGGTCGTCGGCGCCGCTGCGTTCGGGGCTACGTTCTGCGCGCGAACCTTGATGTGGAGCTCGCGCAGCTGCTTTTCCGAGACCGGATGCGGGCTGTTCATCATCGGCTCCTGGGCCTTCTGGTTCATCGGGAAGGCGATCACTTCGCGGATGTTCTCCGAGCCGGTGAGGAGCATGACCATGCGGTCCACGCCTGGCGCCACGCCCGCGTGCGGCGGCGCGCCGTATTTGAAGGCGTTGGCGAGCGCAGGGAAGCGGTCGTAAACCTCCTGCGCCGGGTAGCCGCACAGCTCGAAGGCCTTGAGCATTACGTCCGTGCGGTGGTTGCGCACTGCGCCGGAGGAGAGTTCGATTCCGTTGCACACGATGTCGTATTGGTAGGCGACGATGTCGAGCGGGTTCTTGTTGAGGAGCGCGTCCATGCCGCCCTGAGGCATCGAGAACGGGTTGTGCGAGAAGATGAGCGCGCCCGTCTCCTCGTCCGTCTCGAAGAACGGGAAATCGACGATCCAGCAGAAGCGGTAGGCGTCCTTCTCGATGAGATCCATCGTCTGCGCTATGTCGGTGCGCACGAGCCCCGAGAGGCGGTGGCACTCCGCGACCGGTGCGGCCATGAAGAAGAGCGCGTCGCCCTTCTCCATGCCGGAGAGCGCCTTCATTTCCTCCAGCTGCTCGGGGGTGAGGAACTTGGCGATAGGGCCCTTGAGCTCGCCCTCGTTCGTCCAGGTGATGTAGCCGAGGCCCTTGCCGCCGTTCTCCTTCACGTTGTGCTCGCGCTTGTCGAACCACGTGCGGGACTGCTTCACCGCGCCCTTCACGAGGAGGCCCTTCACGAGGCCGCCCTTCTCGACCGTGGATGCGAACGCCTTGAATCCGGCCTTGGCGAAGAAGGCGGACATGTCGATCCAGACGAGCGGGTTCCGGAGGTCGGGCTTGTCGGAGCCGTATTTCATCATCGCCTCGCGGTAGGGGATGCGGACGAACGGCGCGCCGTCGATCTTGGTGCCCGCGGGCGCGAACTCGCGGAACGTCGCCGGGATCACGTCCTCCATCACGGCGAAGACGTCGTCCTGCGTCGCGTAGCTCATCTCCATGTCCAGCTGGTAGAATTCGCCCGGCGAGCGGTCGGCGCGCGCGTCCTCGTCGCGGAAGCACGGCGCGATCTGGAAGTAGCGGTCGAAGCCGGCGACCATCAGGAGCTGCTTGTAGATCTGCGGCGCCTGCGGCAGCGCGTAGAACTCGCCCGGGTGGATGCGGCTCGGGACGAGGAAGTCGCGCGCGCCCTCGGGGGAGGAGGAGGTGAGGATCGGCGTCTGGTATTCGCGGAAGCCGAGGTCCTCCATGCGGCGGCGCAGGAACGAGATGACCTTCGAGCGCAGCACGATGTTCCTGTGCAGCGACTCGCGGCGCAGGTCGAGGTAGCGGT
>DJYI01000103.1 GCA_002448475.1 Verrucomicrobia bacterium UBA6982
ACCTGCACGCGGCCTGGTTCGCCAATCCGGCCCTCACGCTCGTCGCGGCCTACGTGGACACGGGCAGCAAGTCCGGCTCGCGCCTCGGCGTCGGGGACGGCTTCGTCCTCTCCGCGCAGTACCAGTTCTAGCCCGGCCCGGCATGCGCCCGCCGCTGCGACCCCGCGCCGCCGCGGCGGAACGCGCGGCCGCCCCCCGTTCCGCTCCGCCATGCAAACGATCGCCTACACGGTCAAAAACGCGGTCTACGCGAACCTCACGAACCGGTGCCCCTGCGCGTGCACGTTCTGCCTGCGCGCCAAGGGTCCGGGGGTCTACGGCTCGCCGCCGCTCTGGCTGGAGCGCGAACCGGCGCAAGCGGAGATCGACGCCGCGCTCGACGCGCAGGACTGGACCCGCTACCGCGAACTCGTCTTCTGCGGCTACGGCGAACCGACCGAACGGCTCGACGCGCTTCTCGCCGCCGCCGCGCGCCGCAAGGCGCTCGATCCGGCGCTTCGCGTCCGCGTGAACACCAACGGCCTTTCCGACCTCGTGAACGGCCGTCCAACCGCCGCGCTTTTCGTCGGCAAAGTCGATTGCATTTCGATCAGCCTCAACACCGACGATCCGGACGAATACCTCGCGCTCTGCCGCCCGAAATTCGGCCCCGCCGCATTTCCCGCGTTGCTGCGCTTCGCGCGCGAAGCGGCGCAGGCAGTTCCAGAAGTCGTCCTTACCGTGGTGGGCGAACCCGTCACGGACCTCGCCAGGCAGACGCGCTGCCGTGCCCTTGCGGAAAGCCTCGGCGCCACGCTCCGCGTCCGCCCGTTTGAAAACTGAACTCGTCTTTTCCCCGTTCCATGAAAATCATCGACGCACATTCCCACATCGGCGCGTTCGGCTCCTGGGCGCGGTTCGATTTCGACCTGCCGCGCCTCAAGGAACAGATGGCCGCGTTCGACATCGAAAAGACCTTCCTCACGGGGGCCAACGCCCACGACAACGACGCCGTCCTGCGGGCCTTCGAGGCGGCGCCGGACCTCGTCGTTCCGATCGCGTGGATCACGCCGACCGACCGCGGCGCGCTCGACGACATCCGCCGCTATGTCGCCGCCGGGTTCCGCGGGATTAAGCTGCACCCGCTCTTCGACGCCTATCCGGCGGACGACACTCTCGTCGATCCCGTGATCGACCTTGCGGAAGAGCTGGGCGTCCCGGTCTTCGTCCACAGCGGCCACCCGCCGTATTCCCTGCCGTGGCAGATCGGCTGGCTCGCCGAGCGCCATCCGCGCGTCCCGATCGTCCTGCTGCACATGGGCCATGCGCACGGCGTCTATGTCGATGCCGCGCTCAAGACCGCGCGGCGCTATCCGAACGTCTATCTGGAGACCTCCGGCACCTCCATGAGCGTCAAGATTCGCGAAGCCTACGAGACCGTCGGCACGGACCGCGTCCTCTTCGGGATCGACTCGCCCTTCCACGAGCCGAGCGTGGAGATCGAAAAGACGCGCGCGACCTTCCTGCCGCCCGAAGCCCTACGGCGCATCTACCACGACAACGCCGCAAAATTGCTGCACCTCGCCACGGAGCCCCGCGCATGAAAGAAACCGTCTCCACTCCATCCGCTCCCGCCGCGATCGGTCCCTACTCGCAGGGCGTCGCGGCCGGACCATTCGTTTTCGTCTCCGGACAGATTCCCGCGGACCCCGCCACGGGCGACATCCCGGACGGCGCCGCCGCGCAGGCCGAACGCGCTTTTGCGAACGTTCTCGCGATCCTCGCCGCCGCAGGTCTCGGGCCGGAAAGCGTCGTGAAGACCACGGTCTTCCTTGCCGACCTCGCGGACTTCGCCGTCGTGAACGACGCATACGCGCGCGCCTTCCCCGCGCCCTGTCCGGCCCGCTCTTGCGTCCAGGTCGCCGCCCTCCCGCGCGGCGTCCGCCTCGAAGTCGAAGCCATCGCCGCGCGCGGTTGACCACGTAAATAAGGAAACGTCTATGACACTCACAATCGAGCGCGCAAAGGAACTGCTTGCGACCACGACGAACGACCCGCACCTCGTCGTTCACGCGACGAACGTGCGCGGCTGCATGGAGGCGTTCGCCCGCCGCTTCGCGCAGCCGCCCGCGGAGGTCGCGCACTGGGGCGCCGTCGGCTTCCTGCACGACTACGACTACCAGCGCTTCCCCGCCGAACACCTCGCGCACACCGAGAAGGAGCTGCTCGCCGAGGGCGTGGATGCGGCGGACGTCCGCGCGATCCTGAGCCACGGCTGGATGCTCGTGAACGACGTGAAGCCCGAAACGGACCTGGAGAAGAGCCTCTACACGGCTGACGAGCTTTCGGGCCTCGTCTGGGCCGCGGCGCTCATGCGCCCGACGGGCATTTCCGACCTGGAGCCAAAAAGCGTCGTAAAGAAGTTCAAGGACAGGAAGTTCGCCGCCAAGTGCTCGCGCGAAGTCATCCTCCGCGGCGCGGAACTCCTCGGGATGGACCTCGCCGATGTCGTCGCCGTCTGCATCGACGGCATGAAACCCTACGCCGCCGCACTGCTCGGCTGAACCGTTCCCGCCCCCCCCCGCCACGCCATGCTGCATCTCGAATCTGATTCCGTCCGAGCCGCGCTCTGGTCCGCCCGTTTCGGGCTGGAGCGCGAGGCGCTGCGCGTCACGCGCGACGGACGGATGTCGCTCACGCCCCATCCGTTCCCGCAGGACGACCCGCGCATCGTGCGCGATTTCTGCGAAAACCAGACGGAGATCAACACCGGCATCTCGGAGAGCGCCGCGGCGGCGGTCGCCGAGCTGGAGGAAATCGACGCGCGCCTGCGCCGGACCCTCGCCGCGCTTCCGGCGCCGGAGACGCTCTGGCTCTTCTCCAACCCGCCGCCGCTCGGCCCCGAGGAGGACATCCCCGCCGCCCGGTTCACCGGCGCGCGCGCCGGCAAGACCGCCTACCGCGAATACGCGGCGGCCCGCTACGGACGCCGCAAGATGTGCTACTGCGGCGTCCACGTGAACCTTTCCCTCGGCGCCAACCTGCTGGCGGCCGACCGTGCCGCCGCCGGCGAGCCCGACCCGCGCCGCCACGCCGACGCCCTCTACTGCGAACTCGCCGCCCACGCCGCCGAGCGCATCTGGCTCCTCGTCGCGCTCATGGCCGCGAGCCCCCTCGCCGATCCTTCGCTCTTCGGGCTCGACGGCCCCGCCGGCGGTCCGCCGCTCTTCTGCGGGTTCGCCTCCCTGCGCTGTTCGGAACTGGGCTTCTGGAACGACTTCGTGCCGGTGTTCGACTACTCCGACGTTCCGTCCTACGCCCGCGGCGTCGCGCGCTACGTCGAGGCCGGCCTCATCGCGGCTCCGACCGAACTCTACTACCCGGTGCGCGTGAAGCCGAAGGGGCCGAACAAGCTCGAATCGCTCGTCTCCGCCGGCGCGGACCGCATCGAGCTGCGCACCTTCGACATCGTCCCCTTCGCCCCGGCCGGCGTGGACGCCCGCGACGTCGCCTTCGCGCACGCCTGGCTCCTGCGACTCGCCGCGCTCCCACGCGCGCCCCATCCCGCCCGCGCGCAGATCGCCGCCGTCCGCAACGCCAAGGCCGCCGCCCGCTACGACCTCGAAACCGCCACGATTCTCGCCGCGGACGGCTCCGCCGTCCCCGTGCGCGACGCCGCGCTGCGCGCCCTCGACGACCTGGACGCCTTCTTCGCTCCGCTCGATCCCCCGCGCGGCATCCGCGAAGCGCTCGCCTTCCAGCGCGCCAAGCTCGCAACGCCCGGCGCGCGCTACGCCGAGCGCGTCCTCGCCGGAGCCGGCGCCTCCCTCGCCGCCGCGGCCGGCCTCTCCGCTCCCGCGGCCGCGCCATCCACGGAAGGAGCGCGCCATGTGTGAACTCTTCGGCTTCACCGCCCCGCGCCCCGTGCGCGCCAACGA
>DJYI01000093.1:0-4758 GCA_002448475.1 Verrucomicrobia bacterium UBA6982
ATCGTCACGATCAACATCGCCGACTCGAAGGACGAGACCGTTCGTCTGGAGCTCGGCACGCACGGCGCCGAGATCGAGGCGGGCGAGGACAAGCCGTCCTCGCTCGTCATCGACGTGGCGAAAAACGGACGCTGCTCGATCGGCAACGTCACGCTCACCGACGCGCGTCTGCACCAGATCATGCACCAGCGCTACGCGCGCTTCGGCAGCGCGTTCGACGTGTGCGTGCGCGGCGACGCCCGCGCCAACCACAACGCCATCCGCAAGGTGATGGACGTCTGCACGTCCGAGGGCATCGGGCGCGTCACGTTCATCGCGGTCAAGGACGCGCGCACTCCCGAGCAGAAGAAGTTCCTCGTCGAGCGCGCCCGCAGCAGGAGGTAGCAGTCATGGCAAAGGGAAAGAAAGAGCGCAACAAGGGGGATGACGCGGTCCTGGAAATGACGCCGATGATCGACGTCGTGTTCCAGCTCCTCATCTTCTTCATCGTCACGCTCAAGCAGAACGACATCCTATCCGCGCTCGACGCCCTGCGTCCGGCGCCGGATCCCAACGCCAAGGGCGACAGCATCAACGAACCAATCACGGTTCTCGTCGGCCGCCAGGGCTTCGTGTTCAACGGCCGCCCGAAGTCCGAGTCGCAGCTCGCGCGCGACTTCCAGCAGCTCGCGCGAATCGACAAGAACGCAATGGTGATGGTCAAGTGCACTGGCGATTCGCCGCACGGCTATCTCGTGCGCGTTCTCGACGAACTCGCGGCCGCCGGCCTTTACAAGGTCTCGGTCTTTTCGATGTGACGAAACCCTCTCGCGAATCGCCCCGCCCCGGCGCCGCCCAGTCCGGCGCCGCGCGGGTCGTGGGATGGCCCGGGGAGCGAGTCCGCCTCCTCGGGTTTCTTTCCATTTTCTGGCCGCTTCCGGCGGCGCTCGTCCTTGCCGGGTGGTGCCTTCACGCCGCCCTCCCGGTTCCAGGCCTTCCGCGCGCTGCGGCCGCCATCGCCCTCTTCGCGCTTTGCGCCGCCGCCCGAGTCCTTTCGGACCGCTTTGCGCGCCGATTCTCCAATTTCGCCAAGGGCGCGCGCGGAGAGGAACTCGCCGCCCGCGCCCTTGCCGCGCTGCCGGAGGAGTGGACCGTCCTGCACGGAGTGCCGCGCCGGGGCGGCGCCGCGCTGCGCGGCGGCGGGGACGTTGACCACGTTCTCGTCGGTCCGCCCGGCGTGTTCGCGGTCGAAACCAAGAACTGGGCCGGCCCGGTGCGCATTTCCGGCGCCGACGTTCTGGTGGGTGACGTTCCAGTTCGCCGCTCGCCCGTCGTTCAGGTGAGGCGCGAGGCGGCGGAACTGGCGCGCGACCTGCGCCCGTCGGTTCCCGGACGCGGCGTCCCTGTGCGCGGCGTGGTGTGCTTCGCCGGCGCCGCCCCGGAGCCGCGGCAGTCCGATGTGGACGGCACCGCCGTCGTCGCTCTAGAGCGCCTTGTCCCGTTCGTGCTTTCGCTTCCGCCCGCACCTGACTTCGGCCGCAAGGAGAGGGAGGCCGCTGTGTCGGTCCTTCTCCGGCGCTTCCGGTAAACCGTTTGATCGTTTGACCGTTTGATCGTTTGATCGTTTGACAGCCGTCAGCTCCAGAGATCCCGGTCGAGCGAGCGAAAGCCGAGGGCCTCGTGCAGATCGACCGGCTCGATGTCGGAGTGCCCGGCAAGATCCGCCACGGTCCGGGCCACTTTGAGAATGCGGTCGTGGGAGCGCGGGCTGAACTTGAGGTCGTTTATCGCGTCGTTGAGGATCTGGAGGCACTCGGCGTCGAGGTGGCAGTGCCGCTCCAGGTCGCGCCGGTCCATCGCCGCGTTGGTGCGAGGCTCAGGACGCCCGGCGAAGCGCTCCGACTGTATCCGCCTGGCGAACGCGACGCGCGAGCGCATGTCCGCGGAGTTCTCTCCGGCCGGTATTCCCTGCAAGTCGCGCAAACTGCTCGCCGCCACTAGTATGTGAAGATCGATGCGGTCGAGAAGCGGACCCGATATGCGCGACCTGTAGCGCTGTATCTGAGTCCGCGTGCAGCGGCACGGGCGGTAGGGGTCGCCGAAGTGGCCGCAGGGGCACGGGTTCATCGCCGCCACAAGCGTGAAGCGGCTCGGAAAGCGGGCTGTTCCCGAGGCGCGCGAAATCGTCACAAAACCGTCCTCCAGCGGCTGGCGCATCACCTCCAGCGCGCTGCGCCCGAACTCCGGAAGCTCGTCGAGGAACAGAACCCCGTGGTGCGCCAGCGTCACTTCGCCCGGCGACGGATGAGTTCCGCCTCCAACAAGCGCCACATCAGACACGGTGTGGTGCGGGGACCGGAACGGCCTTGTCGCCACGAGCGGCTGGCCGGGCGGCAGAAGTCCCGCCACGGAGTGAATCTTGGTCACTTCCAGCGCCTCTTCCAGCGAAAGCGGCGGAAGAATCGACGGGATGCGCCTCGCAAGCATGGACTTGCCTGTTCCGGGCGGCCCCACGAGCAGGACGTTGTGACCGCCGGCCACGGCCACTTCGATGGCGCGCTTGGCCATTTCCTGCCCCTTGACATCCACGAAATCCGGACCTGAGTCCGCCGCGGCCGCAAGCGCGGCGCGGACGTCGCAGACGACAGGCTCGACCGGACCGCTCCCCTTTCCGGTGAACAGCGCCAGAGCCTCCCCAAGCGTTGAAACGGGAAACACGTCGATGCCCGAGACAAACGCCGCCTCGCGCGCGTTTTCCGCCGGAACTATGAGAGTGCGCGCGCCGGCGTCGCGCAGCGCGACGGCCACTGGCAAAACTCCGCGCACGGGGCGCACGGTTCCGCCAAGCGACAGCTCGCCGACGACGGCCGTCGTCTCGGGATCGAAGCGCCGGCTGGCCCCGGCGGCGCTGGCTGGCGGCGTTTCCTCGTCCCCGGATGCGAGGATGATCGCAAGCGCGATGGGCAGGTCGAAAAGGGAACCCTCCTTGTGGACGTCCGCAGGGGCCAGGTTCACCGTGACCCGCCCTCCGAACGGATCGTATCCGGCGTTTATGATCGCGGACGACACCCGGTGCTGGCTTTCGCGCACCGAGGCGTCGGGCAGTCCGACGATAACCGTCTGCGGGTCGCCGGCCCGCGATACGAACGCCTCGACGAACACCGGGACGGCACCTATGCCGGACAGGGCGCCGGAGCGCAGACGGGCGATGGATTGCATGCTGGCCTTTTCGAAAATCGCCGCACATGAAAAGACGCGCGGCACCGCCGCCGATAATGCCGCAAACACCGACAAAAGTCACTTCTTTTTTGAAGCATTTCACACTAGGGCGGACATTACGGAGTCAGCCACCTCGCGACCACGCGCGGTGAGCGCCCAGAGAGGCTCGGCGGCGCCGCCGGAATCATCCGCGGCGCCGCCGGACGGAGACGCGAGGCGAACAATGCCCTCCCTCGCAAGGCCGGCCAGAACTGCCGCGCGGCGGCGCCCTGCCGGACTTTCCGGATTCGGCAGACTCCACCGCGCCAGTCTGACGCGCGTGAGGAAGCGCTCGGTTTCGTCATCTTCCGGCGACACCGATTCAACTGCGGCCGGGGGCGCGCTTCCCGTCTCAAGGGCGGCGCGCCATGCGGCGAAATCCGGGACGTTGGCGCGCCGCTCCAGCCCATCTCGTGAATGTGCGGCCGGTCCGAATCCGGCGTAGTCCTCCCCCAGCCAGACGGCGCGGTTGTGGCGGCACTCGGCCCCGGGGCGCGCGTAGTTGGAGAGCTCGTAGCGCGCGTAGCCGCGCGCGCCGAGATAATCCTCCGCCAACGACACGGCGGCAAGCGACTCCTCGTCCGCGGGCGGGCGAACTCCCTCGCGCGCAAGCGGCGTCCCCGGTTCGATGGAAAGCGGATACACGCTCACATGATCCGGCTCAAGCGCGACAGCCTCGCGCAGAGACTCGGCAAAGGAGCCGCGCGGTTCGCCTGGAACGGCGGCGATGAGATCGAGCGAAATTCGCGGAACTCCCGCCGCGCGCAACGTGGCGACGGCCTCGCGTGTCTCGGCGGCGCCGTGGCGGCGACCCAGCCACCGGAGCGTCCGCTCCGAGAATGACTGCGCGCCGATCGAAACGCGCGACACTCCCGCGGCGGAGAGGGCGGCGGCGAGGGCGGGCGTAACATCGGCTGGATTCGCCTCCACCGTGACCTCGGCGCCTGGCGCGCGGAGCGGATACAGTCGCAGAACGCCGTCGAGGAGCGCGAAAACACGATCCGGTCCGAGCAGCGATGGCGTGCCGCCGCCGACATACAGCGTGTCCAGCGTGCCGAGACTGCGGGATGACGCGCCGCCAGATGAACGTCGCAGTGCGATTTCGCGCGGCAGAAGCCGGACGAAATCGCGAAAGTCGCGGTCAGCTGCGCCCGCGCGCGAATGGAAGGCACAGTAGCGGCACTTGGAGGCGCAGAACGGAACGTGGACGTAAACGTGCATTGGGAAGAAGACGTCCGGTCAAACGGTCAACCGGTCAACCGGAAAATCGCGGCTCGCCGGGACGGCTCGCCCCACCCTGAACTGGCGGCTGGGGGGTGCGGCCTCCGGCCGCACCGCAGACGAATTGGCGCGGCGAGACGCCGCCCCCCCCAGTTCGCGGGCTGGAAGCCCGCGCTCCCAGGACGCAGCCCGGTCCAACGGTCCAACGGTCCAACGGTCCAACGGTCCAACGGTCCAACGGTCCAACGGTTCAACGGTCCAACGGTCCAACGGTTCAACGGTCAAACGGTCAAACGATCA
>DJYI01000093.1:4842-14019 GCA_002448475.1 Verrucomicrobia bacterium UBA6982
AAACGGTCAAACGGTCAAACGGTCCAACGGTCAAACCTAGAAGACGCGGATGGAGCGTATCTGCCAATCGTGGAAGAGATAGGGATTGCCGGCCTGGTCGCGGGGAAGGGTCCCGTATGGGGTGCGCGCCGGTTCCGGATCGCGCCACAGCTCGACAAGCGCGTGGGTCGAAGCAAGGGAGTTGCCGTCGGACGTGCTCTCCTCCTCGCCGAACTTGGGCGTGTAGGCGTCGGCACGGACAAGCAGCAGGAACGACTGCCCGCGCGTCGCGAACGCGCCGCCGATGTTGCCCAGCAGCGCCTCGCGATCGGCATCCACCGCCATGTCCGGCAGACCCATTATCGTTTCGAGCAGTCCGTTCGGCGCCTCCGTGTCTCCGGGCAGGGCGCCAAGCGCGTCGGAGACGCTGCGCACCTGAGGCCAGCCGGAATCGTATGCGTTGTCCTCGTTTGCCGGCATGCCGAAGCGGCGCGACGAAAACCGCGTCCCGCCGTCCTCGATTCCGCGGAAAATCGCGGAGGCGATATTGGCGGCGTCCCTCTCGGCGAGGGTCGTCTCGCTCCCGGTGGAATACTTGGGGGCCGAAATCCGCGCCCCGGTTATGGCCGACATGAGCGGATAGAGATTCGGCACCTTGCGCTTAAGGCCGTAGTAGGTGCGGCCGTCGTCGCCGAAGACCCACTGCGACGCGCGCGGAGGATCGGCCGTTCTTCCCTCCAGATGGACGAGCCACGGGACATTCAGGTTCACCACGCCGTTCGTGAAAACGCCGGCGTAGAAGAGCTTGTCCTGCATTCTGGCGCTTCCGGAGCCGTTCTTGTTTCCGAAGGCGTTGACCTTCAGTTCACCGTTGTCAAGATCGTTTGGCTTTATGTCGGCCACACTGGGATAGCGCGCGTCGGGCGCGGCGGTGAAGTAGTCGAACACGCGGTGGAAGTCGGCGCGATACCTGGCAGTCCCCGAACCAGGCTGCGGGCGATACGTGCGGAAGAGAGAAAGGGTCTCGCACGGGCCGCACATGACGCTCCCCAGATCGCCCGGGTTGCGGAACGCCTCGCCGTTGCGGATGCGCGTGCGGGGATACCACGACAGAAACTTCGCCGCGCGGTCGAAGGTCAAGCCGTCGGTGGAGTCATTGTCCGCGCCATTTTGCGGCGGATTCTTCCAGTAATGCGCGAAGTCGGGAGCCGGAGCGGGCGACTGGCCGCCGAACACCCATTTTCTCCAGAAGGAGAAATCCACGCCGTTGTGACCGGCGAGATAGGAGCTCTGGAACGTGTTGAGCGGAACCATGGAATTCGGGAACTCCAGATCGTCGAGCGGATTTCCATCTATTTCCGTGACGAGCGATTCGGACCAGTCGAAGGACTTGTCGTCGCGCAGGTAGCTGTCCGGCATGAGAATGCGGTTGCTGAGCCACGTGTTCATGCGGCCTGGTATCTGGCGCTGAAAACCGCCGCCATCCGCGCGGTCGGTGACAAGCCCGGTGGTGTCGAAGGCGAACTGCGGGGCGGCGCACATCGCCCAGCCCCAGGCCAGGGACGCGCGCGCGTCATCGCGGGCTCTGCCAGACTTTCCATTGAGAACGAGGCTGGAGACGGGACTTTTCGTCCCTTTGAAGGCGGACTCCGAATCGTTGCCGGTGCGATGCCACGCGCCGGCGTCGAGACGCAGCCAATACGTCCCGGCGTCATCGTCGAGCGTCGGCGCAGGCACCTGCTGGACGACTTTGCCAGACGAGTCCCTGATCGTCACCTTGAGCGCGACCGGGAGATAGGCGTCGTTGATTGACTTGGAATTCGCCTCGCACACGACAGGCGGATCGAACTGAATGTTCCCCTGCGTCCAATAAGACGGTGTTGTTTCGGTCTTTGGCACAAGGTGCGGAAACTCGGTCTGCTGGTTGGGATAGCAGACCACGACAAAATCGAGAGATTCGGCTCCGGCACCCTTTGACGCGTTCGATTCGCCTTCGGAATAGGTGCGTGCGCCGAACCAGAGCTTTCGCGGATCGGAGCCGTTGGAATCGAGCTTGAGATCGCCCGCACGGGTCGTGAACGGTCCGTGGACGGCCGGGGCCTCCCGACCGACGAAATCGTCCAGGACTTCCGCCGGGTCGTTGTTGCCGGTCGTGGCCTCGCGCCCCCAGAAAACATAACTTCCATCGCAGAATATGTCGCCGAAGTCCCTGCTGGCACCCGAGGAAGCCGCCACGGAATTGGCGGACGGCCATCCGGTCAGCACTTTCCAGTCCAGCTGCATGGAATACGATTTCGACGAAAGGCTCTCCTCCCAGCCAGGCGCGGCGTTCTGGAGGGCGGCAAGCGCGCCGACGTGGATCTTTCCGCGCCACACGACGCGCCATTTGCCGAAGTCGCCGTTCCGGCCGCTTGTCGCGGCGAATCGGTTCCCCGCGTTCGGGTTGTCCGGAGTCCAGTTGCGCCATTCGCTGTATGGCGGAAGCTCCTGGAACACCCTTGGACTTCTGCCGGAGCAGTAGTAGTTGGTGACGCAGCTCTCCCAAGTGACGAACGCCCAGGCCTGGCTGAGCTGCGGGACCGGCTCCGTGCAGGGGAAGTCGAGCGGGTTGCTGGACGAAGGCCGCTCGTCCACGACCTCTCCGGTGCGGCCCTCGGAATCGACGAGTGTCGTCTCGACCCGGCCGAGAACGTTCCAGTAGTTGACTCCTGTTTTCGAATTCTCGCCAGGGACGAGGTCCTCGTCCATCGCGTCGAGCATGGCGACCGTGGCAAGGCGCGCGCGGGAGACCCGCATCGGGCTTTTCTTCTGGAAGAACGTCAGCTCGTCGTTGGACGACTCCTTCCAGAACTCCTTGTTGGCCGGCGCGTCGGAGGAGCCGTCGGGATTCGCCATGCGCGAGCGGGCGAAGACCTTGACCATTGCGGCGAGGCTGCGGTTCGCGAAGACCGTCAGCTCGTCTCTGCTGAAGCCCTCGAACTCCTCCCTGGTGGGCAGATGGACGCGCGGACGGCCTTCGGGATCGAGACCGTCGAGAGCGGTCGAGTAGCCGACGAACGTGTCCGCGGGGAAGAAGGAGTCGTCATCCGGAGAGCCGGTCGTCCAGCGCTTGGCGGATGACGCGGATTCCTTGTTTCCGGGCCACTTGAGGTCGAGGCCGGACTGCGAGGCTTCGGCGTGACCGCCGAGCCACAGCGACCGACTCCACCTGGACTCAAGCTCAAGACGCGCGTCGAGGAACGACGAAAAGGCGCCGAGTCTCCTCCGCGCGCCGAAAAACTTGTTCGGGTCGGAGAGCATGCGCTTGGGGGAGACTTCCCGTTCGGAGTCGTTTTCGGCGTAATCGGTGTATTTGAAATTGGCGTCGCCAGTGGGAAGGAAAAACGCGCTGGTGTCCGAGCCGTCGGTCTCGGCCCGGTCGGCGATGTTCTGGCGATTTTCGGGCGTGCCGGCGAGGTTGAGATCCAGCAGACCTGTCGTCGGCAGCGCGACGAAGGCGTAGCGACCGATGACGGAATCGCCGCCGGGGCGGCCGAGGTTGCCGTAGAGGTTCACGCCCGTCGGGCGCCTGTCAATGAGCGAGTCCGTGCCGACGGAGGCGTGGATCGGCGCCCAATCGACCTTGGCGCTGCGCACCATCTCGATCTGGGCGGGGGTGAGGTAGCGCGACATCTCGTATGTGAGAAGCTGCGCGCCCGGGCGCTCGGTCGGGGTGAGCGCGGCGGACTGAAGAAAGTCGTTCGTCGCAACGCTCGACGAGGAGAGCCACGGCTCGGGCCAGACGGGCACCGCAGGGAACGGATCGCCTCCAGTCGGAATGTCGATCGAAAGGTCGATGGCGTCCGTCGCGCGCGCGATGGCGGTGGAGAGCGCCTGATGGGCCACGAGGCCGTTCTTGAGGTTCGTCGAGCCGGCGTGCTCCGTGCGCATGAACGTCGTGAAGGCGATGGACATGAGCATGAGCACGGACAGCATTCCGAGGACGATCACGATCGCCGAACCGCGCCGGGCGTTGCTGGAAGGTATGTTCATTGCTAGAGGGTGAAAGATGTTGGAGTCTGGCCGCGCGGGAGGGTGGCCGCGAAATGGGATGCGGCGAATGCGGCGAATGCTGTGGGCTGCTACCACGAGCGGATGACGCGGGTGCCGTCTTCGGTGAAGACGAACGCCACGGCCGTGGCGTAAACGGTCTCGTCCGAGCCGCTTTCGGTGTAGTCGCCGGGGACCTTGATCTGCCCGTCGCCGTCGAAGTCGAGCATTACCTTCACCAGGCCGTGGTCCTTGCATTTTTCGTCACGGGCGAAAAAGTCCTTCGCGTTCTTCGCGGCGTCCTCGGCCTTCTCCTCCGGCTCGAAGCCGTCCGCGACCAGCTCGTCGTTGGCAAGACCTCGACTGATGGCGCGCGCGACCCACGACGGGAAGATTCCGATGGCCTTCTGGTCCGTTGTGCGCTCAAGACGCATGTCCGGCGGCCAATACATGAAATTGCCGCCGCCGTTCTTGATTTCATTTCTGTCGATAGAGGCGCCCTTCTTCACGCCGCCGCCGGTGACGGCGTATTTCGGGCGGGTCTCCTCGTTGTCGAAGAACGCCTTCTTGTCGCCCTTGGCGCTGGGACGGATCGCCTCCCACCAGTTGAGGATGCAGCTGGGGCCTGGCTCCATGTCGAACGGAGTGCTGTCATCGACGTGACCGGAGTTCTGGAGCGACTCGGCGATGAGTTCGGCGGACGGGAGGCGCTTGTTCTCCTGCGCCAGAAGCGTCCACGCGTTCGCGACCTGGACCACGAGATCCTTGTCCGCGACGTCGCGGGCGCGCTGCGCGGCACGCTGCACCGCCGGGAACAGCAGCCCCATCAGCACTGCCAGAACGCCGATGACGGCGAGCATTTCCACGATCGTGAAACCCGCGCGGCGGCGGACGGATTGGCGCATAGACTGGCGCATGGCATTCATTTCAGACTCCAGGGGATTCGGAACTTCCGGGCGACAAATGGGAAAGGGGAAAAGGGAGAGGGGGAGATGGGCGGCAGGCGACAGGTGGGGAGGGCGACTTATCTCGCCTCCACCGTTCCGTCGCGGCGGACAATGACCTTGAGCGTGACGGCGTCGTCGCGCTCGGAGCCGTCTGTGATCTCATACGTGACATCCTTGTCAACACGGCCGTCGGCCATCACATGGACTGCGTTGCGTCTGGCCCAGTCGGGCTTAAACTCGCCGTCGTCATCGACAGACCCCTTGAAAAGGTAGCCCTTGGGCAGATACTGCTCGGACTGCACCACGACGCCGTATTCGTGGCCGATCGCGAAGTCGTCCGTTCCAAGGGATCCCGATACGGCCTTCACGCCGAAAATCCACGAGCGGCGCCCTTCGTCATACCACGGCGGATACTCGTATGCCGCCAGTCGCTGCGACTCCTCGTCGAGGTCGAAGACGTATTGAGCCGCGAACTTGGCGACAAATTCCTCCGCGATCTTCCTGTAAGTTCCGTCATCCAGATTTTCGGCCGTGGAAAGCGCCCCGCTGGCGTCCTCCATGTCGGCGTATGGGTCGTAGATCCAGTCGGACGTCCTGGTGTCGTTCCTCAGATACGGAACCTTCACCGAACCCTTCTCCCTGTCCACGACAGTGCCGATCTTGCGAATGACGATGAACTTGTTTTCGCCCGTCGGCCAGACCCACAGATCTGTGCCGTCAACGCACGCCTGCTGGCGCGCCAGGAGGATCGTGCGGCGCAGCCCGTCGGCGGCGGTGCTCTCGGACATGGCGCGCATGATGCCGGTGTAGCCGCCGACCGCAAGCACGGAAAGAAGCGCTATCACCCCGACCACGGCCAGCAGTTCGATCAGAGTGAAGCCGCGCGCGCGGTGCGCGGCGCCGCGGCCGCGAATTGCTGAAAATGGTTTCATCGGGCTATTCGGCTGAGACCGAGACGGTGTTGTCGTTGAGATCGAACTTGATCGTGTAGGGCTGGGAGCCGTATGCGCGGTTGCTGTTGCGCAGAGGCTTCTGATAGTCGTTGTTCTCGTAGAACGGGCAGACCTTGCCGCCGTTCACGCCATGCTCCTTGGCCCAGTCGTCGCTTTTGTTCGGGCATGCCTTGGCGCGCGTCACGGCACCGCACTCCGGGCACTTATACATCTGGACAGAGAAAAGCAGAACGGGATCGGCCCGCTTGCTCACGGTCGATTGCTCGGCGTTGATGTCGTCGGAAAGCGCCTCCCCGATGTGCGCGAGATACGCGTCCACGGTGTCGGTGATCGGATAGTCGTTTTTGCCAAGACCTGTGCGAGCCGACGTCACGAAGCCCTTGAGGTTCAGGTATTCCTTCTTCTGACCGTTCGGGAGCTTGTCGTTGAGCAGGTGCTTGACGACCTCGTTGTTGTCCTCGTAGAACGAGATGGAGTAGTCGTGCCGGGAGAGAGTCTTGTCCGTTCCGGCGACTGTCTTGCTGACGGTCCTGAGGTTGGACGCGTCGTTGAACTTGGCCTTCAGCAGATTGCCGTCGATGGGCCACTTTCCGAAGTCGTGCCAGTATTCGACAATGGCGTTTTCTAGAATCACCCTGTTGTTGTCCGCGCGGTTGCGGTTCGCGGTGCTGCTGGCGTTGATGATCGCGGAGCCGAGAAGGGCGGCCAGAATGCCGATGATCGCCACGACGACGAGAAGTTCGACGAGCGTGAAGCCGGACACAAGTAGCGAGGAAATGGAGTCTTTCCGCTGGCGGCGTTTCAAGTTACTGCTTTTCATTGCAATCAACAGCCTTTCAAAACTGGTTGGGGGGACAGGCGACATTCGACAGGAGACAGGCGGGGCGGCGACGGGCGACAGCTAGAATCTCTGCCAGAGCGCGCCGAACTGGATCGGGAAGGAGACAACAACCTCGTTGGCGGAATCGACCTCAACGTCGCCGGTGGAAATAAGCTCCGCGACGTATGGCCGCCCCCAGGGATCGAGAAACTGCCCCGAATCCTCGTCGAAGCGGTCCGGAGGAACCTGAAGGAACGAAACCTTGCGGGGATTTTCGCCGAGAAGGGCGGACAGGCAGTTTCTGTCGAGAATGTTGTTGCCCTCGTTGAGACCGGACGGCCACTCGCGGAAGGCGAGCCAGTAGGCGCGAATCGCGGAGGCGACCTGCTGCGTTTCTGTCGTGGCCGTGGCGGTGTAGGCCCTCTGGCGCGCGGAAAACGCCGCCGAGCCGACAAGCCCCATCAGAAGCGCCACGATGCCGACGACGGAGAGAACCTCCAGCAGCGTGAAGCCGGACTGGCGGCAGGACTGACGGCGGCGGGACGAATGGGTGAAAATGGAGGATTCCGCCATTCCGCCGCGTTTGAGGCGCATTTTCATTTCAAAGTCAGCCATTTACTGTTGAATCGCTTGTGGCGACAGCCTTTCTAGAACGCGATGATGTCGTCCTGAGTTTGGGACTCGTCGTTGGGGAGGCCGTCGCGGCCGTAGGACACGACGCGCAGGTCGGAGAACGACCCGGAGGAATTGAGCGACATCCGAAGCTTGACGCCGACAACCGTCGATCCGCCCGATGCGCGCCAGTCCTTCGCGACCGAGTCGCTGGCTGCGTATGGGCGGTCGTCGAGATCGTCGCTGTCGATCTCGATCGGCTCCATCGAAAAGGAAAGGTCGGCGGAGGAGCCCTCCCCTGGCGACGAGGAGGACGAAGTCTTGCCGCGCTTCCAGAGCGTCGAAGTGGTGGAGCTCCCCTTGGACCACGCCGAGGAGCGGTCGAAGTAGTCAAAGCTTTGGCTGCGAACGAGCGCGGTCTCCTTGCGCGTCACCGAATCGCCGCCCACGGAATACTCCACCAGAACGTATTCGCGCGGCGAACTGGCGTCGCCGCCACTGCTGCCGGAACCAGGCTGGCGGTCGTTGATCTTCAGAGAAACGAATTCGAGAGACCTGGCGCTCGCCTTGATCGGCGCGTTCTCGTTCGGGAAGAAGTCGCGCATGTCCACGGCGGTCTGCAGGTCGCGGTTCATGGCGCCGGCCACGCCGCGGAGGGCGGCGCCGCCCTCCGCGTGGGAGTATCCGGAGTTCCAGGCGGAGGAGGCCTGCGTGAAAATCGACCCGACCATGAGGACGACGACCATGAGGATCGCCGTCGCGACCATCACCTCGATCAGTGAAAAGCCGGCCGCGCGGCTCCGTTTCGGGTTTGCTTTCGTAATGGAATTCATGACCTGTCAGTCAAATCGTTGCAGTTGTTGCGCCGCCGCGACCTCCATTCCCCCTACGGGCGGTGGAGAAACGCGAATTCCTGGCTGAAGACGGGATTGTCCACGTATGGCTGCGGAAATGGCATGTCGGAGGAGACGACCGAGACGATGTAGCGGGATGGCAGGCGAATGACGTTCCTGCCGGACGTCTCCTCGCCGTTTGCCTCGACAATCAGATCATCGTCGTTCACCTGAAGATTTCGGACCGTGACGTTGCGCGGCGGGGAGAGCCGGCGCTCGTCGTTTTTCCACGTGTCGCTTTTGTAGGTGTTCCAGTCGATCTTCGAGGAGCTCTGGCCGAGGCCGCTGAAGCGCCTGGCGTGGCGCTCGACCTTGACGATGCGGATCAGAAACTGCGGCGGAAGGATGAAGTCGGAAATCCCGACGCGGCCGAGGGTGTCCTTCTCCGTCTCCTCCCGCGCCACGTAGAACACGCACTCGTCGCCGAACTTGCCCTCGATGTCCTTCGCCGCCAGGGCCTTCGGCCTGCCGTCGTCGCTGGCGGCCATCGCCTTCTCGCGCGTGCGCAGCGTGAGGGATGTGTCGCTCGCGAACGAGCGGGCGTCCTTCCGCCTGAACTTCGACAGATTCGTGCCGGAGCCGACGGCCTTTTTCCACCACTTATCGACGTCCTCCCATTCTTCGAGGTTGTCGATGGCGCGCACGTTGGCGGAGATCGTCTCGAAGAGCGTGGAGGCAAACGACGCCTGGGCCATGTCCGAGCGCGCGTCAACGCCCTGGCGCAGACCAACCGGGAAAAGGCCGAAAACGGCAACGAGGCCGCCGCCCACGACGACCAGCGAAAGCATGACCTCGATGAGCGAAAAGCCCGAACGGCGGATTGTGCGTAACGTGCGCATTTTGACGACTTCCTGAAAACCCTGCACTACCTTCAACTACCAAACGGTCAAACGGTCAAACGGTCAAACGATCAAACGGTTAAACGATCAAACGATCAAACGGTC
>DJYI01000093.1:14090-16623 GCA_002448475.1 Verrucomicrobia bacterium UBA6982
TCAAACGATCAAACGATCAAACGGCCGTCCGCACTACTCCTTTCCTGCGATGATGTCGTCGCGCGTGTCGAACTTTTCGTCCGGGCCGGCGGAGCGGATCTCGAACGTCTCGTATGGCGGGAGCGAGGAGTAGCGCAGGTCGTGGCTCCAGGCGTCCTGAACGGTGTAGCAGACGTTCGTGATCTCGGAGTAACCGGCGCTGGTGTTGTTCGGGCGCCGCCGTATGTCGCGCAGAATGATGCCGAGCGGGCTGACTTTCATGTCGCCAACCTCAAGCTTGGCCCCCAGAATCGGGAGGATGCGGCGGACGGCCGAGAGGTCGCGCTCCGTGTCGCCGCGGAAATTGGAGCCGTCGGCGAACTTGTTGAAGTCGGTGTATTGCTTGAGCGCCCTGGCCGAAGAGCGTGCGCCCTTCTTCTCCAGATCGACGCCGGCGAACGGGCGGGGATAGCCGTCGTCAACGCCGTTGTCCGGATCGTATGCCATGCCGTTGTAGCGCGGCAGGAAGAACGAGAGCAGGCCGAACGTGAAGAACTTTGCCTCGCCGTCGCCTTCGCCCCATCCCACGTTGCGCTTGCCGCCGCCGACAAGCTGACGGGCCGCGGACTCCGGGACGCACTGCACCGTCGCGAACTCGAACCCGAGCGGCTGGGAGCCGTCGGAGTAGAACGGAACCGGGGGATACTTGCCGTAGATGGCCTTGAACTCCTCGCACGCCATGGCGACCTTTTCCACCCTGGAGCGGGAGGACGAGATGCTGTTGTTGCGGGCGACCACGCCGGCCATGCGCATCGTCATGCCGGCAAGCAGGACGATCACAAGCACGACGACGAGCATCTCTATGAGCGTGAAGCCCGCCGCGAACCCCGCCGGGCGGCGGCCTCCGCGGCGCAAACGCGAAAGAGAGAAGAGGGAGCGGCTTTCCATTTCGCCTCCGTTGCAGCCGAAATCCGTTTTCATGGTCAGATCACTAGCCGGCCATCGAGCCGATAATCGCGGTAAGGGGCTGGAACATCGCGACGACGATCGTGCCGACGATCACGGCCAGCAGGACGATCATCATGGGCTCGATGATCGAAGTCATGGCGGACACGGCGTCATCGACCTCGCCGTCGTAGGTGTTGGCGACGCGGTTGAGCATGTCCGGCAGGGCGCCGGTCTCCTCGCCGACATCGACCATCGAGACCACCATCGGCGGGAACTGGCCGCTGGCCTCCATCGAGGGCGTCATGTTGTCGCCTTCCTTCACGGCGTCGTGGATGTTCTGGTAGGCGCGGGCGATGACCTCGTTGCCCGCGGTGTCGCGCACGATGTCGAGCGCCTGAAGAACCGGGACGCCGCTCTGCATGAGGGTGCCGAGGGTGCGGGTCGTGCGGCCGATGGACGACTTGCGTATGAGACCGCCGAAGCCCGGCGAGCGCAGCTTCACGGCGTCGAAGAAGTATTTGCCCCAGGCCGTCTTGTTCACAAGGCGGCAGACGATGACAAGAATAGCGACACCGGCGGCGACCGGGATCATGTATGAGGCGAAGTTGTGCGCCAGATTGACCACGAAGCTCGTGACGGCCGGCAGCTTGGCGTTTTCGCCGAGCATGTCCTTGAACAGCCCCTCGAACTTCGGAATGACCTTCACGAGCAGGACGCCTGTGAGCAGGAGCGCGACGACGAGCACCGCGATCGGGTAGGTCATGGCGGACTTCACCTTGCCCTTGATCTTCTGCTCCTTTTCGAGGAACTCCGCAAGACGCGAAAGCGACTGCTCAAGCGCGCCCGCCGCCTCGCCGGCCTTGGCCATGTTGACGTAGAGGTGGCTGAACACCTTGGGATACTGCGCCAGGGCGTCGGAAAACGTCGCGCCGCCCTCGACGGACTCGCACATTCCCGAGAGAACGTAGCGCAGACCCGGCGTGGAGGCCTGCTTTGACAGGATGCGCAGGCCGCGCAGAAGCGGCAGGCCGGACTCCACGAGCGTGGCGAGCTGGCGCGTGAGAACGGTGAGGTCCTTGGGCTTGACGCGCTTGCTCTGGAGGAACGACGGCATCTTGAGCTCGATGTTCATGCCGCCGCCTTTCTTCTTTCCTCCCTTTCCGCCCTGCGCCACGATGCGCACCGGCACGAGGTTGTTCTGGCGCAGCACGAGTTCGGCTTCGGCCTGGTCGTTGGCCTCGACGTATCCGGATTGGTCCTTGCCGGCCGCGTTCTTGGCCAAGTATTTGAATCTTTGCATTGGGGAAACGCCCGGAGGGCGGAATGTGTTGTGTGCGTAACGCGGGGCCGATTATATCGAAAAAGGCCAATGGAATCAATACGCCCCGCGCGGAAACCGAACACGGGAAGCCGTTCGTTTCATCTCAAGCGCGGAGTTCTGGCGTAACGCGGAGACAACGTCGTCCGCTTCGCGCCACGGTTTGGCTCCACGCCAGGAGCGAATGAGTTTTGCAGTTAACCAATCCTTTCTCGGCGAGGGCTTGTTCGGACTGATGTCCAGCGTCCAACGGTCCAACGGTCCAACGGTCAAACGATCAAACGATCA
>DJYI01000056.1 GCA_002448475.1 Verrucomicrobia bacterium UBA6982
AGTCTATGGCCACCGGAGTGTCCTCTGAAAAATACACCTGCTTTCCAAGCCATTTTGACATCTCGGTTGACAGGTCAAGACTCGCAAGATGCCGCGAGACCATTTCGCGCTGCTTCTTTGGTGCCGTGCGCCGGTCTGGGCGAAGACTCTTGGCAAGTGCGCTGACAAGAGTCGTGCCGCGTTCGATGATGCCTCCGAGGAGAAGTTTCGTCTGGCGAAGGGCGCACTTGCCAAAAGAACCGCCATAAACACCATCGACGAACTCGGAAATGGTGACAGAAAGGTCGGTTTGCAGTAGTGTTGGGGCCACGGGACGTTCCTTTTTTGTGGTTTAGCGCTGCCAATTCTGGCAGAAAACAAAAAAAACGTCCCGCTTTTTTTTGTTCAAGAAAAAAAGTCTGTGGGGTTTCCTGAACCGCAGGGAATGCTCGAAACCCCTGTATTTTCAATGGTTTTGAAATTTAGGGGATAGTTTATCCCCCAGTTTTGGGGGATAAGCCTGAGTTGAAAAGTTGGGCTTACGCCGGTTGAAAGGTTGAATGGTTAGGGAATGTTGCCAATTGGGGAAGAGTTCACTATTGGCAATTGTTCACGACTTCCAAATCTTCATTGCCATCAATTGGCAATCAAAAATGCGCGGTCTCAGGGAAACGCCGGCACGTGGGAGGCGAACAGGCGTCGCCGTGCGGCGGTGCGCCAGCGGGCGTCTTTCGGGAAATCGGAAAAGGACCGGATCGGCGCCAGGAGCGGGTCGTCCCGGGAGACGCCGAGTGTCTGCAGGAGCGCATAGTCCTGCATCGCCTCGGCAAAGACTTCCCAGCGGATGGAGTCGATCGGGCCGTCCGGACCGGGATAGACGAGAAACGTGTCGCCGTAGGCCCAGCCGCCGCCCCAGTTTCCGCCATCCGAGACGGTAAATGGATCGACGGGGATGCGCGTCTGGCACTTGCTCCAGTAGTTGAGACCCCAGTGCAGGAAGCCCTTGAACGGCCAGCGGTAGAAAAGGAAGCCGTGCATGGCGACCTTCGCGAGCGGCGTGTCCATGAGGTGCTGCAGGTAGCCCTCGCGCGGACTGCAGCAGTAGTAGCACCAGGACCCGATCCCCTCCTTCAGGAAATCAAGGGCGACCTGCGTCAGCGGCACGGGCGTATCCACAAGCCCCTCGCGGGCGAATTCGATCTGCGAAAGGGCGTCCATGGTTTTCATCCAGGGCGCCAGTTCGCGCAGCATGGCGCGGGCAGCCTTGTAGTTGGCGCGGGCCTCGTCGCCATGCGGCTCGTCGGATACGTGGAAGAACGATTTCCCGAGGATATTCTCGTCGGCAAGGAATTTTCGCAATTCGGGCAGCAACTTCGAAAGGAAGGTTCTGTAGGTATCGGACGTGGCGGGCGTGTCGGCGGGCCAGAGGAGCGTTTCCGTCTCGCCCTGCCCCTCGTAGATGCGGATGGCGCATTTGCACCCCCACTGCGAAAAGAAGTGGGACCATTCGAACTTCTCAATGCCGCATTTTCTGGCCGTCCGCACGTAGCGCCGGACGCTGGACCAATCGAAGGCATATCCTCCGCCATTTCCGCGCGAAACGTTGAGCAGCTGAGACGGCAGCTTGTCGGTGTCGAGCGGCGGCGTGAAGAGCGGAACGTAGATGACGTTCTGCCCATGCTCCGCTATGTCCTTGAGATAGGCCTCGAGCAGCGTCCAGTAGCGCTCGTCGAACAGGCGCGTCCCGTAGCGCTGGATGATGCAGTCGCTGTAGAACCAGTGCGTGACGTCGAACCCCGTGCGCGGGGCGATCCGCACGGGGTGTAGGCGGATGACGGCGGAACGCGTGACCGGTCTGCCGATGCGAATGGCGGCGTCGCCTCGATCGAACGGGGTGGCGGTCGCGGCAATGCGGTAGGCGCCGGGTTTCGCATCGGGCGGCGGCGTGACGGTGAACCAGAACGAAACCGTCTCGCCAAAGGCAAGCGTCGCGGATGTTTCTTCGAAGAGCGGATCGGGGACGAGTCCTGGGATGCGGCCGATGCCGTCGAGGTCGAGCGGATTCGCCAGAACGTTCGTGTTGTGGTGGGGCACGGGCACGAGACCAACGCGGCGGATGCGGACGGTCCACCCCTCGGGAGCCGCCGCCGACACGGCCACCTTGGCGTAGGCCTCGGCCCTGACGGCGAGCTGGAACGAGAATCGCTCGTTCAATGCGGCGTCGATCGGGGAGAAGGCGCGCGACGGCGGAAGGTCGTTCGGGAATATTCGAAGCGTGGAGGACGCGAGAGAGCAGGCGAGTTTCATGCGTGTCGTTGGGGTGGGGGTGTCAGTCCAGCGTCATTTCCAAAACGCCAAATCGGCAATGTCGCTTTTCCGCGTTTCGATGACGGCGAAAACGGCCACGTCGGTCCGGGTGCCGGAGTAGGTGGCGGCGGCATCGGCAACACGATTTTCTCCCAGGCGAGGCTGTCTTCGAAGCGCCAAAGGTCGTGGAACGTTCCGGCGCCCCATCCGCGCCTGTCCTGCCGGCGAATCCAGAGGAACATCGCACCGTCCCCGCCGAGTCCCTTGCCGACCGAGACTTCGCCCCATTCGGGCGTGTTGACGATGCAGCGCTCTTCCGACCACGATTTTGCCCCGCCGCGCCGAGCGCGTCCATTCTGATGTCCGAGGAATCGGACGCCGCCATTGCGGAATGCAGCGCGGCAATCGATGCGGCCAAACACCAGAGGCCGCAAACGAAAGGGGATTCATTTGCCAGAGATGCTCGTGAGTTCGTCGCAGAATGCGGGATGTTGCAGTGTCCGAGTGAACACGCCGGAGCCGGTAGTAAGGTAGAAAAGCCGACCGCGGTCAACCAAAACCTTGCACGAGCATCCGGACGGGACGCGATCCGCGCCGCCCAAGACTTCCCAGTGGCGTCCTCCGTTGCGGCTGACGGAGACTGACCAGTCAGTCGCGATTCCGGCGACGACAAGACCCGGCGTGTGCGCATCAAACGAGACGAATGCGCACTTTCCAAGGTCGCTTTCCACGAAGGGATGAAACGTCGCACCTCCATCCAGCGACTCCATCAGCTGTTTCCCGGCGCGGAGGAAGCGTCCCGGACGGAACGGGTCGGCAGCGCAGATTCCGGCTCCTCCCTTCGATTCCCGCCATGTGGACGTTTCCCTGTCGAGATACCATGCCTTCCACGTTTTCGCAGAACAACAGACGGCCGAGCCGTCGATGCCGAAATAGAGTTCCGGATACGGTCCTCCCTTGCCCCACTCGAAATCTTTGAAAAGGTCGACGCCGCGTGGCAACCCCTCGCCGAACCACTCCCAGTCGTCACCAGCGTTTGTCGTCCGGTAGATTCCCCCCTTGCCTTCCCCGACGGGGCCGGACAGGAGAATCAGGAACGAATCGTCTGTCGGATTGTTCGCCACGGTGAAGGCCCTCACGCCCGGGTTGGAGGTGTCAAGCTTCGGGAGGCCGCGCAGCGCCGGGGTCTCCCACCAGCGGCCGGCGCTCGTGGAGCGCTTGACCATGCCCACCGCCTTACCGCCGCACATCATCGCCAGCCCCGGCGTCCTTCGCGAATACGACGCGCTGCACGCATAGACCCATCCATTCGGAACATGGAACCGCCTTCCGCCGTCCTGCGAGGAGAACAACCCCATGTCCGCCACGCCGTAAATGATGTTGTCTTCCGAAAAGGGGTCGCATTCGACCGTAAACGACACGAGCTGCATGATGCCGTCGACACGGCTCGTCCAGTGCGCCCCGGCGTCAAACGTCTCCCAAATCTCGAACCAGTCGGTCGCCAGCCAGTGGTCTCCGTGGCGGGGATCGACGACCAGCGAGCAAAGGGCATCCATCGGGTGCCCTTCCATGTGTAGCAAACGCGGCTCTTTTTCGGGGACGCCGACCCGCTTTTCAATGATTTCAACCTTTGTCCAAGCCCCATCGACTACGCTTCGCCTGTAGATGTCGCCCCTGCCGTTTCCGGCGAGGTAGAAGTCACGCCCGGCGGCAAACGCCTGGTATCTTCCCGGCGAAAGCGGATTGCCCAAGTCGTTGCCTGGGTCTCCGGCAAGCCCCTTGGAAAAAAACTCCCATGTCTCGCCTCCGTCGTGGGAGCGCATCACCCCTTTTCGGGGATAGTATGCGATGATCTCGGTCCACCCCTCGATCTGGCAAATCTCCCATGGTGCCTCGTCTGAAAGCTTGCGCCAGCTGCGCCCGCCGTCATCGGAGCGGAACAGACCCGACCCGTATTTGCGCCCGTCGAATTCTAGCGCTCCAGGCGCATCTCGCGGCAGGCGGATATCCGGCGGCGGCGCGCAGGCGTAGATACGATCCGGCACCGTCCTGTCGTAGCGCAAATCCGAGAGCCAGGTTCCTTCAAGCCCCGTCGTCCGCCACGTTTCGCCGTTGTCCGTGCTCAAAGCCACGCCGTCCCAATCCTCGCCAGCGACGAGTTCGTCGGGGTTGAGCGGATTGCGCGCCAGCGCGAGCCCCATCATCCTGCGGCGACCATTTCCATAAAAGCGTCCGCGTCCCGTCTTGCGGAACGACACGCCCCCGTCGCGGCTAACGTATATCCCGGCGGGATTCCCAAAAGATCCTCCGGAACACATGACAAAACTGTCCGCGTCGCGTGGATCGACGTCCACCGTCCGGGGACAATCGCCCCACGCGGAACGATCCTCGCCACGAACGTTTCCGTGCAGAGGACGCCAGTGGCGGCCGGCGTCATCACTGCGGTAGGGGCCACCCACATCGACGTAGCAATACCACACGGCAGGGTTCGACTGCGCGATTACTACGTTCTGCACATATCCGCCGCCGTAGCAGGGCCAGACCTTCCACCCGCCCATCGGCAGTGGCGCGCCTGTCGCGCCGGTCGCCGCCGGATCGGAGATCGGCCATCCCGATGCGCCAGCCCCGGACGCTCCCAGCACACCGGCAGCGGCCAGAGCGAAAATCACCTTCATTGGAACTTCGCCTATCGCACGAACAGTATCGTTGCAATCGGATCGGGCGGCGGCGCCTCCTGTATGTGGAGCGCCAAACCACGAATTACGCCCCACCACGAAGCCGAGGAAGAAGTCCTCCGAAGCTTGATGGCATTCAAACCCGCCGCGAAGGAATCCGCGGGCAGGGCCTCAGACTCCATCGTGAATTGCCAGAGATTCTCCGAATGGTGGATCATGGCGTTGTTCAAATACCATCTCACGTGGTCCACCTTGCTGTTCTCGAACTGCAGATAGGCGACGGCTATGACATACCGGCAGCAGACGAGATCTTCTGGCACGTTAAAGAACACGGTCGTGGCGTCGGTGTTTTCGGTGTCGTAGTTTGCGGCCTGGGGGTCGAAGAGCGTGTCGTTCGAAAGCTCCGCGTTCATCTCCCGCCAACAGCCGTTGACGACATTGTACGTCGCCTGGCTGGGATTCGCCGCAAACGGCTTGTCCGCCGTCCAACCGGCGGCGATCTCCCCCAGTTGGAAAGAACCGCGCATCTCGATCACGTCGAACGTCACGCCCGCACCCTGCGTCAGCCGCAACGTCAGCGTGTGCGGACCTGGTTGCAAAACGTCCTTCGGCACGAAGAAGTCGGCCGGATGCCCCGGCCTGAGGATTCTGGCCTTGAGTCTGGCGGACGTGCCGCGGACGGCGTCTGCCACGGTTCCCTCAATCCAGCCGTCGCCGGAAGCGGCCACAAGCCTCAGAATCTGGTTCAAGTTCGCCCATCCGCTCGGAACGTCGAAGTTCATGGTCAGAGTGCCGTGGACGGCATCCAGGGAAGGGGGCACGACATCCCACGTGCCGTTGGCATCGACCGCATAGCGTGCCGAACCGGATGCGGCGAACTCGTCGGACTTCCCGTCCTCCTTGCCGATGCGGAAGAGGGCGTCGCCGGGGCGCGGGTCTGCCATGGCCTCGCGGATTTCGACATACGACGAGTCACCATGCGACAGTTTTCTCGGCCAGACCGCAAAAGCGGCTATGTCCCCCGAAAACGATTCCGTTCCGATCTTGATGTTGTCCGTGTCCGCCAGTCCCACACGGTTCGCGCGTCTTGCGTTCTGCTGCCAGGCATAGAGGAACACGTTCTGCGAAGTAATGTACGCGACATTCCCGTTCGCTCCTCTGGTCACTTCGATGTAGGCGTTTGAACCTACGCCGTTGTCCACGACGGTAATCATGATATCCTGCCATTCGCCTGCCCGAATCTTGATGCCGGCAGTGGCCGACGGATCGAATTTGTTGTTCGCGTCGCCGGCTATCGAGCCGACTTCCCAACATGGCGCGAAATCGCCTGTGGCCGGAAAGTACTTGAACCCAAACTGGAAGCCCTTCTGCTTGGCGTAGTCGCGCCCTGCGTCCAAAAGGAAGAACTTGTTGTTGCTGCCAGGAGCGAACTTGCCGTCCCAGCGGAAGCGAACGAAAACCGTGAATCGACTCCACGTTTCGCCTTCTTCCAGAGGATTGACGATCTTCACCGCCGCGCAGTCGGCCGCCGCCGCGCAATCGCCGTTCGTGAGGGACACGTAGTACTGCGTGTTCGTGTAGAACGGGTTGAAAGCGGACCAGACCGGGCCATGGCCGTATGCGGCGCCCTTTCCCGCGATGGTCACGGTCTGGTGCGCCGCATCGGATTTCGACCGCGCCGAATCGACGAATTCGGACGCGGCGAAAACGCCGTCGCCATTGGCGTCGTAGCCGCCTCTGAACCAGACTTTGGCGTCATCGTAAACCGACCCCGCCATGGTGGGCGCAGGTGCCAATGTGGCCGCGCTCGCGGCCGCGAATGCCGCCGATGCGGCCAGTGTGCGTAGTGTTGTAGCGTTCATGTTTGTTATTTCTTTGGTTTGTTCGGTTGGTTGCAGTTGAAGGTCGGAGACTGAAGGACTGGCGGGACTGGCGGGGCGAGCGGGACTGGCATCGGTCGCGCCGGTCCCGCCAGTCCCG
>DJYI01000088.1:0-1283 GCA_002448475.1 Verrucomicrobia bacterium UBA6982
CGTTTGACCGTTTGACCGTTTGATCGTTTGACCGTTTGACCGTTTGACTGTTTGACTGTTTGACCGTTGGCGGAGCGCGGGTCATTTTCAGTCCAAAGGTCAAATGATCATCATCTGCGCCGTGCGGGCGAGTCGAGCAGGCGAACGACACCCTCGGCGTGGCGCTCCCAGGAAAAGAGTGCCGCGCGGGCGCGGCCGCGCGCGACGCGGGCGGCGCGTGACTCGAAGCTTTCGCAAAGCAGAGTCCGCATGGCGGCCGCGATGGACTCCGGAACGAGCGGATCGAACTTTTCGGCCGCGTCGCCGCCGATTTCGCCCAGGGCGCCGCCTTCCGAGCAGGCGCACGGAACGTCGCGCGCCATGGCCTCGGCCAGCGACAGGCCGAACCCCTCGTAAAGGCTCGGAAACACGTAGCAGGCGCATCCTGACCACAAAGATTCAAGCGTGGCGTCGTCGGCAAATCCGGTGAAGCGGATCAGGTCGGAGAACGGACTGCGGGCGGCGGCCTCGTGGACCGTTTCGGCGTCCTTCCAGTCGGAGCCGACGAGAACGAGCGGATGTCTTTCGGCCAGTTCGCGCGGAAGCATTCCGTAGGCCTCGATGAGGCGCACGTGGTTCTTGCCCGGATGCTCGATCCTGGAGATGTAGAGGATGTTCGCGGACGACTGCCGCGGGCGCAGTCCCGCTGGCAGACCGTTGTAGAGGACAGTCACGCGGTCCGGGCGGCAATGCCAGAACCGGACCATGTCGGCTTTGGTGGTCTCGCTCACCGCCACGAGGTTCCTGGCGCGGCAGGAGAAGAACGGCAAAACGCGCGCAAGGTAGAACATTCGCGAGCGCGAATACTTGCCCGGAACGTGGAAATTGGCCAGATCGTGCACTGTGGCGACCGTCGGCAGCGGATAGAAGGCGCAGACCCGGCGGTTGGCGGCGCACACGAAAAACCCGTCGAACCGGCGCGCGTGGCGCCGGATCAGGAACGGCAGCGCGAGCAGGTGCCAGAGCATGCTCGCGACAGGGCGGCGGGTCCATCGCGGGGCGCGCACGACCTTGCAATCCGGCGGGAAGTCCGTCGCCCCCGCCCCGTCCCCGGCACCGCAGCCTTCGGGCTCAAGCAGGAGCGTGAGTTCGTGCCCCGCCCGGCGCAGGGCGCCCACGACGCCGCGGCAATATGTCGAGATTCCGCTTTTGCCGCAGTCGTATGGGATGCAGGAGACGAGGATGCGCATCGGGACGGAATGCTAGGGGTGGAGGAGGAGGGCGGCGCGCCCGGCGGTCGCGCC
>DJYI01000088.1:1336-32564 GCA_002448475.1 Verrucomicrobia bacterium UBA6982
GCGCCCGGCGGTCGCGCCCTACCGTGGGGGGCTTACAGCTGGTGGAAGAGACTTTCAAGCTTGGCGTGCGTGACGGGCTTGGCAAGAATCTTCGAGAAGAGCGACATGTCGTAGGAGGAGCCGACGTCCACGTCGGCCGTCACGGCCACTATTGGAATCTCCGCGAAGCGGCGCTCGCGATGCATCGCCTCGGCCAGCTGAGTGCCGTCCATCTCCGGCATCCACATGTCGGTTAGCACGACCTCCGGAAGCCACTCGTCCATCACCTCAAGCGCCTTGCGGCCGTTTTCGGCGTAACGGACCTCCTTCACGCCGAGATTGCCGAGGTGGATGCCGAGAACCTTGCGGTTCATCGACATGTCGTCCACGACAAGAACGCGCTCCGGCACGATGCCGGCGCCGGAGCCGGCATCCGCGCCGTCGGACGGCGCGCCCGTGGCGGACGGCTCCCGCACCACCTCAAGCGACGGAATGTCGATGAAGAAAGACGTCCCCTTGCCAAGTTCGCTTTCCGCGCGGATCGTGCCGCCGGCGTTTTCGACCATGCGCTTGACGATCGGAAGCCCGAGCCCGGAGCCCTTGATCTCGCCGGCGCGGTTGATCATGCGGCTCTTGATGTCCTGGACGAACGGGTCGAAGAGCTTGGACATCTTTTCGCGGGAAATGCCGCAGCCGGTGTCGCTCACCTCCAGGTGCAGAGTGCCGGACGCCTGGGCCCATCCAACGGACACGGTGATCGACCCGCTTTCGGTGAACTTGGCCGAATTGCCGACGAGGTTGATCAGAATCTGGCGGAGGCCCTGCTGGGAAATGCCGATAGTCGGGACAGGCGTTTCTGGCGCGTTCACGACGAGCTTAACGTTGTGGCGGCGCACGCGGTAGCCGAAAATCGCGGGCAGCTCGCGCAGGAGCTGGTTCACGTTGCAGGCGCCGTTGCGCATGTTCATGGATCCCGCCTCCAGCTTGGAGAGGTCGAGGATGTCGTTTATGAGCTCAAGAAGCGCGTTGGCGCTGAGGAGGATGCCGTCGGTGTATTCGCGGCGGGTCTTTTCGTCGATGCCGTCGCGCCCGAGAAACTCGGAAAACCCGATCACGGCGTTGAGCGGAGTCCGCAGCTCGTGCGACATCATGGCCAGAAAGCGGGTCTTCGCCCTGGCGTGCTCCTCGGCCGCCGCGGCGGCGAGATTGGCGCGCCGGGCCTGCCTCCGCAGCAGCGCCATCATGATCGAGCCGTAAATCACCACAAGCAGCAAAATGGCCAAGCCGCCCCAGGAGGCGCGGCGCAAGAGCTCCCGTCCGGTAAGGCCGAAGACGCGGTGGACGACCTGCCGCTCTGCGTAGTCGGCCATGAACATCTCCTGGAGCTGCGTGGGATCGATGCCGGCCACGACCTTGCGGATGATCGAAACGAGCTGCTCGGGAGCGCCGGGAGCGGCGAAAATCTCGAACTCGCGGTGCATGTCCGTGGCGCCGAGCTGCGTGGCCACGGTCTGCGGCACCGGAAGCGATGCGACGGAAGTTGCGCCGAACGTCTCGTCCGGCCTTTCGGGATATGGAATCCAGAGCATCGTGTCGCCGCGCAGGAACTTCGCCTCGGCCGTCTGGATTCCGGTCTGCTCCTGCGGCAGGAACCTGAGTCCGGTCTTGCGGGAAAGCTCGGCGAGAAAGTCGCCGACGAAGCCGTCTGGGTTTCCGTCCTCGTCAACGAGCGGGAACGGCCACGGCGAAAAATCGACGTAAACCGGCAAGTCCTTCTCCACCCGGCGAGCGAGCCATTCGCTCTCGCCGAGCGAAAGCGCGGCCATCTCGCTGCGGATGCCGTAGTGGTGCTCGCTGATCATGCGCAGATAGCGCGGGAAGTCGTCGCAGATTTCCTCCAGCGCCTGCTCCAGCTCCTCGAAAATGTCGGGGCGGGAGTTGGAGGCGCAGACGAACATCGGGTGCGAGGCATAGACGTGCAGGGCCTGCTCGTTGGCCAGCTCGGGCTGCTCCATGTCGATGCACGCGTCGATCTGGCCGTTGAAATAGGCGGCGATCATGTCGCGGTCGGAATGGAATTCGCGGACGGTGACTCCGACGTCCTGCGCCTGGAACTGGCGCCTCGCGCGCTCGCCGCTCACCGTGCCGGAGAGCAGGCCGACGCGCATTCCGCGCCACGTCTCCGGCTCGCCGGGCCTGTAGGGGCCGCCGGGGTGGGACCAGAGATACACGCGCAGCATTCCGATCGGCTTGTGCGGGAAAAGGAACGAGCCGCGCCGACTCGGGGTGTAGCCGATTCCGGCCACGAGGTCGAGCCGGCCGTCGCGCACGTCGTCGAGGCTCTGGTCGAAGTCCCCGTAAACCCAGTCCACGGTCCAGTGCGTGCGTCCGCAGATGGCCTTCATCCACGTGTCGAGGGCACCGGAGTGGTCGCCGTCGGGCGAAACCTCGAAAAACTCGCCGCGCACGTAGGCGGCCAGGCGGACCCGGCGCGTGGGCCTTGGAACGCCGAGGTGGCGCTCTCGCAGGGCGTCGATTTTGTCAATTTTCTCCACGTAGAACTCGCGATACGCGCCGGAAAGCCGCTTCAGGAGCTCCGGGCGGTCCTTGCGTACTGCGAAATAGACGTTGCGCTCGCCTATTGGCACGATCTCCGTAAGCCCCTCCGGGCGCATTCCGATCGGGGTGTAGAGGAACAGGGCGTCGATGTCCCCGGCCTTGAGGGCGTCCACCGCGCCGGCGCTCGTCGGGATCTCGACGAACTCGGGATTGAGACGCGCGTGGCGGAAGTAGCGCTGGCGGTCCTGGTTCTGGCCCTGCGACACCGGCGAATAGCCGACGCGCATCCGCGGCCAGTCGGTGATCTTGGTTGACTGCATCGCCAGCGCCCTGTCGGGCGTTGTGTAGAGCGCGAAGTGCATCCGCCCCAGGGGCTGGACCGGGAAGTCGTAGCTTTCCAGAATGTCGGGGTTCCGGAAAACCGAGCAGATCACCTCCGCGTTGGTCGAGACCATCATGTGGTCCGCGCCGAACCCCTGCCATTCAGGCTGCACCCCGGCGGCGGCGAACACCTCCTCCATCACCGCCCTGCAGAACGCGTTGTCCTGCGCGGCCCACCAGTCGAGATTCGCGTCGCGGACGCAATCGACGGCGCGCACGGCTTCCGAGCGCGCGGCGGCCGACGCGAAAAACGCGGCGGCCGCAACGGAAACGATCAATCCGGTTTTCGTCTTCATGCCAAGAATCCTGCGTTGTGGGAGAACCCCGCGACCGCCTGTCGCGCGGCGGAACTTCGCCGCGCCTGCCGCGGGGACGGATCGGCGCCCTAGAACGCGGCGTCTTCGACGGTCGGAACGATCTCGAAGACGCGGCTGACCTTCGTTATGTCGAACACGATCTTCGGGCCTGGCTGCAACGCCGCAAGAATGACCTTGCCGCCGGACGCCTTGGCCTTCTGGAGTATCTGCACCAGAACGCCCAGACCGCTTGAATCGATGTGGACCATCTTGGACAGGTCGAACAGGACGTTGGTCCCCTCGCCGATTTTCGCGAGCACTTCTTCGCGGAGCGCGGGAGCGACGGCGGCGACGAAGCGCCCGTCGATAGCCACTTTCAGGAGGTTGTTGCCCTCGGAGATTTCCCATGCCATGGTTCAGTTCTTCCTTTCGTGGTTTGTGGTGTGTTCGTGTTCGTTGAACTCGTTGAAAAAAATCAGTTGAAGACGTCCCAGTCGCGGCGCAGCGCCGGCGTGAACGGCGCGCCTGCCCGCACGAGCGGCTCCATCTCGCGCAGGATGCGCAGGAGCGGATCGAGGCCGAACGTGGGCGCCGGCCCGAGAGAGCGCCGGCGCGCCAGCCAGCGCAGCGCGTGGCGCGCTCCGCGCCGCGCCTCCGCGCCGCGCCGCGGGCTGCGCGCTATCTCGTCGGCGGCGGAGAGCCAGACCGCGCGCGCCTCCGAAACGGCGCACACGGCCGCTGGCCCTGGCCGATACTTCCACTTCAGGGCCCGGTCGTAGAGCCGGTCGCGCAGAAGCGCCGCGCGCGCGTCGGCCCCCCAGACGTAATCCCCGCGCGCCATGAGGCGCGCGTCGTGGGCGCCGAGGACGCACTTGTCGATGTTGCGCGCGGCGAACGCGTAGTCGTCCGGCCTCCCGGCCATGAAGAGCAGACCCGCGCCGCGGTTGACGAGGAGTCGCACGGCCTCGATCCAGGGCAGCTCCGAGAGCGGGCGGACGCGGACGGGGGCGAAAAGCTCGGTGCCGGGACGCCCCGCCACGTCAACGTAGCCTCGCACAAGCTCCTGAAGCATCATGCGGCGGGAGTCGCGGCGGAGGCGGTCCGGAGTTTTCGGGGCGCAGAAATCGACGTCCACGCCCAGCTCGTCCGTCCATTTGGCGCCGACGGGCGCGAGCGCCGCGGAAATCGCGCGCTCGTCGGCGCGCGTGGCGCCGCCGTCGGCGACGACGTAGAAGTCAAGGTCGTTCGAGAGGCGCGGCGGCTCGCCGGCGACCCCCTCGAACACGCCGCCCTCGCCGCGCCCGTAGCCGCCTCCGAGAACGACGCCGTCGAGATGCGGAATTCGCATTTCGCCAATTTCGCGCCCGATGGCGGCGACGGCGCGCTCCACGATGGCGTCGGCCTCGGGGCAGTCCCTGGCGAAGGCGCGACCCATCAGCGCTTCCTCCCGCAGGAACGCCCGCGCACGGCGGCGGCAAGGCGCGAAAGCCAGCGCGGAACGGTGAGGCCCGGCCGAAGCGCGCCCGCGACGCCGCGCTCGCCGATGTCGGTCCAAACCCCCGTGGGGCCGTCGATCACGCGGTGCCCGACGACGATCTTGTCCACGAGCTCCAGATCCGTGCCGACGTATGTGTCGTTGCCCACGATCGTGCGCTCAAGGCGCGTTCTCGCGCCGACGAACGAATGCCGGCCGACGGCGCAGAAGCCGTCAAGCCGGACGTTTCGGGCGCACCACGAGCCGTCCTGCAGAAGAACGGGCTTCTTCACCTCGACTCCGCGCTCCATTCCGACATTGCGCCCGATGAAGGCGCCCGGCTCGGCCGAATATCCTGGCAGGACGAACCTTACCCCGCCGACTTCGCCGGAGCCGAGGAGCTTCATGTTGAGGCGGTGCCACGCAGGAACGGAATCGACGGCGAAACCGGCCAGGACCAGCCCGCGCACAAGAGTCGCGCCGTCGCCCTCGTCCCTGGCCGCCCGCTCGGGCGAGACCCCGGCCGGAACTTCGCGGCGCGACACGCGAATATTGCCGGACGGGCGCGCGGCGAGGCGCGCGGCGGGGCAGCCCGGCTCTCCGAAATCGAGCAGCACCGCCTCCTCGAAGCCCAGCGTCTCGGCCCACTCAAGCGCGTATTCCGCGAAAGACATGCCGGCGAGAGGCAGATCCCCCGGATGGACGTCCGGTAGGATTTCGCGGACCCAGGCGCTCTCCGGGACCGACAACGCGAACACCGCCTTCTTCACGCTAATACGCCCCCTTTCCGCCGATGATGGCAGGAATCGTGCGCAGGAGAATGACAATGTCCCTCCAGATGCTCTGCGAAAGAATGTATTGCTTGTCGAGCGCCACCTGCTGGTGGAACGGGATGTCGCTGCGCCCTTCGACCTGCCACAGACACGTTATGCCGGGCGTCACGTCGAGGCGCTTGCGGTCGTCGAGCGTGTAGAGCGCGACCTCCTCCGGAAGGGGCGGCCGCGGGCCCACGAGACTCATGTCGCCCAGAAGAACGTTCCAGAGCTGAGGCAGCTCGTCAAGACTCGTGCGGCGCAGAATGCGGCCGACGCGCGTGATGCGCGGGTCGCGAGCCATCTTGAAGATGACGCCGTCTCCGGACTCGTTGTGCGGCGCGAGCGGACCCTTGAGCGCCTCGGCGTCCTTGCGCATGGTGCGGAACTTGTAGAACTTGAAGTGGCGGCCGTAGCGGCCGACCCGTATCTGCGTGAAAATCGCCGGACCGGGACTCGTGAGCTTCACCGCCAGCGCGATGACGAGAAACAGCGGCGAAAGCAGGACAAGACCGGCCAGGGAACCCACGATGTCCATGGCGCGCTTGGCGGCGTAGGAACCGGCCACCGTGGCCTTCCACGCCGCAATGTGCGCGCGGCGGGTCGTCCCGCCGTGGGCGCGGGACGAAATCTGGTCCAGCAGTTCGTCGAGTTCGGAGCGCATCGGTCCAGTCCAATGGCGTAGCGGGGCCGGTAGCGGCCCTCGACGTCAAAGCTCCCCCTTCAGGCGCTCGAGCTCGCCGATGAGGCGGGCCGACTCGGCGGCGTCGGAGAGCTTGGCGGCGCGCCGCAGGGCTATGGCCGCGTCGGCGGCCTCGCCGAACCCGACGACCATCGAGTTGCCCTTGATGGCGTGGGCGGTGCGGTCGAGCTTCTCCCAGTCCGCGTCGCGGGCCTGCTGCGCGGCCTCTCCGACGAGTTTCGGGAAGGAGGCGGCGAATTCGCCGTAGATCTCGTCGACGACGTCGCGGTCGCCGAACTGCTCCATTAGAAAATCTATGCAGGATTGTTTCATTTTGCGGATGCTTCCTCAGCCGCCGCGCCGGACGGTTCGTTGCCGTCCTCGCCCAGCGGGACGAAATACGTTGTCTCGTTAAGGTCGCCGAATTTGTTGCGCATGATGCCGTCGCAGATTTCGCGGACCATGAGCCGGCCGCGGCCGCGGCCGCTGAATTCCCTGTTCTTGAGCTCGAAGGCCGTGTCGGAGCTGCCGGCCGCCACCTCGATGCTCGGCTCCTGCGTTCCCGAGTCCCAGACCGTCAGCTCGGCGTTCGCCCCCCTGCGGCGCAGGCGGATGCAGGCCACCTCGCGCAGACGGTCGCGCGCGTCGATGCCGTGGTCGTGCAGGTTCATCATCTTCTCCTCGAAGACGAGCTGCAGCTTCGTGGCCGCCGCCACGCCCCAGCCCTGGAGCTCGCACCACACGCCGATGCTCTCGGCCGCGGCGTCGATGGCCTCCGGGCGGATCGCGACGGACGCCGTCATGACCCCGCTTTTGAGATACTTCGGCCCGAATATGAGCATCGTCACGTCGTCGGCGAAGTTGTAGTAGCCGTATGCCTCGCAGGCGGCGACGAACTTGTAGGGGGCGGCGACTGACGACCCGTTCAGCCGCGCGTCGCAGAGCAGTTCGTCGCGCATGCGGCGGCGCAGGCTGTCGGGCATCTGCTCGTAGCCCTCGGCGTCGCGCGAGATGTCGTGGATGCCGTCGGTGCAGGCCACGCACATGGCGGACTTCGAAAGCACGGTGTGGACGACGTCGCCTTCGGAATATACGGTGTCGGCCATGAGGCCGACGGGAAGGCCGCCGCGCCTCTCCGGGTTGATGTCGATCGGCCCGTCGGCCATGGGGTCGATTATCTCCAGGTCCGGCGCGCCGCAGCTGATCCAATCGACAGAAAGGGTCTCCGGGTTGTAGAGGCAGATCAGGGCCGTCATGTAGGACACGCCGCCGAAGTTGGCCGACACGAACTGCTGCAGCTCGTTGGCGATGGCGGCCGGGCCGCCATTCGAAAGCCCGCGCCGGGCGGAGAGCTGCTTGATGAAGCTCTGCACGGCCATCATCGAAAGCGCCGCGCCCGTGCCGTGGCCCTGCACGTCGCCGAGCAGGAAGAGGCGGGTGCCGTCGTCCAGCACGCGCGTCTCGTAGAGGTCGCCCGAAACGATGTCCTTGGGGTGCCACCACGTGGTGTAGAAGGATCTGGAGTCGATTTCCGCGCTCGGCGGAAGGAGGCTGCGCTGCACGTGCGCCGCCAGGCGCATCGCCTCCTCCGTCTCCTCGTTCTGCTGGCTTATCACCTCGGCGACGTGCCTGGAGGCGACGATGCCCTGGACGCGGCGCACGAGCACGTCGGCCTTGACGGCCTTGGGGAGGTAGAAGCTGGACGCGTCCTCGAGAATGCGCTTCAGAAAGCCGCCGCCCTCCTCCGGATCCATCGCCGTGAGGAAGAACACGGGCATGTCTGGCGCTAGGCCGCGCAGAATGTCGCGGAAGACGAACCCGTCCATCCCCTCCATCACGATGTCCGTGATGACGGCGCTGAAGCGCTTCCATCCGCCGTTTTCAAGCAGCGCGGCCGCCTCCTGCGTCGAGGCGACGCAAACCGCCTGGTAGTCGTAGAGGCGAAGCTTGGCCGCCAGCGTGAGGCGGATGAGACGCTCGTCGTCAACGACGAGAATCTGGACGTTCTTCCGATTATCGGTCATGTCTGTCTGGCGGAACGAAAAAAACGCCGCCATGCTTTCCCTAGGCGGCGACGCGGTCCGCCCCCGCTCCCAGCGAGTGGACGCGCCGCGCAACGCGTGAAAATTTTCGCGCTGTTTGAAGTTGTGTCAATACCCAGGCCTGGTATCGTGAAAATGTGTCGCGCGCGGTTGCGCGCAAGAGGCCGCTTTGCTATCCTTGCGCTCACGCATGAAACGCAAGAACGACAAGGTATTCGCCATCGACCCGGCGGTCGCACCGCGCGGTCTGCGCAATCCGCTCGCGCGCCACTTCGTGGAGGCCGCGGTCGGGTTCCCGAAGCTCGACCGCATCGTCACGGACGCTCGCGCGCTGCAGGCCAGCGGCGAAGAGCCGGTTTTCAACGCGGCCATCCTCAAGGGCATGGGCATAAGGCTGGAGCTCGACGAGGCCGACATCGCGAACATCCCGAAGACCGGGCCGGCGATTCTGGTCTCGAACCACCCGTTCGGGGGGATCGAGGGCGTGGCGCTTCTGGAGATTCTCCGCCGGGCGCGCCCGGACTTCAAGGTGATGGCCAACTACTTTCTGTCCATCATTCCGGAAATGCGCGGCGACTTCATCTTCGTGAACCCGTTCGGCTCTCCGGCCGCGGCCAGGCAGAACATAAAGCCGCTGCTGGAGTGCGTCCGGTGGCTGCGCGACGGGCACATCCTCGGCGTTTTCCCCGCCGGCGAGGTCTCGTCTATCGACCTGAAGCGCCGCCTGGTGCGCGATCCCCCGTGGAGCGAGACGATAGCCGCGCTGGCCCGCAAGACGGGGGCCACCGTGGTGCCGATGCACTTCTGCGGGAGAAACGCGGCGTATTTCCAGCTGGCCGGGCTCGTCCATCCGCGTCTGCGCACGGTCCTTCTGCCGCGCATGACCGCCCGCCAGCGCCGCCATTCGATAACCGCGTTCATCGGCAAGCCGATCACGCCCGCCGAAGTCAGGCGCACGGCGACGGACGCGGAGCTGACCACGCTCATGCGCTTCCGCTCCTACGCGCTGGAGGGGCGCCTGCCGCCGCGCAAGCGCCTCTTCTCCCTGCCGCGCCGCCGCAAGGCGCTGCCGCCAGCCGCCGCGGCGATCATCGACGAGACGCCGGCCGATCTGGTCGAGCGGGCGATTTCGGCGCTTCCGAAGGAGTCGTTCCTGCTCTCCGGCTCCGGGCTCGACGCCTACATGGCCTCCCTTCAGGCCGACAACCCCATCATGCGCGAGATCGGACGCCTGCGCGAAATCACCTTCCGCGCGGTGGGCGAGGGGACCGGGCGGGAGACGGACGTGGACGTGTTCGACCCGCACTACCGGCACCTTTTCCTCTGGGACCCGAAGGCCCGGCTGATCGTCGGCGCGTATCGGCTCGGCCTGTCCGGCGAAATCATGCCCCGCTTCGGCGTGGAGGGCTTCTACACGCACACGCTCTTCCGCTACTCGCCGAAGCTGCTCGCGAAGTGCGCTCCCTGCATCGAGATGGGGCGCTCGTTCGTGCGCCCCGAATACCAGCGCGCCTTCGCCCCGCTCATGATGCTCTGGAAGGGCATCGGCGCGTTCATCGCGCGCAACCCCGAATACCACAGCCTCTTCGGCCCCGTCTCGATCAGCGCCGCCTATCGCGACGAATCGCGCAACCTGCTGCTGCGCTCGCTGCGGCTTTCGAACTTCGCCGGCGAGCTTTCGCGCTTCGTCCGCCCGCTCCGCCCGCCGCGTCGCGGACGCCGCGCCGAGTGGAAGGACCGCGACTACGAGCGCCTCGTGGCGGACACCGACTTCGTAAGCGGCGTCGTGTCCGACCTGGAGTCCGACAGCAAGGGCATTCCGGTCCTGATCAAGCAGTATCTGAAACTCGGCGGGCGCATCCTCGCCTTCAACGTCGATCCGGACTTCTCCGACTGCGTGGACGGCCTCATTCTCGTCGATCTGCGCCGCACGGAGGCCAAGGTCCGGGCGCACTACATGGGCGCCGAGGCGGACGCCGCGTTCCGCGCCCGCTACGGTCTTGACGGAGGGCCGGCGTCCTAGTGTCTCGTCTTCAAACTCCATGACACCATCCTTGCCCAGCTTACGACATGCTTCGTTGTCGCCAATCACCGTAGGGACACTACGCCTCCCGGCGGCGCCTCGCATGTCAAAAACTGATCTGCGGCTATTGCCACGGATTTTTCGGACGAGACACTAGTGCGCACGATTCACCGCTACGTTCTGGGCGCGTTCCTGACCACTTTTTCGATCGCGCTGCTGATCCTCACGTTCGTCATGACCGTGGGGCTGGTGTTCGGGTCGCTCAAATACATCGCCCGCGGGATGTCCGCCGCGCTCGTCCTGCGCTTCCTCTGGCAGAACCTGCCGGGCACCCTCTCCTACTCGGTTCCGGTGGCGGCGCTGGCGGCGGCGCTTCTGGTGTTCTCGCGCCTGTCCTCGGACAGCGAAATCTCCGCGATGCGCACGTGCGGGGTGCCCCTGCGCTCCGTGATGCGGACCCCGGTGCTGCTCTCGGCGCTTCTGTCGGCCATCTGCCTTTACGTGAACGACAACGTCTCCCCCAACGCCACTTACGCGCGCGCCCTTCGGCGAAAGGAGTTCAAGCTCACCGACGTCACGGCGCTCATCGAACCGGGGACTTGGACCGAGATGGGCGGCTGCGACGTGTTCGTGGCCCGCCGCGACGGCCCGCGCCTTCGCGATCTGCGCGTGAACCAGCCCCTGCCCAACGGCAAGGTGCGCGAGATTCGGGCCGCCCGCGCCGTGGTCTCCGAGACTCCGGACGGCCCCGTTATGGACATGGAGGACGTGACGATCGACCCCATCGATCCGGAGCGCCCCGGAATGCTGCGCGCCGCCACGTGGGCGCTTCCCGTCTCGGCGCTCTCCGGGCGCGACCAGGAGGAGGAGGGGAGGAAGAAGAAGGCGAAGGGCCCGCCGCGACGCCGCGTCAAGGACATGAAAACGAGCGAGCTGATCCGCGAAACGGTCTTCGCCGCGTTCGAGCCGCCCCGCACGAAGGAGGGTCGCAGGGAAATCTCCCGCGCCAAGGCGGAAATCGCCAACCGATTCGCCCTCGCCGCCGCGTGCTTCTGCTTTGTCCTGGTCGGCATTCCGCTCGGGCTTCAGAGCCACCGCAGGCAGTCCTCGGCCGGGCTGGCCGTGGCAATGGCCGTCGCCGGGGCGTTCTACTTTTTCTGCATCACGGCCGAATCGCTCGCCAAGAATCCGGTCTTCCACGCCCACTGGCTGCCTCTCGTTCCGATCGCGATCTGCATGGCTCTTTCGTCGTGGCTCACCAGGAGGAACGGCTGATGGCCAGCGACTCGGACGCTCGGAATGCTTCGTCCGATCTCGGCGACCGGGACTCTCCGGGGCGCGCCATCCTCCGGGCCGCGCACGCCGGGGCGCTGGCCTTCACGGTCTTCTTTTCGCTCTATCCCCGAAAGGCGGTTGACGCGACGTTCTCCGCCGAAGTCCAGAGCCTTGCATGGCTTTTCCACATCGGGTGCTACCTCCTGATCGCGTCGCTGCACGTCGCGGCGTATCCGGGCGGCGGGCGCTCTCCGTTTTTCCGCCGGCTGCGCCTCTTCGCCGCGTATTCGCTGCTGGGACTGGCGCTGGAGACGGGACAGGCGCTCCCCGTGGTGAACCGGTCGTGCAGCGCGTCGGACGCCCTTGCCAACGCGCTTGGAGCGGCTCTGGGCGCGTTTCTGGCGCCGTCCGGCCGGCGAAGGCGGACGAGCGGCGGAGGGAGGCTCTGAGATGTGGCGGCCGAGAGTTTTCGTGACCGGTGGCCGCGGGATGCTCGCGCGCACTCTCGCCCGCGAGTGGGCGGAGGACTTCGAGGTCGTTCCGGCCGACCTGCCGGAGACGGATGTCACGGACGCCCGGAGCGTCGCCGCCGCGCTGGACGCCGCCGCGCCGCTCGCCGCAGTCGTGAACTGCGCCGCGATCACGGCCGTGGACAAGTGCGAGGGCGAACGCGCTGCCGCCTTCGCGGTGAACGCGGAGGGAGCGGGGATCGTCGCCGCGGAGTGCGCCGCGCGCGGCATCAGGCTTGTCCACATTTCCACCGACTACGTGTTCGACGGCGGCCCCGCGCGCCCCCCGTTCCGCGAGAGCGACGAGGCGACGGGCGGGCGCACGGTTTACGGACAGAGCAAGTTCGCCGGCGAACTGGCCGTGCGCCGCGCCTGCCCCGACCACGTCGTGGCGCGCGTTTCGTGGCTCTACGGCGCGGGCGGCCCGAGCTTCGTGCACTCGATGATGGCGCTCTCGCGCAAGGGGCTGCCGGAGCTCGCGGTCGTTGACGACCAGCGCGGCAACCCGACGTCGTGCGCCGCCGTGGCCGCGGCTCTGCGCCTGCTGCTGCCGCGCCACGACCTGCGCGGAACGTTTCACCTCACGTGCGAGGGCGAGGCCACCTGGGCCGAGTTCGCGCGCGAGGTGTTCCGGCTCGCCGGCGTCGCGCAGGCGGTGCGCCCCTGCTCCACGGACGAGTTTCCGCGCCCCGCGCCGCGTCCCGCCGACTCGCGTCTGGCAAAGGAGCGGCTGCGCGCGGAGGGACTGCCGCCAATGCCGCACTGGAGCAGCGCCCTCGCCCGCTTCATGGCCTCGGAATTCCCGCCGCGCACGGACCTTTGCGCGGAAAACGAATGAAAGTCACGGAAACCGGCCTTCAGGGCCTGAAAATCATCGAAATCGACATCCATCGCGACTCGCGCGGCTACTTCGCCGAGACATACAGCCGCGAGCGCTACGCCGCCGCCGGGATCGACGCCAAGTTCGTCCAGGACAACGAAAGCCTGTCTCAGAAGGGGGTTTTGCGCGGGATGCACTGGCAGGCCGGTCCCTGGGCCCAGGCCAAGCTCGTCCACGTCACGCGCGGCGCGGTGTGGGACGTGGCGGTGGACATCCGCCCCGGATCGTCCACGTTCGGTCGCTTCGCCGCCTGCACCCTGCGCGCGGGGGACGGACGCCAGTTCTTCATCCCGCGCGGCTTCGCGCACGGATTTCTGGTGCTTGAGCCGGACACGGTCTTCACCTACAAGTGCGACAACTTCTACCACGCCGAGGCGGAGCGCGGCTTCCGCCACGACGACCCTGCCGTCGGCATCCCGTGGCCGGACATAGGCGTCGCGTTCTCGCTTTCGCCCAGGGACATGGAGCACCCGCCGCTCTCGGAGGCGTCGCTTTGAACGCGCCGCCGCCGCTGTCCGAGCTGCTCGCGCGCGCGTCGGCCGCGCCGGGCGCGCTTTCGGCCCCGGAGCTGGCCCGGCTCGTGTCGCTGGAGGCGCCGGAGGACCGCGCCGCGCTGCGGAGTGCCGCCCACGCCGTAAAGCTCCGCGTTTCCGGCGCTCGCGTGTTTCTGCGCGGCCTCCTGGAGATAGGCAACGTCTGCGCCAAGAACTGCCTTTACTGCGGTTTGAGGCGCGACAACGCGGCCGTCCGCCGCTACGCGATCCCGGAAGATGACGTCGTGCAGATGGCGCTTGCCGTCCACTCCGCCGGATACGGCTCGGTCGTGCTTCAGAGCGGCGAAATCGAGTCGGAGGCGAACACGGAACGGATTGAGCGGATCGTGCGCGCGATCAGGTCCGGGACCTCGCCGGACTTCGCGATCGTCCTGAGCCTCGGAGAGCAGACGGACGAAGTGTTCGCCCGCTGGCGCGAGGCGGGCGCGGACCGCTATCTTCTGCGCATCGAATGCGCAAATTCCCGGCTTTACCGGGCGATTCACCCGGAAGGGCATTCGTGGGAGCGCAGGCGCGACTGCCTCCTCGCGCTGCGCCGCCTCGGCTACCAGCTCGGCACGGGCGTGATGTTCGGTCTGCCGGGCGAAACGCCGGAGGACCTCGCGTCGGACATCCGGTTCTTCCGCGACATCGGCGCGGACATGATCGGCATGGGACCGTTCGTCCCCAATCCGGAAACTCCGATGGCCGGCGCCCCGTTCGACCCGGCCGCCGCGCTGGAGCTGGCACTCGACATGGTCGCCGCGACGCGACTGCACCTGCACGACTGCAACATCGCCGCCACGACCGCGCTTCAGGTCCTCGCGCCGGACGGGCGCGAACGCGCGATTCTGGCCGGCGCCAACGTGATGATGCCAAACGCCACGGACCTCAAATACCGCCGCGACTACCAGCTCTACAAGGGAAAGCCGTGCCTCGACGAAGACGCCGGACGCTGCCGCGCCTGCCTTTCCGCGCGCGTCGCGCGGATCGGGGAGGCCATAGCCTGGGGCAATCCCGGCACTCCGCCGCACTATTTGGCAAGGACTTCAAAGTGAACAGCGCAAAATGAACAGCGCACTCGCCGTGCCGGGCGTCCTCTTCCCGGTGTTCTTCCTGCTCGCGCTCGGATCCGCGCTTCGCTTCTCCGGCTTTCTTTCCGACGCCGCCGCCAAGGGTCTCAACAAGCTCGTGTTCCATGGCGCGCTGCCGTGCATGATCGTTGACTCCGTCTCGCGGGCGCCGCTCGCAGAGGGGTCGCTGCGGGCCTCGCTTGCTCTGGCGCTCGCCACTTCGGCCACCGCCGCGGCCGGATGGATGCTCGCCCGCCCGCTCGGGGTCCCGCGCGCGTCGCGCGGCACGTTCTGCCAGACTGTCCTGCGCAGCAACAACGCATACGTCGGAATTCCGGTCATGGCCGGAGCGTTCGCGGCGCATCCGGAGCTTGGCGACGGCGGTCTGCCGCTTGCCTTCCTCACGCTCGCGCCGTGCCTTCTGCTCTACAACGTGCTGGGAGTCGCGTTTCTGATCCGCACCGGGGACGGCGTGTCGGCCAGACGGCGTCTGGCGACGCTGGCCTCCGGAGTAGTCCGCAATCCGCTCATCAAGGCGTGCCTTGCAGGCCTGGCGCTCCTGGCTCTGAGGGTGAAGTTCGGCTGGTCTCTTCCATCCCCCATCGCGCGGACGCTGACGACATTCGGCGGCATGGCGACCGCGGGCTCGCTTCTGGCGCTCGGCGCGTCGCTTACGCCGGAGCGCTTCCGCGCCGCGCTGCGCCCAGCCGCCGCCGCGTCGCTTGTCAAGCTTGTCATTTGTCCGCTTTTGGGCTTGGTGGTATGCTCCGCGCTCGGGCTCCCCCCGCTGCACCGCTTCGTTGTTCTTTCGTATCTGGCGTGCCCGAGCGCCGTGGCCTCATACGTCATGGCCGAGGAAATGGGCGGCGACGCCGCCCTAGCCGGTTCGTCCGTCGCGCTGTCAACCGTCCTTTCGGCGATCTCGCTTGGCCTGGTCCTGTTCTTCTTCACGCCCTAGAAAAAACGGAATCCCTAATCCTCAAATCCCGAATCCAAAACTTCAGTTTTCTCCTCCTCCCATGAACGGCATTCTTCTCCTTCTCGGTGCGACCGCCATCTTTGTCGTCGCATACTTTGGCTACGGGCGCCTTCTCGAACGTCTGCTCGGCGTAGATCCGTCGCGTCCGACCCCGGCCGTTTCGCTCGGCGACGGCGTCGATTACGTTCCGGCGCACCCCGCCGTTCTCTTCGGCCACCACTTCGCCTCCATCGCCGGCGCCGGACCGATCGTCGGACCGATCGCCGCCGCGTATTTCGGCTGGGGCGCCGTGGTGGCGTGGGTCGTGATCGGGTGCGTGTTCATCGGCGCCGTGCACGACATGGTTTCGCTGTATCTTTCCGTGCGCCACGAGGGGCGCTCCATCGCATCCGTGATCGAGACCGTCCTCGGACGGCCGGGCAAGCTGCTGTTCCTCGTGTTCTGCTGGAGCACGCTTATTCTCGTGTGCGCGGAGTTCACGCGCCAGGTCGCCGTGACGTTCGTCCATTCGCCGGAAGTGGCCACCTCCTCGCTGCTCTTCATCGCCCTGGCCGTGGCGTTCGGGCTGGCGACAAACCGCGCGAAGGTTCCAGTCCTGCCCGCCACGCTCGTCGCCGTCCCCGTGATGTTCTTCTTCGTGTGGCTCGGCACGAAGATGCCGCTAGACCTCGTGAGGGGATTCGGCATGTCGGAGTCCGGGGCGCAGACGGCCTGGACGCTCGTGCTTCTGGCCTACTGCTTCCTCGCCTCCACGCTTCCCGTCTGGTTTCTGCTGCAGCCGCGCGACTATCTCAACAGCTACCTCCTCTACGCGATGATGGCGCTGGGATTTCTGGGCGTCTTCGTCGCCTCGCCGCACGTGAACCTGGACGCCTTCGCCGGCTGGCGCGCCGCCAACGCGGCGGGTGTTTCGCAGCCGCTGTTCCCGATCCTGTTCATCACCATCGCCTGCGGCGCATGCTCCGGGTTTCACGCCCTGGTGGCCTCCGGCACCACGGCCAAGCAGATAGCCTCCGAGCGCCACATCCGCCCCGTCGCATACGGCGGAATGCTGCTGGAGGGGGTTCTGGCCGTGCTGGCGCTGCTTGCCGTTGGCTCGTTCGCGCAGGCCGACCTCGCGCCGAAGCTTGCAAAGCCCGGTCCGGTGTCGCTCTTCGCCTCCGGTCTCGCGTCGTTCTGCGCGCATCTCGGAGTCCCGGAAGGCGCCGGCTACACGTTCATGTGCCTCGCCGTCTCCGCGTTTCTCATGACAAGCGTCGATACGGCCACTCGCCTGGCGCGCTTCACGTGGCAGGAGCTCTGGACACCGACCGACGCCACGGCCAATTCGGCCGAATCCGCCCGCGGCGGAATGGGCGCGGTCCTCTCGAACATGTATTTCTCGACGCTTCTTTCCGTGGGTCTCGTGGCGCTTCTGCTGCTGGGCAACCCCGAAGCGGCCAAGACGCTGTGGAACGTCTTCGCCAGCGCCAACCAGCTTCTGGCGGGCCTGACGCTCTTCACGGCCTCCCTGTGGCTGTGGCGCGCGCGGCGCGCGTGGTGGGTGACGCTCTTTCCGATGCTCTTCATGCTCTCCGTCTCCTCCTGCGGCCTGTTCCTGCTCTGCACCGGCTCGTGGAAAAGCGGCAACGCCACGCTCGGCGTCGTGACCGCGATCCTGCTCGCGCTCGCCGCGGTGCTGGTCCTGCTGGCCATCCGTTCCTTCGCCGCCTCGCGCCGCCGCTAGCGCTTCCTCGAAGCCTCCGCAAGACGGCCGCCTCCCCATCGTTTTCCCCGCCCCCAGCCAACCACTCTCCAAATGCGCTGCCCATCCTGCATGGAGGACGACGACAAAGTCCTCGAAAGCCGCGCCGTCCGCGGCGGCGCCGCCATTCGCCGCCGCCGCACGTGCCTGCGCTGCGGTCGCCGCTTCACGACATACGAGGAAATCATGCGCGAGGACATGATGGTGGTGAAGCGCGACGGTCGGCTGGAGGAGTTCAGCCGCGCCAAGCTTGAAAACGGCATCCAGCGCTCGTGCCTGAAGCGTCCCGTCTCCATGCGCAAGATCACGGCCATCGTTGACGGCATCATCGAGGAGATGGAGAACAGATACGACCTTGAGGTGCCGGCCCAGGCCATCGGCGACGCCGCCATGCGCGAGCTGCTGCGTCTCGACGAAGTCGCCTATGTGCGCTACGCCTCGATCTACCGGCACTTCGCCAATCTCGAACAGTTCGTCCGCGAGATACGCGATGTCCGGAAGCAGGGCGCGGAGCAGGATTCGGCGGCGCGTTCCGCCCGGACCGCCACCGAGGCGAAGTCAACGCCAGAGCAGCGGCAATGAAGCGGCGCGACTGGAAACTGATGCGTTCCCCGGCCCTGAGCCTCCTGCCGCAGATGGAGGAGGACTCCAGGCGGCGGGGCCGTCAGCGGCGCCGCGACGAGGGACGCGACGCCGACGATTCCTCGCCCGGCGATTTCTTCACGTATCTCTCGGCCGGATCGCTCGAACTGCCCGACGACGAGCGGCGGCGGCGCCTGCGCGTCCCGCGCCGCCCCGGCGCCGCCGTGGCGATCGCGCTTGCAATGGCTCTCGTCTGGTTCGCCTTCAGGTAGAGCCGCCCCCTACCGCAGCACAAGCGGCAGCACCACGGCGATTAGGGAGAAGAGCAGCACCAGCAGAAACCAGTGCCACGCGCGGCAGAACGTCTTCGAGATCCTCTGGCGCTGGGCGAACACGCCGAGCCAGACGGTGTATTCGCGCCCGCATTCGCTGCAGCGCATGTTCTCCATGGGCCCCGGCGAGAGGAACATCCAGCTCGGACGCGTCCACTTCCAGTGCTGCGTTCCGTGGCAGTATGGACAGTGCAGACGCATGGCTACGGAGCGTTCCTTTCCGGCGCGCCGCCCTGCATGGAGTCTCGGACTCGGACCGGCGGCACCAGCGTGGCGAAGAGGTCGTCGAGTGTTTCGGCGCGGCGGATCAGCCGGTTCTCCCCGTCGGGCATGAGCAGCCACTCGGCGTGGCGCAGCTTGCCGTTGTAGTTGAAGCCCATCGCGTGGCCGTGCGCCCCGGTGTCGTGGATCGCCAGCATGTCGCCCGGCTCAAGGCGCGGGAGCGGACGCTCCACGGCGAACTTGTCGTTGTTCTCGCAGAGTGCGCCCGTGACGTCGTAGATTTCGTCCGCCGGGGCGTCCTCCTTGCCGAACACCGTGATGTGGTGATAGGCGCCATACATGGCCGGGCGCATGAGATCGGCCATGCAGGCGTCCAGCCCCGCGTAGTTGCGGTAGGTGCGCTTCACGTGCAGGACGCGCGAGACGAGCCAGCCGCACGGGCCGGTCACGTAGCGCCCGCATTCCGTGGCGAGACGCGGGATCGGCCTGCCGTTGCGCGTGAAGACCTCGTCGGCCGCGCGCCGGACGCCTTCGCCAACCGCGCGCAGGTCGAGATCCTCCTCTCCAAGGCGATAGGGAATGCCGAACCCGCCACCGATGTCGATGAACGAGAACTCGATTCCGAGCGTCGCCGAGATTTCTGAGGCCAGCTCGAAGAGCAGCCGTGCCGTCTCCACGAAATACGGGGCGGATCTCTCGTTGGAGGCAACCATCGCGTGCAGGCCGAAGCGCTTCGCCCCGCCGTCGCGCAAGTCGCGGAAGCCCTCGAAGAGCTGTTCGCGCGTGAAGCCGTATTTCGCCTCCTCCGGCTTGCCGATGATGGCGTTGCCGTCCTTGAGAACCCCGGGGTTCCACCGGCAGCAGACCATCTCCGGGAGCCGCCCGCCAAGCGCCCGGCGGGCGAACGGGATGTGGGTTATGTCGTCGAAGTTGACGATCGCGCCCATTTTCGCCGCCCTGCGGAATTCCTCGGCCGGCGTGTCGTTGGACGTGAAAACCACGTCCTCCCCGCGCAGCCCGGCCCTCTCCGCCAGCACGAGCTCGGCCATCGAGCTGCAGTCCGCCCCGCTGCGCTCGGCCTTGAGAAGCTCCAGAATCGCGGGGTTGGGCAGCGCCTTGACGGCGAAGTGGTTGCGGTATCCCGGCGCCCACGCGAATGCCTCGTTGAGGGCGCGCGCGCGCCGGAGAATGGCGGCGGCGTCGTAAACGTGGAACGGAGTCGGAGTCTTTTTCTCCAGCTCAAGAACCCGTGCCAGGGGAAATGGGAACGTCTTGGTTTGCATCTTGAAGCCCGAATGAGGAGCCTTCCGGGTGCGGCGGGCGGCGGATACTACCGCCATCGCCGCCCGAAAGCAAGGGATTTTCACGCATTTTCGGCCTCTCGTGTTTTCTTTTCGCGGGCGACGCTGTATGATGCGCTCCCGATTCGCCCGGCGCGGGGCCGGCGGATCAACCTGCGTCGGAAACAAAAATGAAACACGTCATCAACGCCACAGTCGAAAACCAGCCCGCGGTCCTGTCCCGCATCGTCGGGCTTTTCTCGGGGCGCGGCTACAACATCGAGACGCTCAACGTCGGTCCCTGCGCCGACCCCCGCTTTTCGCGCATGACGATCACCGTTCCCGGCGACGAGCACGTGCTGGAGCAGGTCACCAAGCAGCTCAACAAGCTCGTGGATGTGGTGAAGGTGGTCGATCTGACGAAGGAGAAGCACATCGCCCGCGAGCTGCTGCTCGTGGAGACCGGCGCGCCAAAGCTCAAGCGGGCCGAGGTGATGGGCATCGCCTCGCTCTTCGGCGCCGAGGTGGTGGGCGTCCGCGAAAACTCCCTCACGCTGCAATACGTGGGGCGCGAGGACCAGGTGGACGACTTTCTGCGCCTGCTGCGCCCCTACACGATCCTGAACCTCTCGCGCAGCGGAACTCTCGCCGTGTCGCGCGGCGAGCAGTAGCCGCGCTTCCGGGCGTCATTTCGCCAGCGAGCGATAGACTTCGAGCGTTTCCAGCGCGCAGCGCCGCCACGAATACGAAGCGGCCTTGGCGCGTCCGGCCTTCACGCGCGCGGCGTGCGCGTCCTCGTCCTCCCGCTCCTCGCGGACAAGGCGCATGGCGGCCGCGGCCCACTCGTCGGCGTCGAATCCGCGAATGATCTTGGCCGAGGAGCCCAGGACTTCCGGCAGGGACCCGCCGTCGGATGACAGCACCGGCGTGCCGCAGGCCATTGCCTCAAGGGGCGGAAAGCCGAAGCCCTCGTAGTGCGAGGGAATGGCGAACAGCGACGCGGCTCCGTAAAGCGCGGACAGGGTTCCGTCCGGCACTCGGCGCACGTAGTGGAACCTTCCGGGGAACCGCCTTTGCGCCTCCTCGAAGCGCGCGAGGATCGGCTCGCAGCGCCAGCCTGGGGCGCCGGCCACGACGAGATCGACTCCATCAGCGGCGATCTTCTCCCAGAAATCGACCAGAAACTCCAGATTCTTGCGCGGCTCCACCGTGCCCACGTCAAGCAGAAACGGGCGCTCCAGTCCCATCGCCTTGCGCGCCGCGGCCTTTTCGGCATCGGAGGGAGGGGCGAAGTCCGGAGATATGCCGAGATGTATCGCCCTGACCTTGCCGCGCGCTCCGGGTATCAGCTCCTCGATTTCCCGGCGCGAGAACTCCGAGTCGGCGATTATGGCGTCCGCCTTCTCGGCCGAGCGCCCGGCGAAGGCGTGGAGGAACCTGCGGTTGCGCTCCTCGGCGAACTGGGGAAAGCGCTCGAAGCTCATGTCGTGGATCGTCACGACCGTGCGCCCGCGCCGCACCGGTCGCGAGACGAAGTTTGCGAAGTGGAAGACGTCCGCCGCGCCGGCGAACCAGTCGAACGGAGGAAAGCGCAGATGCGTCCATGCCTTTTGCATGACCGCCCCTGGCACCGCGCGAAACACGCGGCCGCGCGCGCCGGGGACGGGCGCGCCCGCGCCGCGGCGGCGGAAATCGCACCAGAACAGGGAGAGGGACTCCTCGGGCGAAAGCGCGGACGCGACGCCCCGCGCCAGTTCGCGCACGTATCGCCCGATGCCCGCGCCCTGCGCGACGGCCGGCTGGTAGTCGAGGCAGTAGGCCGGCATCAGACGACGACTCCGAACAGCGTTTGCGGATGCGCGGCCTCGATCCGGACGCGCAGCAGGTCTCCGGACGCGACGCGAGGCGGCGGCTCGAACACGACGATCTTGTTCTGCCCGGTGCGGCCGGACCAGCGCGACGCATTGCGAAGCGAAGGCCCTTCGGCTAGCACTTCGACCGTGCGCCCGACCCAGCGGTCGTTTGCGCGCTGCCCGCGAGCGTCCTGGTCGGCGAGCAGAACCTGGTCCCGGCGGCGCTTTTCGGCGTCGGAGACGTCGTCTTCGAGCGCCGCCGACGGAGTCCCGGGGCGCGGGGAGTATTTGAAGACGAATGCGTTGTCGAACCCGGCGCGCTCCATGACCTCGCGCGTCCGCTCGAAATCCTCCTCCGTCTCCCCCGGATAGCCGACTATTATGTCGGTAGTGATCGCGATGTCCGGCACGCCCTCGCGCAGAAGCCGCACTGCCTCAAGATAGCGCGCCGAGTCGTATCCTCGGCGCATTTCGCGCAGGATGCGGTCGGAGCCGCTCTGCATCGGCAGGTGCAGGTGCGGGCACACGGCGGGAATCTCGCGCATGGCGCGCACGAGTTCGGGGGTTACGCCGAGCGGGTGCCCCGACGTGAACCTGAGGCGCAGCACCTGCGGCACCTCGCGCGCTACGAGTTCGAGCAGTCGCGGCAGCGGCTCCGTGTATCCGCCTGGCGACGGAATGTCGTCCGGCCAGCGGAAGCCGCCGCCGCGGCCATAGCGCATCACGCTCTGGCCCAGAAGGCACACGTCGCGGACTCCAAGCGCGGCTTCGGCGCGGACTTCCTCCAGAATTTCTCGCGGGTCGCGGCTTTCCTCCCGGCCACGGACGTCCGGCACGATGCAGTAGGAGCAACGCTGGTTGCACCCGTATAGGATCGTCACAAACGATGACGGATGCGGCGCCGGCGCGGCGGCGGGGGCCTGGTTCGCGGGGGCCTGGTTCGCGGTGGCGGGTTCCGGGATGTTCCGCCCCGTTGTCGTGGTCGAGGTCGAGGTCGCCGGCGGCCCGTCATGGGCTTGCGGCGGAGGGCCCGGCAGCCACATTCCGCGCTCGCCCGCCAGGGCGCGCGCCACGAGCGCCGGGATTCCGGCGCCGGCGCGCGGCCCCGCGGAGAACGAAAGCCCAGGCACGACCGCGAACACTCCCTCGGCGAGCCGGTTGGCCATGCACCCGGTCAGCCCCACGACGAGCCCAGGCCGCCCGTTGCGGCGCGAGGCGCACAGCATTCCGAGCTTGCCGAGCGCCTTTTCCTCGGCCTTTTCGCGCACGGAGCATGAGTTGACAAGCACGACGTCGGCGGACTCCTCGTCCGGTGCGTCGGTGTATCCGGCCATGCGCAGACGGCGCGCCAGAACGTCCGAGTCGCGGACGTTCATCTGGCAGCCGTATGTGTGAATCGAAAACGAGGCCATGTCGCCGCGCCCAGCGCTCAGAGGGCCTTGCGGATCGCCCCGTGCAGGTCCGCGTATTCGTCGAAGGCGGCGAGGTCGGGATTGGCGGCCTTTATGGCGTCCGTGCTGCGGAAGAGAAATCCCGCCTTCGACGCCCGAATCATGTCGAGGTCGTTGTGGCTGTCGCCGGCGGCTATCGTGTCAAACCCTATCGACTGCAGGGCGCGCACCGTGGTGAGCTTCGACTTCTCCACGCGCATCTTCCAGCCGACGACCGAACCGTCGGGCGCTACTTCGAGCGTGTTGCAGAAAAGAGTCGGAAAGCCGAGCTTGCGCATGAGCGGGGCCGCGAACTGCTCGAACGTGTCGCTGAGCAGTATCACCTGCGTCTCGGCGCGAAGGGCGTCGAGGAACTGCCGGGCGCCCGGAAGAGGCTCCATTCCGGCGATGGTGTCCTGGATTTGGCGCAGGCCGAGACCGCGCTCGCGCAGAACTCCGAGGCGGAAGCGCATGAGCGAGGCGTAGTCCGGCTCGTCGCGCGTCGTGCGCCGCAGTTCGGGCGCGCCGACGGCGTCGGCGAAGGCGATCCAGATTTCGGGGACCAGCACCCCCTCGACGTCAAGGCAAACTATGTTCATTGGATTAAAGTCGCGGCACTCGCGGCGCTAGCGGTATTTGAGAATGCACCAGATGGCGCGGAAGCCGTCGCGCCACCCGATGTGCTTGCCCTCCCGGTATGTCCGGCCGTTGTAGGAGATGCCGACTTCGTAGATGCGCAGGCCCGCGCGGGCGACGCGGGAGGTTATCTCGGGCTCGAAGCCGAACCGGTCCTGCTGCAGCGTCGGCAGCATCTCCCTGATCACCGGAGTGCGGAACACCTTGTAGCAGGTCTCCATGTCCGTGAGGTTCAGATTCGTGAACCAGTTGGAAAGCGTGGTGAGGAATTTGTTGCCGACGCTGTGCCAGTAGTAGAGGACGCGGTGCGGCGCGCCGCCCATGAAGCGGGAGCCGAACACGACGTCCGCCTTGCCGTCCCAGATCGGGGCCAGAAGCTGCGGGTATTCGGCCGGGTCGTATTCGAGGTCGGCGTCCTGAATGACGACCGCGTCCCCGGTCGCGGCGGCGAAGCCGGTGCGCAGCGCCGCGCCCTTGCCGCGGTTGACTTCGTGCCGGAGCTTCACGAATGTGTTGGTCTCGTCGTCGCGGATCGACTCGATCACGCCCGCCGTGCCGTCGCGGGAGCAGTCGTCCACGAGTATGACCTGCTTGCGGATCGGAACCGCGCGCACGGCATCGACTAGTTTCAGGAGCGTCCGCTCCTCGTTGTAAACGGGAACTACGACTGAGAGCGTGAACGAGGACGGAGCCTGCGGCATGGTTGCGTGGTGGGGTGGTTGCGGAGAATGGCGGATTCCGGCGGCGCCGGCCGCGGACCGCGCCCGCGGCGGTCCGGCCCGAACGACAATACCACGTCCGCCGCCTTCGGCAAAGAAAAAAAGAGCGCCCGTTCGCGCGGCGCGGCGCCCCGCTACCGCAGACCCGGGCGGTTGGCCGGTATGATTCCCTTTTTCTGGAGTATTTTCCCCAGTCGCCGATAGCGGCGGAAGAGCATCCTGTTGCGGACCATGCCAAGCCACGTGCGCGCCTTGTATTTGCCGTATGCGGCCCGGCGCTCGGCGCGGCGGCGCTCGCGGCGCTCGGCCGGCGTGTGCGGGTCGGGGCAGGAAACGGCGGCGGCGAGGATGCGGGCGACGACGCTGGCGCGCACTTCGACTCCGCCTGGCGTCCGCTCCTCGCACGGCAGCGACCATCGCCTGGTCCTGCCGTCGGCTGAAACCTCCTCGGTCGCCTCGTGCGCCTCCCCGGGGCGGTCGTCGAAGATTCCAAGCACTTCCACCTTGTCGCCGAACCGGGCCGCGAGAATCGCGCGCGCCTCCTCCAGCTGCGCGAGGGAGACGCGCGGGCAGCCGTAGCCGTCGCAGAACACGGCCAGCGGGCGCTCCGCGCCTTCCAGCGCCGCGAGCAGGCGGTTCGCGCGGCGGGCGTATTTGGCGGCGGCCTCGCCGTATCCTTCGGCCAGCGTGCGCTCCAGCGGAAAATCGTGGCGGAACTCAAGGCCGGAGACTCGATTGCGCGCGATTCGCTTCACGGCGGCGAAGCGGTTGAATGGCGCGGGGCCGAGATCCTCGAGATCGGAAAGCTCGAACCACCCCCTGAAGTCGTTCGCCACGATTCTTGCGCGCACGTCCGGCGGCGCGCCGACAAGCCAGTCGAACGGGTAGGAGAAGTGCTGCAGCCCCGCGCGGCGCAGCGCCCCGGAGCACTTGCAGTCCCAGCCGAGCGAGAACACAAGGTCGTGGGTTCGCCGTCCGCGCGCGCCGGCGGGGCGCGGCGGGGGGCAGCGCCACCACGCGCGAACGCGGTCGAGCGCGCTGCGCTGCGGGCGGCCGCGCCAGAAGCGCAGCGCGCGCAGCACCGCCTCCTCGGTCTCGGGATCGCCGCGCGAATAGGCCCGGACGAACGCGCGCAGGCCCGGGTCGTCTTCGCTTCGGAAGCACTGCGCCAGACGGCGGAACGACCGCATTCGCACGGTGAAGAGGGCTCGGCGGCCCGGCGCGAACGGGACTCGCGCCGAGTCGAGGTCGATCAGCGCGAGCGGACCGGCCCCGCGCATGGCGTCAGGCGAGACGAAGTTCTTCGGATGCAGGTCGGTGTGGATGAACCCCGCCTCGTGCAGTTCGCGAACGAGCGCTCCGGCCTGCGTCAGAAACGAAGACAGGGCTTCGGGCGGAGGAGGCTCCGCCCCCTCCGCCGTCGGAGAGATGGACGCGAGCTCCCCCATCCAGCGGTCGCCCACGATCTCGCCCTCCACGTAGCGGTAGAGCAGAAAGTTGCGGATTCCGCCCCTCGAATCGGTCCAGAACGCAAGCGGCTCGAAGGTGCGAATCCCGGCGTCCGCGAAACGCCCCGCAAGGCGCATGGTCCGCAGGGCGCGATGGACGAAGCGGAGCTTGAACGCGCTTTCTACGCGGTGGCCGAGGCCGCGTCCGCGAATCACTCCGGCCTCCTTCAGCACGCACCGGCCCGTTCCGGGGAGGTCGAGCAGCCGGACCGTGCAGCGCGAGGAGCGGTGCAGCACCGGCGCGTCCGGCGGAATGGATCCGGCGATGACGAAGCGCCTGACGGCGTCCGCCTCCGGGCGCCCGGACGCCAGCCAGAGCCTTCCGCCGGGGATTTTCTCCTTTGAGATTTTCATGTCGAGGGCAGCAGGTGCCGGCGCGCGAAGCGCTCCGTGTTCCAGACATAGCGGGCAAGCGCCGTCGCGCGCGCCTCGGCGCCAAGCCTGGCGCGAAGCGCGGGGTCGAGTGCGAGCCGCTCCATCGCGGCCGCGAACTGCTCGGGGGTTCGCGCGCACAGGCCGCCGCCGTTGTCGAACTTCTCGGCGAGCACCGGAATCGGCGAATGGACGATCGGCAGCCCCGTGAGCATTCCCTGCACGGCGCTCTGCGAGAAAGTTTCGCGCATGACGTCTTCGTCGCGGGACGGAACCAGCATCGCGTCCATGCCGCGCAGGAAGTCCGGCACGGCGCCGACGTTGCGCCACGAGTATGCGAACACTCCGGGATCGTCATGAAGGGACGACGGGTCGCGGTAGGCCATGAGGTGCAGTTCGCAGCGGGAGCGGACATCTGGCGGCAGGAGGCGAAACGCCGCGAGCGCCGTGTCCGCGCCCTTCCATGCGTTGTCGAGCGCTCCGATGACGCAGAACCGCACCGGATCGTCCGCCGGGCGGAGTCGCTCGGAGGGATGGAACTGTTCGGCGCCCATGACGCCGTAGTCAACGACCACGTCCGCCATGAGGCCCTTGTTCCGAAAGCCGGCGGCGACTGGTTCGCTGACAGCCACGACTCTTCCCGGCAGATTGCGAATGGTCCGCAGAAAACGCGGGGAGGTCTCGCGGTGCGCCACGAGAACGGCGCGGCGGAAGTCCCGCCCCGCGCGCAGCCCCCACAGCGCCGGGAGCAGGCGATTGGCCACGTTGCCGAGCAGCAACGCGTCGAACGCACCTTCGCCGCGCGCCATTCGGCGAATGTTCCGCGCCGCCGAGAGTCCAGCCAGCAGGGACGAGCCGCGCCCGTCTGTCTGGACCACGCGGAGGTTCTTCGTGCCAGGCGCCGCGCGCGAGACAATGCCGGCCCACGCCGGCTCCACGAACAGCGTCGTGCTGACGCCCAGGTCGCACAGTTCGCGGACTAGTCGCAGATTGAACGACTCGACGCCGCGCAGCGCGGAATTGCTCGCGCGGCGGTCGAGAAAGACCTTTTCAAGGAAGGCAACTGATGGCATGGCTGCGGGTGCCGCCACGTTGACCCGGCGGAATCGCCCTCGCCCAAGCATACACGAAAGCCCGGACAAACGTTAGAATATTTGTCGCGCGCGGGCGCTTGTAATCGCGCCCGGAACATGGCATGATTCCCCGCGTCATGCACCAAGTGCCATGTCGTTGGCTCAAAACGCATGCGACAACCTCAAAATGAACAATCCAGGAATAGTTTTCACTTCTCCCGGCGTCGCGGAAATCCTTGAAATCCCCAAGCCGGTTCCGGCTCCGTGGCAGGTTCTCGTGCGTTCCGAGCGCTCGTGCGTCTCAAGCGGCACCGAGCGGGCCAATCTCGTCGGCGATCCGATGATCGGCACGAACAAGAACCCTGACGATCCAGCGGTGTTTCCGCGCCATCTCGGCTACAGCCTTTCGGGCGTGGTTGAGGCTGTCGGCGACGACGTGAAGTCGGTGAAGCCCGGCGACCGCGTCTGCGCCAGCTGGACAAGGCACATGCTCTACAACGCCGTTGCGGAGCGTCAGGTGTATGCCGTGCCGGAGAACGTTTCCTTTGAGGCCGCGGCCTGGACCCACATCGCCACGTTTCCGATGGCGGCGCTGCGCAAATGCCGATTCGAGTTCGGCGAAAGCGTCCTCGTGATGGGGCAGGGCGTGCTGGGGCAGCTGGCCGTCATTCTCGCCCGCGCGGCGGGTGCGGCGCCGGTTGTCGCCGCAGATCCGGTGCCCGCCAAGCGCGAGCGCGCGCTCGCGCTCGGCGCGGATTTCGCGTTTGATCCATCGGCGCCAGATTTCGCCAAATGCGTGAAGGACGCGACAGGTGGCGGCGCGCGCGTGGTTGTCGAGGTGACAGGCGTTGACAGGGCTCTGGACAACGCGCTCGACGCCACCGCGTGGCGCGGACGCGTGGCCCTGCTGGGCTGCACCCGCCATTCCTCTTTCGCGATAGACTACTACCGCAAGGTTCACGGGCGCGGCGTTACGCTCGTGGGCGCGCACACGATGGCGCGTCCGAAGCAGGAGTCCTCCGAAGGCTGGTGGACGGAGCGCGACGATGCCCAGGCGTTCCTTTGCATGCTCTCGCTCGGCCGCGTCTCGCTCGCCGGCTTCACGGACGAAGTCCACCCGTTCTCCGAGGGTCCGGCCGTCTATTCGCGCCTCGCCTCCGGCGGGGCGTTCCCGACTGTCCAGTTCGACTGGAATGCGGCGGCTGAACAATCAAACCGGATTTGAGATGAAAAAGAAGATCAGAGTCGTGCAATTTGGCGTGTCGCACGAGCACGCAAACGGCAAACTTGAAACGCTGCGCTTCCTTTCGGACGATTTCGAGATCGCCGGCGTGGTTGACGACCGCGCCCACACGACGCCGCGCTGGCCGCTGCGCCGCCCGGATTCACTCGTCGAAGGGCTGCCGCTTCTAACTGAGGAGCAGGTCTGGGCCGACAAGACCATCGACGCCGCCTTTGTCGAGGTCACGAACTGCGAGCTCGTGGAAACCGCCCGGCGCGTCCTCGACCACGGTCTGCCGATGCACCTGGACAAGCCGGGCGGCGAGTCCTACGAGCCGTTCGCGTCGTTGCGCAAGGAAGCCAAGGCGCGAGGACTTCCTCTCCAGATGGGCTACATGTTCCGCGCCAACCCCGCGATCCGGTGGCTGATCGACGCCGTGCGCAAGGGCTGGTTCGGCGATATCTTCGAGATCGAGGCTAGCATGGACCACGGCTACGGCGACGACGACTACCGCCGCTATCTGGGATCGTTCAGGGCCGGCATTCTCTACAACCTGTGCTGCCACCTTGTGGATTTCGTGGTGTCCATGCTCGGCGAGCCAGTCGCCGCCTCCCAGGCGATCTGCACGGCGCCGGGTTCGCCAGCCGATTCGCGCGACAACTGCGCCGCGACTCTCCAGTATGCATCCGGCGCCCTTGTCCATTTGCGCTCCTGCGGTCGCATGGTCGGTCAGATTCGCCGTCGTCTTCGCGTTTGCGGCACGCTCGGCTGGGCCGAACTCTGCCCCATCGAGCGCTTCGACGGACAGCCGCTGCTTCTCGAAGTGCAATTCAGGGAAAGCGCCGGCGGCATTCCCGCCGGTGCCGTCCAGACGCTCGACTTCGGTTCTCAGGGCCGCGTCAGCAACGTTGACCGCTATGCCGCTCAGCTCCGCGAGTTCGCGCGCCAGGTTCGCGGCGAGGAAAAGGAGCCCGACGACCTCTGCGAGCACGATCTGGCGGTTCAGCGCACGCTGCTCAAAATGTGCGGGCTCGACGATGGCTTTGGCGTCCGCTCCAGCGCCGGCTGAACGCGCGGCGCTGGAGCGGCTGGCGCTGCGCGGCCGGGATGACCGCGTGGCGCTGCGCGCGCGGGCGGTGCTGGCGCTCGCGCGCGGGGCGTCGGTTTCGGAGGCCGCGCGCATCCTCCGGCTTTCTCGCGAGACGGTGCGCGCCGCCCGCCGGCGTTTTTCCGCGGGCGGCGCGGCGGCTGTCGCCGGCGGCGGTCTGGCGGAGCCCGCTCCAGCTCTGCCGATGCGGACTCCGCGGGAACTCGTCGCCGCCGAAACCGGGCGCAATGGCGCCGGAAAGGGGAGGGGAAGGCCGCCCGTCGCGCGGCTTCGCGTCGAGGCGTGGGTGCGCGACTGCGCCGCGCTCGGCCTCTTCCGGCGCGGCGCGCCCCTTCCGCCGCGCATCTGGTTCGAGCGGCGCTTTCGCGCGACTCCCTCCACTGTCCAGGACGCCTTCGCCGCGCTTGCTCGCCAGGGTTTCGCGAAAAGCGTCAAGGGCAGGGGCACGTTTCTCCCGCAGAGGCTTCCGTTCGACGGACGCCATCTGCTCCTTGTCACCAGTCCGCTCGACGCGCTGGAGGGAATCGATGCGTCGATGGTCGCCGCCGCGCGTCTCCAGGAGCGGTCGCGGGGCCTGCGCTGGGACGTGGCGCGCATCCGCCCGGCTTCGGTCGAGCCGCATCCGCCTTTCCTGCGCCAGGTCGCCATGCAGCGCTACGCGGGCGTGTTCATGCGTTCCAGCAGCAAGGCCCGCTACGCCTACATCGACAACGTGCCGATGAGCGGCTTCATCACGAAGGGACTGCCGGGAAGTCTCGTGAGGGGCTTTCCGCGAATCGACGACCACATTCCTCCGTCGCTGTTTCGCGCATGCCGCGCGGCCGGTTGCTCAAGGCCGATCGTGTTCGACCGCGTGGAACCCGTGTCCGACAACGTGGTCGCGTCGGACGGATCGGCGCGCGAGCGCGCGGTGCGCGCCGCCGCCGAGCAGGCGGGGCTCGTCGTGCTTCCCGACGCATACGTCCCAGTTTCGCGTCTCCACCCCGCCCAGACTCGCCTCTTGCTGCGCTTCGCCCTCGCGTCGCCGACCCTCTCCGGTTTCGATTGCGTCGTTTCCCTGGAGGACAACCTCGTTCCGCCGCTCTGCGACGCCCTGGTCGAACGTTGCGGTTCCTCCGCCGCCCGCCGCGTCAGGGTCTTCGCCTCCGGTTCGCTGCCTACCGCGTTTGAGACCCCGCTCCCGGTCGAATGGCACGGTTTCGACTGGACGGCCACGCTGGATTCCTTCGCCGACTGGTGCGACGCCGTCCACGCCGGCGACGCGGACGCCGCCACTCCCCGCCTCGTCGAGCGCTGACGCCCGTGGTCCGGGTAGGTCGAGTCCTCCAGCCGCGCCGCCCTGGGAGCGCGGGCTTCCAGCCCGCGATAGGGGTGCGGCCCGCCCTGGGAGCGCGGGCTTCCAGCCCGCGATAAGGGGTGCGGCCCGCCCTGGGAGCGCGGGCATCCTGCCCGCGATAGGGGGCGCGGCCCGCCCTGGGAGCGCGGGCATCCTGCCCGCGATAGTGGTGCGGCCCGCCCTGGGAGCGCGGGCATCCTGCCCGCGATAGTGGTGCGGCCTCCGGCCGCGCCATGTCGCCACATCGTCGCGGCCTCCGGCCGCACCACCTTTCAACTTTTCAACCTTTCAACCTTTCAACCTTTCAACCGGCG
>DJYI01000088.1:32644-43937 GCA_002448475.1 Verrucomicrobia bacterium UBA6982
GGCCGCGCGCCGCGCGGCCCGCCCTGGGAGCGCGGGCTTCCAGCCCGCGACCGGCGACGACGAGGGTCGTCGCCACATCCTCGCCCCTCCCCACACAGCGGGGCGCTTTTCGTCAGTGAATCGCCGCCTGTCCAATTTGCACTACTGAAAATATTTGTGGAACATGAATTTTGGGCATTGCGCATTGGGTAGCATGTGCTAGAATCGTGGCGTCACAAGGCGATTCCCGCCTTGGCCATCCCGGAAGGCAATGCCCAAAATGAAAGCAAACACGTTTCTTGTCGCGTCCGTCGCGGCGACGGTTTTGGCTCTGTTCGAAGGACCGTCCGCGTCAGCGGCCCAGTTCCAGCCGACGACCGGCGGCGATCTGGACGACGCCGCGAACTGGAACAACGTGACGAACACATCCTACGCCGTCGTCCAGCAACAGTCCGCCCCGCTCACGATTTCGGCGGCCTCGGCGACGATGCCCAACAACGGAAACCTGATTTACCGAACCAATGTCCACACAAACGAGTTCGGCGCGGGATATGTTCTGAACATTCCGTTCCTCACTGTCGAGCAGGGGGCCACGCTTGTCCATCGTTCCGGCGCGATCGCCATCTCCGGCGGCTCCAACCAGAGCAAGATCGGAACAAGCGCATCGTCCATCGGCACGCTTGTCGTGACCGGAGAAAATTCTTCGGTCTCTTTCGAGACGACGCCGGTGACAGTCGGAACGGGCAGTTCGTTTTCGCTTCTGGACGGCGCCAGCATGAACATCGCAAACAAAATTTACCTTGGGAGCGGCGCCGCGTTCGGAGCCGACCACGCTTCGATTTCATTGCCAATTAACAGCGTGTTCGAAGTAGCGCAAGGCGCGGACTGCGCTTTCGCCGACACCTCGATCGATCTGGAAAAGGGAGCGCAGTTGCTTGTCGATGCAGGCGCGACGGCAACGGTCGCACGCTGCACGATCCACCCAACCGACAACGCGGCGAAAATAGGCGGGGCTGGCGGAATGCTGCGGTTCGCGGACGGCACTACGACGATCGACAGACGTTTCGAGATGTCAGGCAACGGATTCGTATTCTGCATCGACGACGCGACTGTCGATTTCTCCGCCTCGTCGCTCTTCATCACGGGCAGCGGATCGGCCACGGATTCGAGCAACCCCGGCAACGAGAGGACACTTCTGTTCTGCGGTGCTTCCCCGCGCCTTTCCGTGACGTCAGGAAGCGGGAACGGCTTTTTCCTGCGCGGCACGAAAATCACGCTTCTGTTCGAGCTCGGTGCCGATTTCGCGCCGGTCGCCCCGGTCGTCGAAATCACAGACGCCGGCTCCTTCAAAGGCGACGCCGCCTGTCTCGCCGCCTCGCAGGTCGTCGTGGACGTGGACGACGACTGCCCGCCCGGCACGTACACGCTCCTCAAAGGCAAGGCCGCGACGACTTTCCTGACGGGCGAAAGCAAGTGGGTGGCGAACTGCGGAAACAAACGCTCCACGAAATTCCAGACCGCCGGCACCGCCGGGACGACGAGCGAATGCCTGCAGATCGTCGTCCGAGACGCTGCGAAGGCCACGGTTATTTGCTTCCGCTGACACGAGGCGTTGCTTCCGCTGACACGAGACGTTGCTTCCGCTGACACGAGGCGTTGCTTCCTCGGACACGCGGCCGGCGACTTTTCTTTGCTCCCGCGGACATTCGTTTTGCCATGAAGGTTTTAGCACAATCAGTCGCCGCCCTTGCCGCGGCGATTCTCTCCGGCTGCTCCGGTGACGCCGGCACCCCCGGGAGCGCATGCGATTCACCCGCTCCGGTAGGGGCCGCGCGCCGCGCGGCCCGCCCTGGGAGCGCGGGCTTCCTGCCCGCGATGGGTGATGCGGCCCGCTCTGGGAGCGCGGGCATCCAGCCCGCGGGAGGTGCGGCCTCCGGCCGCGCCATGTCGCTCACATCGTCGCGCCCTCCGGCCGCACCTCCTTTCAGCCTTTCAACTTTTCAACTTTTCAACCTTTCAACCGGCGTGGCCGCGCGCCGCGCGGCCCGCCCTGGGAGCGCGGGCATCCTGCCCGCGGCAAACGTCTCCATCCGCGCTATCGGTCGCGTTGAGGCGGCGTTCGCGGAATTCCCCGATGGCGGCGCGGAAATCCGCTACCTCTGCGAGTCGCCAGAAGCGGCTGCGACGCTCGTCGCAAAGCGCCGCCGCGACCTGCTTTCCTTCGGCGGCTTGCGCGAAACCGCCGACGGCGCGATCGCCCTCGACGGCGTCGGCACATGGAGAATTGAAGTCCATGGTTTCACCGTGTCGGAGACGTTTTCGCATGCGCAGGGGGGAGGCGAACTCCAGTTCGCCTCCAGCGCGAACGGCGGTCTGGAGACCGCCGCCCCTCTGAATCTATCAAACGGACATCCCGTCTGGCTCGACGGCTTCGACCGCTGGGGCGCTTCGATGTGGGTCGGCGGCGGCGGCACGCCCATGGACGTCCCTGGCGACTTCGAGTGGCTTTCGCGACTGGGCCTTGCCATGTGCGTGGCGCTTCCCGGCGGCGAGGAGGACTGCTTCGCGCCCGGCGAGATGGACTGGTCGCAATACGACTGGTATGAGGCCGTCGCGCGCAGATACGGCCTCCCTTTCCGGATGCTCACGCACGTCGGACGCTTCGAGTGGTGCTGGGGCTCAGATCCTCTGCCGCACGTCTTTCCCGGCGATCCTCGCTACGTCGGCCTGCCCGCCTTCTACTACATCGACGTCCTCACCACCGGCGCGATGAACGCCGGCGTTCCGGGCGTCCCGAGCGACCGCTACCGCTTCGACGCGCGCCGCCGCCTTGCGGAGCGCTTCAACCGCCCGGATTCGCCTCTGCTCGGCTGGCACGTCTGCGAGGAGCTCACCTGCGGCACTCTGAACTGGCTCGCCTCGTGCGCCGCGACGCCGTCCGTTGTCGCGGAGTGGCGCGCCTACGCCCGCGACGTCCTGGGCGTTTCCGGCGATCCGGGACCGGTGCCCGTGCCGGAGGATTTCCTTCCGCGCGATCCGGAGCGCGACATCGACCTCTTTGGCGAATGGGAGATTTCCACCGACGGCGGGGCGCGGTGGAAGCGCGGTCCGTGCAACGACGCGATCCTGCTCGCCTTTTCCAAGTCGTGGCACGTGAAGCCGCCGGACCGCTACCGCGACGTCCTGCTGCGCCGCTCGTTCGACGTGCCTCGCGGCGGTCTCGCCGCCGCGCGCCACCTGCACATCGCCTCGGCCGCCTACAAGACAGTTTACGGGGCGCCCCCGGACGTCACGGTGAACGGCGTCCGCTGCGAGCGCCTGCCCGGCGACTTCTCGCGCTGCTACGATCTCGGGCCCGCCCTGCGCGAAGGCCGCAACGAAATCCTAGTGAACGCGCACGGCTCGTGCCTCCCCGGCTACGTCTATCTCACGGCGCGCCCTCTCGCGCTCTATCCGGACATGGGGGACGCGCTCAACCGCCGCTGGTTCGACGCCGTGAACTTCGCCTCGCATCTGCGCGTCCGCTACATCGAGGACCGCATCCGCGCCGTTCGCGCCGCCGATCCGGTGCGCCCGCTCAAGATGATGGCCGTCAAGGAGGCGCAGGACGAGGCCCTCGATCTCTGCCGCCGCTACGGCGCGTATTTCCACGACACCGGCGCGGCTGGCGCCTACTGGTGCCCCTACACCGGCGCGCGCCTCTCCAAGTCCCACGGCCTGCCGTGGAGCTGCGAGCAGGGCGGTCCGCCGAAGGACGTCGCGGCGATGCGCGCCGCCGCGTCCCGCTACCTGCAATACGGAAACGACGCCGCGGATCTCGTTTTCGCGATTGGCGACTACCGCTCGAAGAACCCCGAGGTCGCCGCCTGGTGCGAGACGAACGCCGCGCTCCTTCGCGCCATCGGACAGCTTCGGATGCCGCTTCCGCGCGTGGCGGTGCTTCGCTCCTCGCGCGTGACGCGCCTCTCGCCGGAAATGGCGCGCGACGTCGAAATCCGCGACGTCGGGCGCGGCCTCCTGCAGGCGCTCGGCCGCGATTTCGTCTATGCGGAGATTCCCGATCTGCACGAGTCCGGGTTCCTCGGGCGCTTCCCGGTCGTCGTCGATTGCGCCACGGCCGTGATGGAGGCGCGCGACGCCGCCGCGATCCGCCGCTACGTCGAGCGCGGCGGCACTTTCGTCGCCATGCCCACGACCGGTCTCCATCTGCCGGAGCGCAGGGGCGCCGCGCCGCTCGACGCCGCCTTCGCGGACGCCGCCCCCGATGTCCGGGCGCGCTTTGTCCGGCTTTCGTCGTGGCCGTCGATGAAGGACGTCTCCGGTGCGTATTCGCCCGATGGCGCCGACGCCGCCGGTCTAGCGTCCGCGTTGCGCCGCGCCGCCGGCGCGCCGGACTGGGAGAGCGGCGATCCGCGCTTCTGGGCTTCGCCCCGCGAATCGAAGAACGGCGTCTTCGACGTCGTGGTCGCCACCCGCATGGAAAACCCCGGCGACGGCGTGGAGCCGGAGGTGGAAGCCGCCGCAAACGTTCGGCTGGCTGCATCCGCGCAGGGGGGAGGCGAACTCCAGTTCGCCTCCGTCTCCGGCACCTTTGCGCCGATGCAGACGCGCCTTTTCACCTATCCCAAGGCCGACCCGGCGCGCGCGGGCCTTCGCTGGCTCTCCGCGCTGGCCGAAATCTGGCATCCGGTCGAAGCGGTCGATCCGATCTCCGCCGCGCCGGTCGTGGAGCCTTCGCCGGATGTCGTGGTGCTGCGCGACGGCTGGTCGCCCTGCGCCCCCGGATTCTTCGGCGCCCTTGGAATGCCGGAGGATTCCGTCGTCGCGTTCGCGACTTCGGCGCAGGTGCCGCGGGAATGGCTTGACGCCGGAGATTCGGTCGATCTCGTCATGCACTGCGGCTTCGCGATGCGCGGACTCTCCCCGTGGGGACGCGTCACGGTCAACGGCCGCGGCGTTCCCGGGCTCGATCCGTTCAAGGGCTTCCGGCAGGGCGGGCAGTTCTCCTTTGACGCGACCGCCGCCGCCCGCGAAGGCGGGGGACGGCTCGAAATCCGCATCGAGATCGACGGCACGAAAAGCGCTTCCGATCCAGTGAAGTTCGGCGGCCGCCCCAACGGCGCGGGCGCGACGTTCGCGCTGCATCGCCGCCGCGCCGCCGTTGCGTCGCGTCCGCTCGAGCGCTGGATCGTCTGCGTCGATTACGCCGACGAAACGCCCGTCGCTCCCGGGGAGGCCGCGCCGCACCGCTGGTATGAAACGCGCTTCCCGACGCCGGAGGCCGTCGCCGGGCGCGCGCCTTCGCGCCGCCTCTTCATCGCCGCCGACCGCCCCCTTCGCGGCATCATGCTCAACGGGCGCGCCCTGAACGTCCCCGATCTCATGCGCGAGATCGACGTCACCGGCCTGCTCCTGCCCTGCGCCGGAGCGGAGAATGTCCTGCGCTGGTGCGACGGCGACCTGCACGGCTTCCACGCCGACCGTTCCGACCGTGTTTTCAATTCGCCGCTCGGCAAAATGGAACTGCGTTTGAAGGAACACCGATGAACGAAATCCGTTTTCCCCCCATTCTCGTCCGAGAAACGGCGGACGTCCTCGTGGCGGGCGGCGGCCCTGCGGGATTCGCCGCCGCCGTCGCCGCCGCGCGTTCCGGCGCGGACGTCCTCCTCGTCGAGGTGGGCAGTTGCTTCGGCGGCATCGGCACCGCCGCCGGAATCAACATCTTCTGCTCGATGACCGACGGCGTCCGCGATCTCACGGGCGGCGTCTGCGCCGAATTCGTGCGCTCCGTCTGCGGCGCCGGATTCGGCCCTCCCGGATACGACCCCGACCGCGATTTCCTGACGCGCCGGTTCCACTACCAGATCGAAGGCGCGAAGCTCGTTTACGACCGCATGGCAAAGGCCGCCGGCTTCCGCTTCCTGTTCGGGACGCGCGTCGTCGCCGTCCGCCGCGAGGGCGACCGCGTCTCGCACGTCGTCTGCGCCGCCAAGTCCGGTCTTTTCGCCGCGAGCGCACGCGTCTTTGTCGATGCGACTGGCGACGCCGACATCGCCGCCTTCGCCGGAGCCGAGACGCGCATTGGCGACGCCGACGGCCGCTGCCAGGCGGCGACGCTTCCGAGCGTCTGGAGCGGTGTGGACCGCGCCGCCGCCGAGGCGGCCGGCACGAGCCTGTGGGGGCAGGGAGGCGCGCGCCTCCGCGAGGCGATCGCGGCGGGCGAGTTCTCCCGCCCCGACCCGCATCTGCCCGGCCTGATCCCCATGACCGCCACCTCCTCCGGCGGCAACGTCGGGCACGTGGACGGCGTGGACGCCACGGACGAGCGCTCGCTCACCGCCGCGTTCGTCGAGGCGCGCGAAAACCTGCGCGAGTGGGAGCGCTTCTACCGGCGGCGCGTCCCCGGCTACTCCGGCATCACGCTCGCGGCCACCGGGTCGCTCATGGGCGTTCGCGAGTCGCGCCGAATTGTCGCCGACGCCGAGGTCTCGATCGCCGACTTCCACGCGCGCCGGACCTGGCCGGACGACATTGCGCGCGCCTGCCACTACATTGACGCCCACGCCCCGACGCGCGAAGCCGCCATGGCCGAGTTCTCCGGACCCGGCCCGCGCAAGGCCGAAACGTGCGGGAAGGGAGGCTCCTACGGCATCCCGTACCGGGCGCTGCTGCCGCGCGGCATCGCGAACCTCGCCGTCGCCGGGCGCTGCATCGGCACCGACCACCTCGTCCAGAGTAGCGCCCGCGTCATGCCCACGTGCTTCGCCACCGGGCAGGCCGCGGGCCTCGCCGCCGCGCTGTCCCTGCGCGACGGCCGCGGCGGCGCCCTTCGCTCCGTCGCGTATCCCGACCTGCGCGCCGCGCTGCTCGGCATGGGGGCCTGTCTTTTGTAGTATGCAGCGCCGCGACAAGCACCGGCTCGACCGTTTCCCACGCACAGCTGCTCGGCGGCGGACGCTGGACTTCCGGACGAATCTGCAGTTCCCATTTCACTACCACCCCTCCGTCTATCAAAGAGTACAAAAATGAAAAATCAGTATGCAACAATTTCCTTGGGCGCGATGGCGCTTGCCGGCATCGTGGCGGACGCCGCCGGCGGGGAGACATTTTCCGCGAAGATTCCCGAAGGGACCCAGTGGGGCGTGACGTTCGGCTTTTACGGCTCGAATGCGTATTTCACGTCCGACATGGCGAAGGAGGAAATCGATGCCATCGCCCGGGCTGGAGCAAATTGGGTGACGGTCGTCGCCACCGTCTGGCAGGACACGTGCCAATCGACGTTTCAATACGCCGATTTCGACCTTACCCCCGACGATCTGGCACTAAAGGATATTATAGATTACATCCACGCCAAGGGGATGAAGATCCAGCTACGCCCGATGCTCGAATGTAGGGACGGCTACGGCAGACTTTCGGTCTGGCTGCCCGCCGAGGGCGGCAAAAGGATGTATGGGCGCAGTTCGACGGCGCGCAAGGAGTGGTTCGAGTCGCTGAAGAAGCGCAGCGCACACTATGCGCGAGTTGCCGCCAGAACCCGTTGCGAGGCTTTTTGCATCGACAGCGAACTTGATTGCATGGTGGAGGAGACGGAATTGTGGAAGGAAGTGGTTGCCGCCGTGCGAAAAGAATATCCCGGCCCTGTCACGAGCTGCCACACCCTGCACACCGGGAAAGTCGATTTTCTCAAGTTCCTTTCCGATCCCGGGCATTGGTTCCATTCGCTGGAATATTTGTCGATTAGCTACTACTGTCCTGCGAGAAGGACGGAGGATATGGGGAAGCGCCTGGGCGTCGAGGAGATGGTCGCGAACTTGCAGGACGCGAAGGCGAAGATGAAGGCGATCTCGGATGCGATCGGCCGTCCGGTGGTCTTTGGCGAATGCGGATGCGCGTCGATGAGGGACGGGGCGATCGATCCGTCGGCGACGTCACCTTTCGGCGAGCCTGACGAAGAGGAGCAGGCCCGATATGCCGAGGCGCTGTTCCGGGTTTTCGCCGGCGAAGAGTGGTGCCGCGGCTTCCACTGGTGGAAGTGGGACCAGCATTCGCCGCAGAGGCCGGACGTGACGCGCGAGCAAGTTCGCGCGACCGATTTCACGTTGCGCGGGAAGAAGGCCGAAGCCGTCTTCCGGAAGTGGGCTTCGGACCGGAATCGCCGCGATACGCTCTCCCTTCCATGAAATACCCTCTCCGTCGTTCCCGTCAGGCGTCCATCGGGTCGATGACTTTCAGTCTGGAGAACCACGTCCGCAGAAAGCCGCGGTCGCGGGAGATGAGGGCGTCGGCGCATTCCATCGCATGGGCGGCGACGAGAAAGTCCGGCACGACCGCGATCCTCGGCTTCCCGGCGGCAATCAGTTCCCGGCGCGCCATTTTCCAGATCGTTCCGGCGCGAATGCTCGCTGATTCGGGCATGGGGGAAAACGAGATGCGGAAATCGGCCATGCGGCGACGGAACTCCTCTTTGTCGGAGAAGCCGGCCGAGGCCTCGGCCCAGACGACGTCGCAGGCAACGAAGGAATCGCGCTCCATTCGTTTTGAAAGAAAGTCTATCGCGGCCTGTGAGTAATCCGGAACGTCGAGAAGAATGTCGAAAATCACGTTGGTGTCAATGGCGTATGTCATCAGCAACCCCGCATCTCGCGCACAATCTCGTCAACGGACATGTCGCCGAAAACACCTTTGAGGATCCCTCTGGCCTCTTCGTATGGGTTGCGCTTCTTGTCTTCGGGGGCCGGTGCCATTTGCAACTTGCCGCCGACAACCTTGAAATCGAATTTCATGCCAGGGCGATATCCGAGTTTGGAGCGGAACTGTTTGGGAATGGTAATCTGTCCGCGTTCGCAAAGTGTCGCGGTGGTCATGCGGCATTCTCCTTTTTCGCGTAGGTGAAAAACATGAAAAAGATTCTAGTGCGGTATGATTTTTTGTCAAGTGGGTTCGTGTGCGGCATACGGTTGAAAAGTTGAAAGGTTGAAAGGTCCTTGCACCGCCCGATCCGCTTTCGCTCTGGTTGACTTTCGTGCGGGTTGCCGGACTGTCAAATCGGCTGATCCCAATGTCTTGGTGCAAATTTCGCCGACGTGTTGACATCCGTTCCGGCGTGGTGGGAGAATTCGCGCCACGCACATGGATGACTCCACGATCATGAACTTAACTCCAGTCATGAACCCGATTGAAACCCCTGTCGCCGCCCGTAGCGAAGATGCGCTGGACTTGGCGGCCTTTGTCGATCCCTTCATCGGCACCGACGGCTCCGCCAACTGCTTCCCCGGCCCGTGCATGCCCTTCGGCATGGTCCAGCCCGGTCCCGATTCCGGCGACGGCTCGCGAATCTGGTGTTCCGGCTACAAGCGTTCCGACGCGCTCATTCGCGGCTTTTCGCAGACGCATCTCTCCGGCACCGGCCGCCCCGCGATGGGGGACCTCCGCCTGTTCCCATTGGCCACAGATGACAGTCCCGTAGGGAAAGTTTCCGAAACCGCCGAAATCGGCCGCTACTCGGTCGAGCTCGAAAATGGCGTCCGCGTCGAGACGACCGCCACGGAGCGCTGCGCCATCTGGCGGTTTTCGTGGCCGGACGGCGCTTCTCCGCGCCTCCTCGTCGATGGTGCGTCGATGCTCATGCAGGGCTGGAACGCCAAGCTCGGCCCCACGATTCCCGAATCGTCATTTTCGCTCGGCGACGACCGCCGCACGATCCTCGGCGGCAAGACCGCGCTTGGCTGGACTCCCTACTCGCTGTTCTGGGCGATACGCTTCGACCGCCCGTGGTCGAAAATCGAGCGTCGTCCGTCCAATCCGTTCCAGGGGGCGGGGGACCGGTTCGTCGTCGAATTCTCCGACAATGACGTCCTCGAAGTGCGCATCGCGCTTTCGACCGTCTCGGCCGAGGCCGCGGCCTCGACGCTTGCCTCCGAGCTTGGCGAGCGCTCCTTTGGCGACGTGCGGACCGCCTGCCGCGAAGCGTGGAACTCGCTCTTCGCCCGCGCGCGGCTCGTGAGCGGAAGCGACGCGCAGAAGACCAAGTGGTTCACCGCGCTCTACCACTGCTGCATCCAGCCCAACGTGGTGAGCGACCCTGACGGACGCTACCGCGGCGACGACGGGCAGGTCCACGCCTCGCGGCGCGGCCACTACTCCACGCTCTCCATCTGGGACACCTTCCGCGCCGTCCATCCGCTCTACACGCTCGTCGTGCCGGAGCGCGTCCCGGCCTTCATCGATTCCATCCTCGCTACCGGACGCGAGCACGGCCACCTGCCCACGTGGGCCATGTGGGGCCACGAGACGCACTGCATGACGGGAATGCACGCCATCGCGATCCTTGCCGACGCCTGGAGCAAGGGCTTCCGCGACTTCGACGCCGACGCGGCGCTCGCCCTCATGGCGAAGTCGCTCACCGCATTCGACTCCGAACTCCCCAACAGCGCCTGGAACGCCATCTGGGAAAACGGCTACGTGCCGTGGAAGCCGGGCGTGTTCGACCAGTTCCTGCCGCCCGGCGGAAGCGTCAACGTCACGCTCGACGCCGCCTACGACTTCGCCTGCGTCGCGCGCTTCGCCGAATGGCTCGGCAACGACGATGGGGCGCGCGAGGCGCGCAGGTGGACCGGAATCTGGCGCAACCTCTTCGACGAGAAAACTGGCTTTTTCCGTCCACGCGCCGCGAAGACCGACGGCGGCGCGTTCCGAGAGCCGTTCGATCCGTGCCAGGCTCGCGTCCCGGGCGCCTTCTGGAGCGACTACACCGAGCAGACGCCATGGATCGCCCTGTGGTTCGTGCCGCACGACGCGGACGGTCTCGCCGAGGCGCTGGGCGGACGCGCCGCCGCCGAGGCGAAGCTCGACGAATTCTTCGCCACGCCGCCGCCCGCATCCAAGATTGGCGGCAATTCCGCCGACGGCGGGCGCCTCTCGGACGGCTCCCTGCGGCCCGGCCAGATCGGTCAGGACTGGCACGGCAACGAGCCGAGTCTGCACATCCCGTTCCTCTACACGCTCTTCGGCCGCCGCGACAAGACCGCGGCGATCTGCCGCCGCATCGCGGAGGAGTTCTACACCACCGCGCCCGACGGCATCTGCGGCAACGACGACTGCGGCGCTCTTTCGGCCTGGTATCTCTTCGCCACGATGGGCTTCTATCCCGTCGATCCCTGCGGCGCGGGCTACGTCCTCGGCGAAGCTCTCGCCGGGGAAATCCGCCTCACGCTCCCCAACGGCAGAACCCTGACAATCAACGGGCCGGCCCGCCCTGGCCGCGCGGGCATTCCTGGGAGCGCGGGCATCCTGCCCGCGATAGGTGGTGCGGGCA
>DJYI01000053.1:0-223 GCA_002448475.1 Verrucomicrobia bacterium UBA6982
CAAACCCAAAGGAACCCCAGATGGAAAACGAAAACAAGCCCAAGGTCAAGGGTGTCGCCGACATCCTCTTCCTGCTGGACGCCACCGGCTCCATGCAGTCCAACATCGACGCCGTGAAGGACAACATCGGCGCCTTCCTCGACTCGCTCGCGACGCCCGTCGGCTTCAACGCCGCGCCGCCGCTCAAGGACTGGCGGGCCGCCGTCTACGCCTACCGCGACGC
>DJYI01000053.1:303-898 GCA_002448475.1 Verrucomicrobia bacterium UBA6982
GGGTGCGACGGCGACGCGTGGTTCGTCCCGAACCCGTTCACGCGCGACCCGGCGGAGCTTCGCGCGCAGCTCGACCGCATCGTCGCGGGCGGCGGCGGCGACGAGCCCGAGTCGCTCCTCGACGCGCTGCACGCCGTCGCGAACCTCCCCGCCGCGCCGAAGGGCGCGCAGGACGAGGACCCGCGCGCGTGGCGCTACCGCTCCGAGGCGGCGCGCGTCGTCGTGGTGTTCACCGACGCCTCCTTCCACCCGACCTTCGCGGGCGACCCGTCGATGGGCCTCGCGGACGTCGCCAACGCCGTCACCGAGGCGCGCATCCGCCTCTCGGTCTTTGCGCCGGCGATGGAGTGCTACGACGACCTCTCGCAAATCGACAAGTGCGAATACACGCCCGTCGCCGTCGAGCCCGGCGAAACGCCCGTCGCGGCGCTCGCGCGCTTCACCGGCGACCGCGCGCACTTCCGCAAGACGCTCGAGATGCTCGCCAAGTCCGTCTCGGCCTCCGCCGCGGCGGACGCTCTCGACTCGTAAGCTTGAATCCCGCGGGGCGGCGGCGCCACCCCGCGGGATTCGGCGCTTCGGCGGGCGGGCGCGC
>DJYI01000053.1:976-24628 GCA_002448475.1 Verrucomicrobia bacterium UBA6982
CGCCCGCCGCGAAGCGGCTCGAACGAGAACAATCCGTCCGACCGTGTGACCGTTCGACCATCCGGTCGGCGAAGCCGGCCCACCCAACCTTTTACATCGATTTTGCGCGCGGGCGACCGCGTCCGCAGGACGCGGCCCGCCCCGCGCGCCAAAAGCCATGCCAATCGTTCCCTCTTCCGGCGACCGCGTCGCCAGCCACCGCCACCGCTACGCCCTGCTGAAGCTGCTCAACAAGGGCGCGTGTGCCAACGCGTTCTCCGCCACCGACGAGAACGGCGAGAAGGTCTTCCTCAAGGCCTACACGTCGCCGACGACGCTGAAGCCGTGGTACGACGACTACCTGCGCTACGAGATCGAGCTCAATCGCCGTCTCGGCGCGGAGCCCGTCCTCGCGCAGCAGACCATCCGCGCGACGGACGTCTTCAGCGCGACGTTCGAGCACGAGGGGCGGCCGACGCGCAACCCGAACATCTTCCAGGTGTTCCCGTTCGTGTCCGGCAACCGGAACCTCGGCGACCTCATCGACGCCGGAGACAGCGGCCGCGCGCTGAGCGGCCCCGAGCGGCTGATGGTCGCGACGATCTTCCTCGCGGCGCTCGCGCGCCTGCACGAGGCAAAGATCGTCCACGCCGACCTCAAGCCCGAGAACGTGCAGATGGTGCGCCTCGGCACCGGGAAGGAGCTGCTGTTCCGTCCGCTGCTCGTCGACATGGACTTCTCCGTCCTCGCCGACCGCCGCGCACCGTGGCACGGCGATCCCTCCGTGGGCTACGTCGGGACGCCGGGGTGGTTCTCGCCGGAGCACCTGCGCGGCGACGTGCCGACGACGGCGTCCGACGCCTTCACCGCCTCGCTCATCCTCTGGAGGCTGCTCGCCGGCGCGCATCCGTTCGCGTCCGCGCTCGGCGACGACGCCGAGCCGGGCGACTACCGCGAGCGCGTGCTGGCGGGGCGGCACGACTTCGGCCTCGAGATGCCGTCGCTGCTCCCCGGCGTCGCCGCGCCGGGCCTCGCGCGCCTGCTTCTGCGCGCCCTCTCGCCCGACCCGGACAGGCGCCCGACCGTCGCCGAGCTCCACGCTGCGGCGGTCGCGGCGCGGCGCGGCGGAGCCGACGCAGGCGCGCCGTCCGCGGAAGCGAAGACGCCTTCGTCCTCGTTCCCGAAAGCGAAACCGTCCGGAACCGCCCCCATTCAGCATTCAGCATTCAGCATTCGGCATTCCCGACTGGTCCTCTCCGGCCCGAACGGCGTCTTCTCGACGGGCGGGCGGTTCGCGGTGACGCGCGCGACGCTGCGGCGGATCGTCGGCGACGACGCGCGCTACGCGGGCGACGCGCCGCAGTTCGTGCTGGAGCGCGGGGCGGGGGACGACTGGCTGGTGCTGCCGCCGCCGGAAGCGCCGCGCAACCCAACCTACCGCAACGGCGCGCCGCTCGCGGCGCCGGCGGTCCTCGCGGCGGGCGACACGCTCTCCATCGGCCCCGCCAAGGCCCGGTGCGCCGTCTCCTTCGCCTGACGCCCTACCGCGCGTCGGGGAGGAGCAGGCCGAAGGCCGCGAGGGTCTTGGCCTGGGCGTTCACGACGCCCTCGTCCATGCCGATGGCGAAGTGGCAGTCGGAGAAGGTGTAGAGCGCGGCGTCGTCGGCGCGCGGCGCGGGGACGGCCGTCTCCTTCCAGTTGTAGCCCTGGCCCGAGGACACCGGGCCATGACGAACCCCTTCCTCGCGAAAGACCTCGTCTTCATCCGCGACACGGCGGGTGGGCGAGCGCTGGGCGTGGGCGACGTCGTTGCGGCCATGGGCTGCTCGCGGCGCATGGCCGAGCGGCTCTTCTCCGACGGCATCGGGCGCACGGTCAAGGACGAGATCGAGCGCGTCCGGTTCGCCGCAGTTCAGAAGTTCCTCCGCACGACATCGCTTCCCATCGCGGAAATCGCGGACCTGTGCGCGTTCCCGGACGAAAGCAGCCTCTCCCGGCGCTTTCTGGCGCTCTTCCGAGAAACCCCCTCACGATGGCGCCGCCACCATGGCCGCGAGCCGCCGGAGTGAATGTCATTCCGCCCGTTCTCTCGCCCGTCGCGCCAGTCGCGCCCGTCGCGCCAGTCCCGCCGGTCCTCGCACGGCGCGCTGCGCCGCAAAGATTGTTTCAGCCACAAAGGGCACAGAGTTCACAAAGGCTTTGTGTTTCTTTGTGTTCTTTGTGGCTTCAAAATTGATTTTCCGCCAGTCCTATCAGCGGCCGCGCCTCGCCGAAAGCGGCGGCGGGGATGGATCACGGATTGGCGAGACTTCCGGAGTCGAATGTCGTCGGGGCGGAGGCCGACGCGCCGGTCACGGCGGCGTCGAAGCCGCCGTCGATGGTCCATTTCGACATGCCGGCCGGACTCCAGCCGTGCGTCCAGCCCTGGCACCACGTGATTGTCTTCGGGACGCGCAGCTCGTTGTAGAGGACGGCCAGCGACGACGGTGCGACAACGTAGTCGCCCAGTCCGGCGCGGGTGATCTGCACGGGGCAGCGGACGCGCCTTGCGGCGAAGACGGGATCGAAGTAGGCCATGTCGGGGAACCAGCATTTCGGACGGTAGCCCGCCTTCAGGCGCCCGTGTTCGGCCTGCCCGGTCCAGTCGCAGCCCCACGTGCTGGCGGTGGTGATTTTCGTGACGCCCGGGAAGTGCGCGGCGGCGTGGAGCGCCTGCCAGCCGCCCTGGCTGCCGGCGGAGAGTTCGAGGGTTCTGCCGTCCCACTCCGGGAGCGTCGCGATCCACTGGAGCGCTCGGACGGCCCGCAGCGCCATGCCGAGCCAGTAGCTCGTCTCGCGACGCTCGTTGCTTTCGGGATCGAAGCCGTATTCGAAGCCGGGCTTGCAAATCGAGGAGAAGAACTCCTTTACGTAGTCCGGCCCTCGGCCTAGGTCGAAGCCATGGCCGTTGGATTCGAAGCGGATGCGGTCGCGGGGGCCCTTGTCCGGCGCTGGCTGGTCGTTGTGCGATGCGCCGCGGTAGCTGACTTCAATGGGATAGCGCTTTTCCGGAGAGGCGTCGGCGGGCATGGTGAGCCATCCCGTGACGGGACGCGGCCCGGCGCAGGGAACGCGCACGGCGTAGAGTCGGACGCCGGGGTCGGCGCATGGCGTCGGGACAAGCTCCGCTTCGACGGGAACGGCGTCGAGGTCGGCCATCTGCGCGGCCCAGAAGGCGTCGTAGTCCGCCGGCTCCGTGCCAGGCGCGAGCGTTTCGGGCGAGACGGCCGCCCCTCCCATGAAGAAGACGCGCTTCTCCCAGCGGTGGTTCTTCGGGACGCGCCTGCCATCGGCTGTCACGACGTTGGCCTCGACGCAGACGAAGCCCGGTGCGTCCATTTTCGTGCGGACGACGAGCGGAGCCTCGTCCGTCGGGAGCGGGGCGCGGCCCTTCTTGACGATTCCGTCGTCGCCGCGCCGCTCCCAATCGACGAAGTAGGTGTCTGGCGGGATGTCGCCATCGGCGCCCTCAAGGCGGATGGAGAAGGCCATCTCCTCGCCAGGGGCGAAGAACGGACAGTCGCGGCCGAGCGACCCGGACAGCCAGGCTGAGTCCCAGTTTACGGGCGGCGGGGGCGATGACCGGACCGGCTCTTCGGCGTGGAGGACGCAAGCGGCGAAAAGGACAGCGGGAATCGAAATCTCCTTTGTTTTCATGGCGAAAATGTTACCGGAATGCCCCGGATTGCGCAATCCACGTGCGGATGCGCGAGCCGTCCCAGCAGTCCGCCGAGGCGTAGTCGGTCATGAGGATCGAGCCGCCGCCGCGAAGGGGGATCTCGAAGGCGACGCGGGCGCCTGAAGGCGGCTGGATTCGGCGCGCGTGGATTGTGCCGCCGGCGTCGGACTGGATGTCGGCCGGTTCGTCGAAACGGGGATCGAGGCGCTCATCGCGGGTGAGGACGACCGGACCGTAGGCAACGGCCACGCGGCCATCCCCTGCCCGATTCACGCCACGCGGCCCCTCGATGCGGCGGCAGCGCATGTCAAAGTCGAGCGTCACGGCGTCGCCGGGCCGCCATTCGCGGCGGAGGTCCAGGTAGGTGCCAGCGCTGACGGGGATGCGGCCTTCGGGCCGCGTCTCCGGGGCGGCGCGGCTGGAAGCCGCATCCCCGTTTACGGTCACCGCCGTGTTGGCGCTCCACGCGGGGATGCGGAGGCGCAGCGTGAAGGTCTCCGGCGCGGCGGGCGAGACGGCGATGCGCACATGGCCGTCGCGCGGATAGTCGGTGTCGATGGAGAGCGCGAGCGGCGCGCCGGAGGGCGTCTTGGTCTTGGCGTCAAGGCCGCAATAGAGGTTCACGACGGGGCCTTCGGCGCTCTGCATCACAGCGACGTAGGGGATGTAGGCGAGCCCCATCGGGCCGTTGAGGTTGCAGCACGTGACGCGGAAGCCGCCGAATTCCCAGCCCCAGCCGGTGTTCGTAGTCTTCACTCCGTCGAGGAGGTTCACGTAGCTGAAGCCCGTTCCGTCGGGCTTCATCGCTCCGACGAGGCCATTGTAGACGTAGGTCTCGATCGCCTCCGCGGCGGTGCAGTCGCCCGTCAGGCGCAGGACGTGCGAGCAGAATTTCATCCACGTCACGCCCGTGCAGGTTTCCATCATGCGCGTGATGTCGGGGTTCGTCTGCTCGCGGGCTGTGTCGCTCCACGCCTCGCCGCAGACGCGCGGGTGGAATGGCTGGTCGGCGCCGCCATTTCCGACGATCGTGAGCTCGCGGTCGCGGACGAGCGCGAAGTAGTTCAGCACGGCCTGGCGCACCCGCCCGTCACCCGTGGCGCGCGCGTAGTCGGCCAGCCCCTCGAAGTAGCTCGTGGTCTCGTATGCCTTGGGATAGACGCCGCCCATGAGGTGCGGCGGCACGTTGCCCAGCGCCATCTGCACGAGGTCGGAGCCTTTCGCGCCGCCGCACTCTACGAGATAGCGCGCAAATTCGAGGTAGCGCGGTTCGCCCGTGAGGGCGTGGATGCGCATGAACGGTTCCAGGAGCGTGGAGGATTCGACGTGGTTCGGACTCCACCCGAGGTCGCGCACGTCGGCCTTCGGGGCCGGACCGACCTGCGCGAGGATCGCGTCGGCCTGGCGGCGAAGCGAGGCAAGGACGGCAGGGTCGCGGTCGATCTGCGCGTAGTATTCAAGGAGGCCTAGCATCACGTACTTGCGCTCCCAGAGATCGCCGCCGGGTCCGTCGGGCTGCGCCTCCGGCGGGGAGCAGCTGATGGAGCCGTTGGGGCGCTCGGCGGCGAGGATTTCGGCGACGGCCTCCCGCATCCGATCGCGTATGGCGGGTTCCGGGAAGGCGCGGTACATAAAGCACCCGGAGCGGACGAATTTGCCCCACATCTCGCCAGTGGCGTATTTGGGGCGTCCCTCGCGGAAGATGCGGGAGAAGTCATGGTAGGGGACGGCGCCGAGAATCCAGCCGTCGATGGAGGCGCGGATCACGCGCTCCAGCCCGCCGCGCATCGCGACGGCTCCGGCGGGAAGAGGAAAGAAGATGTCAGAGTGCAGCAGCATGGTATTGGTCATCCAACGAGCGCGACATTGCGGAGGCTGCCGGGCGGAAGCGGACGGCGGAATGCGGCGGTGCCGCCGACCGCGACGCCGCAGCCGCGGAAGTCGTTGCCGGTGATCGCGATGTCGTGCGAGATTCCGCCTTCGAGCCATTCGTATTCCGGGCCGATGAAAAGGCCCCAGCCTTCGGTCGCCTCGACGGTGTTGTCCGCGATGACGCCGTTCGAGGCGCGGATGCGCATTCCGAAGGCGCGGTTGTGGCCGAAGGTGCAGCCGCGTATCTCGAAGCCGCTGCCTTGCGCCCGGTTGGAGATCACGGCGTCGCCGCGCGCGAGGCCTACCGCGTCGGCGACTTCGATTTCCGACGCAATCGCCGGGCTTTGCTCCGCGAGCCCCGGCCAAAGCCCGATGGAACGCAGAAATGCGCGCTCGGATTCTGTCGCGGCGGCAGGCTGCGGCTCGACTGCCGTGACGGCGAGTTCGGGCTTGACGGCGCCGTCCATGCCCATCGCCTGCGCCGTGTCGCCGACGGCGAAGGGCGATTCCGAAATGGAGACGAGCCGGACGCGGCGGCCGCAGACGGCGGAGATGACCGCGAACACGCCGGAGACGTTCACCGCGTCGTCGCAGTGATACTGCGCACCGCAGTCGATGATCTTCGGCCCGACGACGGCGCGGCGGCTCATGAAGGCGTCGTGGCCGCCGCTGCGGAGGCGCGGGACTTCGCGCGCGGCGAAGTCGTCCTCCGGCGCGCGCCGCACGACGCGGCAGCGCCGGTATTCGTTCGCCTCGCACGAATGCTCCTCGAAGGCGCGCCCGCCGGGGGTCGCGTAAACCGCGACGTCATCGAAGACGCAGCGCCGGCAACGCAGGCAGTGGATCGCGTTGCGCTCCGCACCGCCGCCGAGATCGGCCTTCCCGCCCGCCGTGAAAACGTTCCATACGGCGATGTCGCCTACGCCCCCGGCGCGATTGACGCCGCCGCTTGCGCGGTATTCGCGCGGCCCGGTCCTGATGACCTTGAAGCCGTCGCCCATGCGCATGGGGTTCACGAGTTCGAGCGTTCCGCGCCCGTAAACCTGGAAGGGCCAGATTTCGCGCAGGAGCGCGGGGGGCGGCGCGGGATATCCGTCCAGCGTCCGGAGCGTCCAGGCGCCGTCGGAGTCGGCGACGACGATTTCGGCCTGCGTGTAGGGCGGCGTCTCGTAGTCGAGCGTGAGATTGCGCACGACAACGTTCTCGCAGTCCTCAAGGAGGAGAAAGCGCGTGTTCGCGAGTCCGCGCAGTTCCGCGCCGTTGAAATTGAGGGTGGCGTCGCGCAGCCCGCGCAGCGCGAGATACGTCCCTCTTCCTTCCGGCGGGGAAACGCGGTAGACGCCTTTGGAAATCGCGATTTCGCGGACGCCGTCCGCCAGTTCGCGGCGGATGGTTTCCAGTGGGTTCGTCATTTTGCGTTCAGGCCTTCGAGCAGCGCGCGCTTGCGGGGGTTGTCGGCGGAGGGATGCAGGTCGGCATGGCAGGTGCCTTCGTGTTCCACGCTCCAGCCGGCCCATTCACGAAAGGCGTGGTAGGTCCAGTCCCAGCCGTATTCCTCGAAGAGCGAGATACAGTCGGCGATGTAGCGGTCGGCGCCTTCGGCCCAGCAGATGGCGCTGAACTCGCCGACGTAGATGCGCGCGCCGTGGCGGCGCTGGAAGTCGAGCACCGGCGCGAGGATTCTTCCCAGCGCTTCGCGGTTCCACCCCCGCCCCGCGTTCGGGTATGCGATGGGCTTGCCGCCGTAGACGCCCTGATGCGTGAACTCCGTCGGCACATACATGTGGACCTGGTAGATGACGTCGGGGAGGTCGAGCGCGCGCAGGTAGGAAAACGCCGCCGGCGAGCAGGCCATGTTGGACTCGACGATGATCGGCGTCACGGGGTCGATCTCCCGCACGGCCTTCGCGGCCCTCGCCTGGAGTGAGAAGTAGTCGCATCCCGGCGCCGCCGGCTTCGTCTGGACCGGTTCGTTAATGAGGTCGTAGCCCCAGATGCGGGGCTGCCCCTTGCAGCGGCGCGCAATGTTGCGCCAGACCTCGACGAAGGCGTCGGCGTAGCGTCCGTCGTGGAGCATCGCCATGTCGCGCGATTCGTCCACGCCCCCCGGCGCGACGTGCAGATCGACGACGATGTCGATTCCGTATTTCCCCGCCCACGGCAGGACGTCGTTCAGAAGGTGGTCGATCTTGGAATCGACCCATGCGGCGTATTCGGCGATGTCGGCGTTGCCGCCCACGGTTCCCCAGCCGCGGATCATCTGGTAGCGGGCGAGCGTCGCGCCCCATTCGCGGAGCGTGCGGAAATCCTCCTCCTTGCAAGGCTCCGACGGCAGCATCACGCCGCGCCCGACGGGCCGCGCGGCGACCGCCGGCGAATAGGCGCATTGCGTTTCGGAGTCGTCGTCGGGGAAAAGCGGCGCGGCCTCGGAGATTTCGAGCGACGCTAGGTCGAAGCGGACGCGGCCGCTCGAATCCTGAATGCCGAGATGGAGCGTCGCCGGCCCCGGCCTGCGCCCGCGCAGGTCGAGTTCGATGGTCGATTCGCGCCAGTCGAAGGTGCCGACAAGGCACGGCGCGCCCGGCCACATCATTTCGCCGCTGGCCTCGTCCGCGAACGAGATCATGAACTTGTAGCCAAGGTGGCGGCGCGGGCCGGGCAGGAGATTCTCCGCTGCGACGCGGATGCGCGCCGTGGCGCATTTCCCGGCGTAGGGCGAGAGGTCGATGGGCGTTGTCGCCATCGACGTGCCGGTTTCGGCGAGGTCGAAGGCAAGCACGTCGCCCTCGCGCACCGCGCCGGACTCCGGCAGCGTCCAGCCGGCGCGCGCCCAGTCGGCTGCCGCCGCGCAAGCCGCGACAGAAGGAATGCACCATGCAAAAAGCGCCATGCACGATGACGCCACGTTGAACTTCGACGACTTCATTTCGGTTGTCTTTCTGGACGGGGGTCGGGCAGCGGCTTTGACGTCGCCAGCGCGATTCCGCGGGTTTGGTGGCCGTCCGCATTTCGCGCGACGGCGCAATACCAGTGGTAGACGATCCCGTCGTGCTTGAGAACCCAGGGTTTGTGCGCGTAGAGGGCGTCGTAGGGCTCGGAGGGCTGGACGAGCGGTTCTCCCTCCCACTTGGTCCAGTGCCGGAGGTCGCGCGAGCAGGCGAAGGTGTCGAACGCTCCGAGGTCTCCCTTCCACTGGCAGCCGAAGTAGAACATCACCCACACGTCGCCGATGCGCCGGATCATCGGGTCGCCGGAGATCGAATGCTTCGCCGGGTCTCCGTTTTCGATCACGGGACCGTCGCCGGCGCGCCGCCAGTGCAGCATGTCGTCCGAGACGGCCATGCCGATGGTCTCGCGGTGGGAGACGGCGTCGGCGGCGTTGTAGAAGTTCACGAACCGTCCGCCGCACGTGCGCGCCGGATCATCGACCGTGAAGTGCCTGTAGATCGTCGCGCGCTCGAAGGCGCGGGCGTCCGGGTCCGAGGGTTGCAGCACGGGGTTGTCCGCGTAGCGCGTCCAGCGGCGCAGGTCGGAGGGAGCTTCCGTCCAGGCGACGCCGGTGGAGAGCGGGTCGGTCTCGTAGCCGTCCTTTGATCCGCCAAGATACATCATCCAGTAGCGGCCCTGGAAGGCGTTGAGGTTGTTGGGGCCGTCCCAGCGTGTGTCGACGAGGGCCGGCCAGCCATCGGCCTGTGCCGAATCCCACGCGCCCTTTTCGCCACGCCGGAAGATGCAGCCGAGCCGTGTCCAGGAACGCAGGTCGGACGATTTCGCGAGGTGCGTCTCGTAGCCCTTGCCGTCGAAGCGGATGAACATCATGAACCAGCGGTTCCCGTGGCGGAAAACCACGGGGCTGTCCAGCATCTCGCCGGGTTCCGGCGCAAGCGCCATGCCCGTTTTGACCGGCGTTCGGACCTCTTCGTAGATGGATTCCAGGTTGATTCCGCTCATTTGTTTGTGGTCTGTTTCTGGAGATGGGTCATCGAATTTGCATCCTGACGCCGTGCCAGGTTCCCGGTTGCGGATCGAAGGTGGCGGCGGGACTCAACCAATGATAGCACCGATGATCGCCCTCGTCGCGAACGAGAGGTTCCGCGCCGAAAGACGACCATTCGGCGACGTGCCCGCCGGGTTCCTCGTTGTCGAAATCCATGCGCAGGGCGAGCGTTCCCTCTCCCGCCGCGAAGGCGCGCTCCGCCGAGAGGGCGCTTTCCAGGCGGAACGAGTCGTCTCCGGGGCGCAGCGTGTAGCGTGTGCGGAACCAGACGGGGGAGGCCATCCTCGCGCTTCGCCCGTATTGGCGCAGGTCGCCGGGGCCGAAATCCAGATGGACCGTTCCGTCCGCTTCGCGCCAGAACGACATCGGGCAGTCGAATTCAAGGCTTTGCTTGCATTCGCGGGAACCGGGTCCGCCGAACATCGCGCGGCGGCCCGAGCCGGTGTCCGTTTCGATGGACGCCTCCGAGAGGATCCGCCGCCAAGTGGCGCCGGGGCCGTCGCGCCGCCACACGCCGCGCAACGTGCCGTTGCGCTGGATGCGGACGCGCAGGTTCCCGCTCTCCCACTCCCATCCGGCCATAACGGCCGCGAGTTCGGGAATGCCGGTGAAGGAGGATATTTGCGAACAATGGTGGCAATTGTCATTTGTGAACAATACTTCGCAAGACAGACCGGCGGGGTCGTCGCTGCGGATGGCGACGGCAAGGCCCGGTTCGGACCCTACGCGATCAAGGACAACGGCCTCGGCCTTCGCCGGGTCGATGCCGGAAACGCACCATGCTTTGTCGCCGCAAATGCCTCCGACACACGCTCGCGCGGGCGTGAAGCCGAAGGGGTGGAGCGACGAGCGCCAGCGCACGGCGCCTTCGCGCGGGCGGTGGAAGAGTTGCGAATCCACCTTGTCCCATCCCGGATGGCGCACGAGGAACGGACTCTCGAAGTCGCCGTCCGCCGCATGCGCGAACCAGCGCTCCGCGCCGGGCATCCGGACGACGAGCTGCACGTTGGTGGCGGCCAGGCCGCCGAGGTCGGCGACGCGGTGGCGGATGCAGCCGGAAGGCAGCGGCTCGGAGACGATGCGGCACGCCTCCGGCGCCGGCGCGCCGGAACGGAGCGTGATGGCGACCTCTTGCTGTCGTTCGCTTGCGGTCTCTCCGGCCTCCGCGTGGAACGGCGGCACGGGCGCGCAGGGTGGCAGCGGCGCGCCGCGAACCCGGCGCACTTCGTAGCCAAAAGGCGGAAGGTCGATGTCGGCGGCTCCCCCTTGATACGAAACGGAACCCTGGATCCTGCGGCCGTTGAAATTCACGAGGACCAGGCTCGCCCCCTCCCCGCATTCGCGCAGGCACGCGAAAACGCCATCCGGCGCGTCGACGCCTTCGTAGTCGCATGTGCCGCGCGTGAGTTCAGGGACTTCGCGCCGGGTGCGCAGGATGCTGCGCCATGTCTCGAAGCAGCCGTCCTCTCCCTCGTCGGGGACGAGAGGAAAGCCGCGAATCCACGCCGTCATCGCGAAGAGGGCGTTGGCGGCGGCGCGGCCGAACAGCAGCGGCGCGGGAAGGGTGTCGTGGTTCTCCGCGTAGTGCATGAGAAGCGTGCCGGGCGGCAGGGCGCACTGCTGCTCGTGGAGGAATCGCCGGATGTTGCGGACGCATTCAGCCGTCTCGGTGTCGGTGAAGCGGAAGAACCAGACGAGATTCGGACGGTAGTCGTAGATGGCGTCGCTCGCGCAGGCGCTGGAGGCGAACGTCGATTCGGCCAGCGTGGCGGAATCGGGCGACACCGCGCGCGACGCCGCGCGGATGGCGCGCTGCTGGGCGAGACCGCCCTGGCAGCGGGCCGAACTGCCGCGCATGGAGGCCGCGTCCGGATTCCAGTTGGGGCCGCGCGACCCGCTTGCCACGTCGATGCGCCAGCCGTCGAGTCCGTAGTCCCGCGTGAGGGCGCCGACGATGTTGGAGAAGGCGGCGACCCATCCGGGGTGGGAGTAGTCGTAGGTCCACACGTGGTCGGGGCGTCCGTCCTCGCGCCATGCGAGCCATTCGGGATGGGCCTTGGCGCGCGGGGAGTCCGAGCGGCCGCCGTGGACCACGGCGTCGCGCCACACGCGGATGCCGAGACGATGGGCGGCGGCGACGTATGCCTTCAGGTCGTCGGCGGTTCCGATGCCCGGCTGGAACGCGAAGTAGTCGCGCGGGACGTAGGGCGACTGGTCCTCGATCGGGCGCATCCAGATGCCGTTCACGCCCAGCGCCTCGAGAAACGGAAGATAGCGGGTGGCGAGGGCCAGTCCGTCGCGGTCGGAGAAGTTGTCTTCGGCATGCCCGCAGGGGTGCATGGAGTAGAGGGCGAGCGTCTCCATCCAGCCGGGGCGGTCCGGCGGCGGCATCATGCCGACCTTGCGGAACCAGTCGCCCGCATGGCGGAGATGATTCTCCGCGTCGCCGTCGCGGAAGCAGAGCCACACGTCGCCCACGCGCTGCGGGGCACCCTTGCGCATCCAGCCGGCCGTCTCGAAGCGCGTCGTGAGCGAAAAGCCGTCCGCCCTTTCGATGACACGCGGAACCGAGTAGTCGGCGTAGGGGACGAGTTCGTCCACGGCCACCATGACGCTTGCTTCGCCGTTGTCGCCGATGGACATGGGGGTGAAGACGGCCCCCTCCTCGACATGGCCGTCGAGAAACTCCGCCGCGCTTCGGCTCAGCGGCGGGAATCTCCCCGGCAGGAGATAGCGCCCGCGCCCGCCGGGGCAGCGCATCTTCCCGTGGAAGACCTCGAACGCATGGAGCCGGACCGGCTCGTCCCCGGTCCATTCAAACGCGAAGGAGCGGCGCACCATCCTGTCGGCGGGAAGGACCTCCCATTCCACCGACCCGCGCCACGGACCAAGCGTCCATTCGACGACCGCAGTCTGCCCGTCCGCCACGCGGACGCCTACGCACGACCACGGGGCATCGCTTTGCTCGCGGATATCGGCGCCGTCAAAGGCCATGGGAGCCGGGAGCGCGGGGTCGTCGGCGAGGAGCGTCCGCCCCCGGGACTCGATGCCGGCCAATCGCCCGGTCGCCGAATCGATTTCCACCCGAAGCGCGTCCGTTCCGATGGTGATGCATTCGGCGACCGTCGCCGCGCATGCGGTTGCGGCGGCGAGCATCAAGCGTGCGGCGGTCATCGCACGATCATGACAAACGGGGAGGCGTCGAGATACCAGGCGCTCGCCGATTGCCCCGCCCGCCACGAGCCGGCGAGGCCGGACACCGACGCGAAGACGCCGGAGAGGCCGCCGCTCGCAGTGAGCGCGTCGTGGCGGCACCCCTTTTCCAGATTACCGATGCCGAGGACGGTCGCCGTGGCGGCGGGGCCGATGGCGACGGATCCGCTCACGGCGACGGGCGAAATCGTGGAGCGGCCCTGCGCGTCGACGACGAACTCGCCCGTGACCGAGATGTCGCCCGTGATGGAGCCGCCCGTCCCGTCGTTGCGGAGCGTCCCGACGGTGACGGCCGCCGCGCCGAGATCGACGCTCGCGCCGGAACCGACGGACAGTGCCGCGCCGTCAAGGAATCCGTCTTCGTACTCCGCCGGGGGATTGCCTTCCGTCCAGGTCGCCGCCTTCCACTTCGCCGCGAGATACGCCTCGACCTGCTCCATCTCGCCGTCGGTGAGGACGCGGTCGTAGGCGATCACTTCGCCGACAAGGCCCTGGAACGAGCTGTTGGAGCAGTATTTGCCGACCACCGTCCCGCGCGCCGCCGGAGACCCAAGGCCGATGTTGGCGAAGTGGGCCGCGTCGCCGTCCATGCGGGCGCTGAAGACGCGCGTCACGCCGCTTCCGAAGTCAACGGACTGTCCGCCGTCGAGGACGCCGTCCACGCAGACCCGGTCTCCGGGGAGCGTCGGGCGGACGTGGCCGTCATCGCCCTCGAGCCTCGTCGTGTTGTTGCCGAACCGGAAGCCGCGATCCAGCCCGGAAATGCCCCAGAGGCCGCCGTTGCCGCTCTGCGCGCCGGAAATGGCCGCCACGACAAAGACCGAGCGGACTGCGCTTGGCGCCTTGGCCATCAGCGAGCTGCCGGTGCCGAACCGCAGCGCGGGCCTGCCGCCAAGGCCGGCCGGCTCATAGGCGGGCGCGCCGTCGCGGATGGCGAGCGACGGCGACGTGGACGCGGCGCGGCTCACCCAGCCCGTCACGCCGACTCCGGGGGCTTCGAGAATCGTGTCGCGCGCGGCGGCGTCGCACCAGTAGGCAAGGCCATCGGTCGGGGGCGTCAGGAAATGCGTCCCGGCGGCGAGCGTCCCGCCCTGCTGTGCGAGCGCCGCGCCGGAGCCGACGACCGCGCCGATGGAGGCGCTGCCGGACGTGGCGACCGTGACGGGGCCGGCGATGCGGCCCGTGAAGTCCGCCGAGCCCGTCACCGTGAGCGTGGCCGCCGTCTCGGAGGAGTTCGTGATCGTGCCGTTGCCGGAAAGCGACGCCACCGTGGCGGAGACGCCGGCGAGGTCGAGCGTCGCGCCGGTTTCAACGCGGAGCGCGGTCGCGGCGGGGAGCGCGGGGGCCGCGAGAGTGTCGGCGTGGAGAGTGCGTCCAAGCCACTTCTCGGAGAGGTAGTTTTCGACGACGCGCTTCTCGTGCTCGGAGAGGACGCGGTCGAAGGCGAGGATTTCGCAGTAGTCGCCGTCGAAGACGCGCTGCGAGTAGTACCACCCGATCGCGGGCGTGAAGTCGCAGGACGCCGTGCTGCCTCCCCAGGAGACGGACGCCGGCCAGCCGTCGCGGTCGTGGACGAGCGTGAGGATGCGCGTCGAGCCGACGTTGATCGCGGGCCGCGCGGCGTCCTCGCCGTCGATGCGGATCGCGCCGGTCGTGTTGAGCGTCCAGGAGCCGGATTCCGGCTGCCAGAGCGACGTGCTGGTCATGCGGTGGCCGATGTCCTCTCCGTTTTTGCCGATGAGGCCGGCGTTGGCCGCCGAGGAGCGCGCGCGGCAGACGACGAACACGGTGCGGTGCGGCGCGGAGGCCGAGCCGACGAGCCGGTCGGCGACATCGCCTTCGGCCTTCTTCGTTGTCACCACGTCGAGGCCGTTCACCCTGTCGGCCGTGCCTCGCGTCGGCGTGCCGTTTGCCGTGGAGAACACAGCGTTCGACTTGCCGCCGCGCGACCTCCACGACGTGATGGCGCCCGTCGCCGCGTCGAAGGAGAAGTCCTCTTCGCGCGAGGCGTCGAGCCAGTAGAGCAGCGAGGACGAGAGGCGCGGGTCGTCGTTGAGTCGGAGCGTGCCTTCGCGGACCGTCGTCGCGCCCGTGTAGGCGCGGGTGTCGTCGGCGGGCATTTCAAGGGTGCCGGCCCCCTGCTTCGCGAGGCCGAGGGCTCCGTCGCCGTCGGCGAGCGTCGTCGCCAGCACGGCGTCCGAGGCGTTGCCCAGCGCGAGCGTGGCGCCGCCGGCCGTCGCCGTGACGCGCTCGTTGCCCAGGGTGGTGTCGCGCGCGCCGCAGCCCGCGAGTTTCGCCACGTCCCATTCGCCGCCGATCGCGACGGCGGAGAAGTTCGTGAGCGCGAGCGAGGCGAGCGCTACGGGGTTGGAGAAGGCGAGGTCACCGTTGTCGAGGCTCATCGAGAGCGAGCCCGAATCGAGGCGGAACTCGTTCGTGGAGACGATCGAGCAGCCGCGGTCGAAGGCGAAGCGGTGGTCGCCGCCCTTCATCCATACGCGCCCCGCGCCGAACGTCGAGCCCGCGCGGAAGCGGATGGCGGTCGAACCCGTGAGCGTGAGCCCGCCGAAGGTGTTGACTCCGCCAAAGTCGAGTTCCCCGCCGTTGTCGAGGATCAGCGAGCCGGGGCCGCGGACGCCCTTCGAGAAGACGGCGCCGCCCAGCGAGGCGTTTGCGCTGTGGAAGACGGTGTCGTCGAGCAGCGTCACCTGCCCGCCCAGCCCCGTCTTGCCGTTTTGGAGATAGAACGCGCAGTCCCCGTCGCCGTAGGGACCGGAACCGGCGAGGAAGAAGTTCTGGGGGAAGGTCCATCCGCTGGCGTTCGGCCGGAAATGTGCGCCGCCGCGCCCCGTGCCGCCCAGGACGTAGATGTCGCCCGCCGGAAGCGCATCCTGCGCCGTGACCCACAGCATCCCGCCTTCGAGCCGCGTGGGACCGCTCCACTGCGCGACGCCGCTGCCGATCTGGAAAAAGCCTGCCGTGTCCGCCGCGCCGCGGTCGTGCGACGCGAACGTGACGCCGTTGCGGCCGGCGATCTTCGTCGCGAGGACGACGCCGCGGTTGGGGCCCCAGCCGTTCTTCGTCGGCATCGACGTCCAGACCACGCCGGGCGAGTCGCCGAAGTCGAGCGTCCCTGCGCCGGAAAAGGACATGGCGACGTTCGCCCCCTTTTGGACGTTGTGGTTGAAGATCACGCCGGCGGGATGGGCCGCGTTGCCGTCGCCGACGGTCAACGTCGCGCCGGAGCCGATGGAGAGCGACGCCGTGTCATCGACGACGAGCGCCGCGACCCGCTTCGATGCGGAGAGCGTCGTGTCGGCCTTCACGACGGCCACGTCGGTGTCCGCGGCCGAGGAAAGTTCCGCCATCGACGAGGCGGGATACGGGACGATGCCCTTCTGCGCGTCGTAGGTGGTGAAGAGGACGGGCCACGATTCCGTCGATTCGTCGTGCGTCACGATGCCGGGGTCCAGCATCCCGTTCACGAGCGCCGGCGGCGCTGAGACAAGCACCTTCTCCGTCGAGCCGAGGGCGTTCGTGCCGCCGGCGGCGCGGATCCAGAGCGTCGCGCCGTCCGCTTCGGGCGTGAGCGAGGGGATCGAGAGCGTCGCTGTGGCGCCGCTCGCCGCGGCGACCTTGATGCCGCCGCCGCGCGGGCCGTAGGCGACGGGCCGCATCGAGGCCGCCGCCGCAGCGCCGGGTTCCCACGAGAAGAAGCCGCCGCGCACCGCCTGCGTCCCCGACGACGAGAAGAGCGTGCCGCCCGTCGCCGACGTCCGGAGAGTCCCGCCTCCGGCCGCGACCGTGGCGAAGTCCGCGAGCGGCGTCGAAAGGACGAGCGTCCCGTAGCCCTTTTTCGTGAAGGTGTTGTCGCCCGTGCCGGAGATTGTGCCCGACACGTTCGCGATGAGGGCGCCGCCGCCGGTTCCGCCAATGAAGGCGTCGCCCGCGAGCGTAAGCGTGCCGTTCAGGGTCGGCCGGTTGCGGCCGCTAACGAACTGGACATTGCCGAAGTCCAGGCCGCGCAGCGTGTCGCCGTCGAACCGGATGTTGGGAAGGCTTGTCCCCGTGAATGTGCCGACGCCGCCGTCGCGCGGGACGACGCCGCCCTCCCAATACGGCGAGCTGGCGGCGAACGGGTTGAATTCCGGCGCCCACCAGGCGTTCGCCCAGCAGAAGCCGTCAACGGGTTCGGACGCCGCGCCGGCCACAGGGGCCGCAAGAATGGAGGCCGCGAACAAGGCTGTCGCAAAGGAAGAACGCATGGATGCTTGAGTGTGTTGGATGTGCATGGTTTGTCCCTTTCGCGCTCCATTATCCCCGGACGGCATTTTGGCGTCAATGGGATAAATCATCATATCCGAACAGAAATATCATATTATCCGAAATACTTCTGGAATTGAAAGGCAGAGGCGGAAGTGCTATTATCCCGTCCACAAGAAAGGCCTCGACAACCACGGGATACGTGGTGCGCGTTGCACTAGCTGCTTGGTGTCGGGGGAATCCATCACCATGAAACACGCCATTTTCATCGCGGCCATTGCCGCCTCGCTGGCCGGATACACGGCCCCGGCACTCTCGGGCCGGGCACTCTGTCCTGTGCCGGGCGCGGCGGCATCCAAATTCGCCCCCGAGGGCGAGAATGTCACCGAGGCGCGCCCGCTCGTGGTGCGCGTGACACGAAATGGAGGGCTGTCGTTCCCGGGCGGCGACATTGACATCTCCGCTTTCCGCCCCGGCTGGACCGGAATCCCGATCAAGGCCGATTGGCAAAGCGCCGAAACCGGCGAGCGCGTTTTCGAAATACGCGAAACCGACGGAACGACGCTCTTCCGCGGCCACGGCTCGTGGTCGGAGGCCCCGGGCGGGGCGCTCGATGGCGTGATCGAGATCGAATGCCTGGCCGCGGTCCGGGTGCAGTGCCTCGCTGTCGACGTTGCAATCCCCGAGGAACCGCCGTTCGGCCTTGGCGACGGCTCGTCCGCCTCCTACGACCTCCCGGCGCATGATGGCCGCGTTCTGCACGTGGAGTTCGCGCAGCCAGTCGCCTACCACTCGCAGGATTCGCGCCCGTGGGGCGAGCGCTGGTCGGTCCGGTTCGGAGAGGCCATCAACCCGCGCACCTTCGCCCCGGGCGACCGCCTCGTATGGAAGATGCGGGTCTCGTCGCCCGACGGCATCGCGCTCGCGTCCTCGAAGCCCGTCACCATCGTGCGCGGCGACGAGTGGATCCCGCTCGAATACCGCAAGGACCCCGTTCCCGGAAGCGCCCTCGACCTCTCAGGCATGGGCTTCCAGGACGCCCCCGCCGGTAAGCACGGCTGGCTCCGCGCCGTCGGCGGGCACTTCGAGTTCGAAGGCCAGCCCGGCGTTGGGCAGCGCTTCTACGGCGTCAACCTCTGCTTCTCCGCGAACTACCCCGACCACGACATGGCCGACCGCCTCGTCGAACGCTTTGTGCGTTGCGGCTACAACTCCATCCGCGTCCACCACCATGACGGCGAGTGGGCAAAAAACGACGACGGCGCCCGCGAAAAACTCGACTACCTGCTCGCCCGGTGCTACGAAGCCGGTCTCTACGTGACCACCGACCTATACGTGTCGCGCCCCATGGCGTGGCGCGACATCGGCATCGACCGCGACGGCGACATGGAGTGTCAGCTCTACAAGACCTACGTCGGCCTTCACGACGGCGCCTTCGAGGACTGGTGCAACTGGGCGCGGGCGTTTCTGGAACACGTGAACCCCTACACCGGGCGCGCAATGAAGGACGAGCCTGGCATGCCGCTCATTTCGCTCATCAACGAGGGCAAGCTCAACATGGCCTGGGAGCGCGCCGGCAAGGCGAAGGACCCCGTGGTACGCGAGGCATGGAGGCGCTTCTGCGAGGAGCGCGGCATTCCGGCGGAAAAATTCGACCCCGAACCCGCCGCGCCAGGATCGAAAGACTACGCCGACATGCACCACCAGTTCGACGAGTGGGTGAACCGGCGCGTCTGGGAACGCTGCTCCGCCTTAGTGCGCTCGCTCGGCTGCCGGGCGCTCCTCACCAACGACAACAACGGCCGCTGGCACGGCGAGGGCGAGGGCCTTACGCCGCTCTACGACTACGTGGATAGCCACTTCTACGTGGACCACCCGGCGTTTTTGGACAAGCTGTGGAAGCTGCCGTCGCGCTGTTCCAACGCCAACCCCATCCGCAACGAGCTTCCTGCGATCCTTCACCGCGGCTACGCGAAGGGTTCGGCGAAGCCCTACACCATTACGGAGTGGAACTTCTCCGGCCCCGGCCGCTACCGCGGCATGGGCGGCATCCTCACCGGCGCGCTAGCCGCCGAGCAGGACTGGGACGGACTCTGGCGCTTCGCATACTCGCACAGCAACGGCAACCTCCTCGACGGGCAGGGTGGACCCGGCTACTTCGACTGCGTGACGGATCCCCTCATCGCGGCCAGCGACCGCGCGAGCGTGTGCCTGTTTCTCGGCGCTTCCGCTCCGGGCACGGGGGAACCCGGCACTTCCGCTCCGGGCACAGAGCAGGCCGCGCTCGTCCTCGACAAGGCCAATGGCACTATGGTGCTCGACTCGCCGCTGGTGTGCGGCGGGTTTGCTGAGAGCGGCCGCATCGACGCAGGACCGCTAAGCTTCAACCTGTGCGCGGCATCGAGCCGCGCACTTCCACCGGCCGTCCCGGCCACTCTTTGGGTCACCTCCTTGGACGGCGCGCCCGTGGCGGAATCGTCGCGGCTTCTCCTCACGCACCTCACCGACGTTCAGGGCGAGGGGGCTCGCTACGCCGACGCCTCCCGGCGCATTCTGCTGGCCTGGGGCAAGCAGCCACTCGTCGAGGCCGGCGCCGCCGAAGTTGAACTGCGCCTTGCCGAACCGGGCGCATACGCCGTCTTCGAACTCGACACCGCGGGGAACCGCGTCGCCGAAATCCCCGCTAGGGCGCACTCCGGCGCCTTGCGCTTCACCGTCTCCACCAATGGCCCGCGCGGTGGTCGCATCTTCTATGAGATTGCCAGACGCCAAGATGGCGCGGCCCGGTGAAACCGGCGAGGCCGGCATCACCGGGGGTGCCTGAAGCGCAGGATGAGTCCCCTTTGGCGTGCCGTCATCGGACGACGATGACCATGGGCAGGTTGATGACGTGGACTTTCAGCGTGTTCGCCACGGCAATGCAGTTCCTATTGAACGACTTCCCTTTCAGCACGGTCACCTTGCCGTAGCCCTCAAGACGTCCGGAAAACCCGCCAATGTCTTCGACGGTGAGTTCGGCAAGACTCGAAACTTCAACCGTCCCCGTGCCGGAGAGCGAGGAGATGGCCTCGACGCTGGAAACCTTCAGCTTCGCGCCCGCCGCGACGGCCACGGACGGCTCCCGCGTGAGGACTGCGCTTGTCTCGTCCGCTTCGCCGGTTGTCCCCTTGCTCGCCTCCAACTGCTCGGCGATCAGCCGAATCTGGCCAGACGACAGCGCAGAGTCGTAGATCTGCACGTCGTCGATCAGACCGTAGAAGTTCTGCGTACCGACGTAGTTTGATCCGATGGAGAATTCCTTGGCGGTGACATCGACGCCAGACTCTCTCTGCTCGACATACTCGCCATCCACGTACAATTTCACACAACTCTTATCCGCCTTATCTATCTTCGGCGAGCAAACGAAGGCCATGGTTATCCAACGCGAACGCTCCGTCCCCATGTCCGTACGGTAGAAACCGCCAGGAGCATAGTTTTGGCCACCTATGGTCAACCTGATGGAAGCGGGTGTCTCTTTCTCGGTACTGATCTTGACCAGCTTTCCCACGTTCCAGCCTGCCGTATCGCCCCACATTACAATGCCAGGGTAATAAGTCCCATTCTGCGTCTTGTCCGGCCGATAGCGGACAACGACCGTCAAGGCATTCGACGACGACGGAATGGCGGACGGAAACTCGTCCAGCCTGAAGTAGCCGCTCGCGGACGAGAACCGGGCCGCCTTGCCGCAGATCGCCTCGCCCTCCTCCAGCGCCACTTCGCTGGACGACTTCGTAAGCGTCAGGCCGTTCGCCGAGCTGTCGGCGCCAGGATTAGCCTCATCGTCGAACGTCCAGTGCGCCACCGGCGCGGGCAGGAGGGATTCGGCCGCCACGGCCGCCGCCGGCCTGCGGGCGTATTCCGCCGCCGTTTCGGCCGCGGACCACGCATAGTCCAGCACCATAAACTCGTCCATGTCGCCCGCGTAGTACTGGTCCGCGCGGGAAGCGACGGAGCAATGCCCGAGCTGGATCGAACTGCCCGCCCCCACGTTCAGCGTGATGTTGCCCTTGGACGCCTTCTCCACGCCGTCGAAGTAGAGCTTCTTCGTGCTGCCGTCGTAGGTGGCAACAACATGATGCCAGCCGCCGTCGCACAGGGAGTCCAGGCCGGTCGCGAGCGCATCGTCGCCAGCGCCCCAGTTCGTGAAGTTGATGCTCGACGTCGAATCGAACCGCAGCATCGAAAGACGCCTGGTATCGTTCGCCCCCCAGCAGCAGATCGGCACCGTCCCGGCGCAGGCCTCCGCCGTCGGGCGAATCCACACGGATATGGTGTACGGTGCGACGCCGCGCGGGAACGAAGGCGGCGCAAACTCCGTCCCGGAGTGGATATAGGTGCCGCCTGGGAATTTGAGCGCAGATCCTGAAGCGCCGTCCGCTACCGTAGAGAGCATGCCGACACCTTCCTTGAATAGTGGCAGACGCGCCGGGCCGGCGTCCAGTCCCAAATCCCGATTCTCGTCGAATGGATACCAAACAACGAGTCCTTTACGGGCCAGCGGGCGGCGAAGCGTGAGCGTCCCCTCCTTCACCGTCACGTTCGTGACAGCCGCAGCTGGGCCGGACAGCTCCAGCGTGTAGTCCGCGCCTTCCTTCACGAGCGCCGCGTCCGCCCCGCCGATCTTCCCCTTGAACAGATCGTCGCCGACCGTTCCGTCCGCGCCCACCGTCAGCGTCGTGCCCTCGGACTGAAGCGTCACGCCGCCCGCAAGCGCGTTGCCGGAAAGCCGCGCCAGATTCGCGTTTTTCTTCGCGAACGCCACTTCGCCCGCGCTTTTCGCCTCCACGGAGCCGGCCGAGATCGTCGCCGCCAGTCCGTCGTCAACCAGCTTCTTGATGCTTTCCGCCGGGAGTTCGTACGAGCCGATCAGGAAGTCGTCCAGCAGGCCCGTGTACGGGTTCGCGCCGTCCGACACCCAGCCGCCGTAGACGCGCCCGACGTAGAAGTTCCGGTTCGGCGGATAGTAGATGTCGCTCGTAAACGTATCCACCTGCTTGCCGTCGTAGTAGATGCGGAACGTCTTGAGTCCGTTGTAGGTGACGGCGAAGTGGTGCCACTCGCCGTTGCGCGGCGAGGCGGCGGTCGCAAGAAAGCGGTTGTTGCCCCAGACCGTGAACATGAGGCCCTTGGCCTGATCGTCGTGGAGGCGCAGCGCGGCGGTCTTTCCGGCCTTGTCATTTCCGTCCTTGTCCAAGCCCCAGTAGAATATCTTGCCATTGTTGTCGCACTTGGAGTCCGGCTTGAACCAGAACGCCACCGTATAGGGGTTGTTCGTGGGCTGGGGCTGGAGCTCGGCGAAGCCTGCGTTCGCATCCGGCCCCTTGAGGTACTTGCCGCCGGAAATGGACAGCACCTTCCCGCGCACGGGGTCCGCGACGACCTCCGGCATTCCCGCCGGCGCCAGCACCCGCTCTCCCGCACCAACCGTGTCTTTCAGCGGATTGCCGGCGTCTTCGAACAGCCAACGGACGGCGGTGCGCCGTGCGACGACCTGCGCGTCAGCCCGGTCGACCGACAGCGTGCCGCCAATCGGCAACCCTTCGAGGTACATCCGCCGTTCGTTCTGGATGTTCAGCGTGCCGCCGTCCGCAAATACCGGCATCGGCAGGAAGTTTGTGCTCGTGGTGTTGCTAGCGTCGCCGACGTTCAGCATCGTGCCGTTTAGGTCCGTGCGCCCGATGCTTTCCCGACTTTCCGAAAGCGCGCCGATGAAGAAGCCGCCGAGCGTCATCCCGGACTTGTCGTTTTCAAACACGCCCCCGGTGGATTCCGTCGCAGACGTGTCAAATGCGACGCGAATCAACGGCTGTGCACCCGTCGCCGCGATCCGGTACAGTCCGCTCTTGATGCGGACGTTACGCAGGGTCTTGTTGGCGGCCTTCAGGTCGAAGATCAGTTCCCCTGTTCCGAACTTGTCGATGGTCTTGTCGCTACTGTCGGTCGAGAGGTCCACGTTCAGCACAAGGCGCGAATAGTCCTGAACATAAATCCCACATTCGCCATCGAACTGCATCGTTCCCGTTGAAGCCGTCACGAGTGTCACCGTCTCCCCGGCTGTCGTTGCCGGATTGAGCGCCAACGCACTGCCGATAACGACCGGCACGTCCTGCGTCACGACAAGTTCGCCGCCCCAGCCGACGTTTGTCCCGTTGCGCTTGCCGAAGTTGTACGTATGAGGCTTCGAAGTCTCGACCGACGCGACAGCGCCTCCGGTCGACGTCTCCCAGTTGCCGGCGTCGGACCAGAGACCGTTGCCTGCGGCGCCGGTCCAGTGGTAGTCCGCCGCTTGCGCTCCGATTACGGCCGCTCCCATGGCGGCCAAGGCGGCGAGTTGGGATATTGAATGCGTGCGTGCAGTGTTCATTGCATGAATGTTGTTCGCAGCGGACAACGTGCCGACGAGGCCCATTCCGCAACAGTCGCGATTCATTATAGTTGAACGCATCCGCAAGTCAACAGTGTTTATTCAAACCACTGGGCGCGACCAGAAACTGTCCATGCAGCGGAACGCAAAGAGCGCTAGGAAAATGGCGGCCGTGGCATCGGACGCCGCCGTTGGCGGCTATGCCAC
>DJYI01000004.1 GCA_002448475.1 Verrucomicrobia bacterium UBA6982
CGCGGGCTTCCAGCCCGCGGAACTAGGGGGTGCGGCGTCTCGTCGCGCAGGCTACGGCGCGTTGAAACCCTTTGCGCCGAGAAACTCCCAGATGCGCTCAAGGTACGTGTAGCTTCCGGTGCCGGGAGAGGCGCTGCGGTTGAAGCAGTGGCCGCGCGTTGCAAGAGTGTGGACCTCGCCCTGGACGCCCATGCGCCGCAGCTGCTCCCAAACGGCTACCGACGCGACTGCAGGCCAGACATCCGAGTCTCCGTGCACGAAGAGCATCGGCGGAGTGTCCGGGTCGAAGGAGAATTCCGGCGCCAGGCGGACGTTCGGGGCATTGCCGCCGGCTTCGACGTTCTCCTTTTCGCCGCCGTCCCAGAGCGTGTACGCCGGGTAGATGCATACTGCCCACTGCACGGCCGGCGAAACCCGCTCGTCAAGATCGTCGACCGGCCAGTACGCCATATGGCGGGCGCTTGTAGCCGCCATGAGCGCGAGGTGCCCGCCGGCGGAGGAGCCCATGATGCCGATGCGCTCCGGGTCCAGCCCGCGCGCCGCGGCATGAGAGCGCACAATGCGAATTGCGCGCTGCACGTCCTGCCACGCGGTGACGTGCTTGGCAAGCGGCGGGGCTGGGCGCGGGGTGCGGTATTTCACGGTCGCCACGGCCATGCCCCTCTCGTTGAGGAAGCGCCTTGCCGGCGCGACCTCGAAATCGTCCGGCAGATTGCCGGTGTAGGCGCCGCCAGCCCAGATGATCTGCACGGCGCGCGTCGAAAGTCTGGCCGGCACGTGCCACTCGATGTACGGCTCGCACTGCCCGGCCTGGGGATCCGGCATCGCGCCCTCCGGCCAAACCGGCAGTTTTTCCCACTGGGCGCGCGCTCCGTCCGAGTCGTAGCGCTCCATGAGGGCGACTTCCGGCTCCAGGGGGGCGAGAAAGCCCATCTGGCGCAAGAACTCGACACCGCGCTCGAATCCGTACATCCCGTGTGGCTTGTCGGGGTATATGTGAACCTCGGACGGACGGCCCATTGCGCGAAGGCGACGGTAGATGCGAGTGGCCGCAAGCGGAGAATAGACGTCCGCGCCGCCATGCAGGAAGCACATCGGAGGCGTCTTTTCGTCGAAGAGGAAAAGCGGATCGATGCCGATGTCCGCGCCATCCCCCTGCCGCGTGTTGGGGTGCCCGGATCCGTCAGTCAGGCCATAAGCAAGCGCCGAAACGACCGCCGCGTTCACGTGGCACGGCACCGCATCGATTTCGTCCGTCGGCCCGTATGCGGGCGTAAGCGCGCCGGTGGCGAGCGCGACCGCCATGTGCGAACCGGCGGACTGGGAAATCGTAACGATCCGCTCCGGATCGAAACCGCGCGCGGCGGCCTGCGATCGCACGAGACGCAGCCCGCGCTGACCGTCTTCGAGGGCGCTCTTCCAGAACGGCAGCCCGTTCGGGCGCGGGGTGCGATAAACCAGGTAGACGCACTGCACGCCCTCTTCCGTGAGGCGTTTGCGCCAGTCCTTGAGCATCTGCACGTCGCAGCAGTTGTTGTAGCCGCCGCCGGAAATCAGCACGGCGCACGTGCCGGTGCGCTTTTGCGGGGGCGGCGGCTCGAACCACTCAAGATAGGGCTCCGCGTGGGCCGCGCGGTCAAAGCCCGGCGCCTCCGACTCATCCGTCATGGCCGCGATCTGGTGCTCCTGTCGGTCCGGCATTTTCCCGGGAGCCCAGATCGGCTCGCGATGGCTTGCGGGCGATGACGTGGAGGATGCGGAAGCGGTATCTATGGCTTTCATGTTCTGGTTTTCAAGGTTCTGCCTGTTCACCGCGTCATTGGCGCGCGGCGAGTTCCGCCGCGCGGAGAGTCTCGACGGCGCGGCGGAATTTCGCGACGCGGTCCGGATCTTCATTTGGAATGCCTCCCTCGATCGACATCCGCGCATCGTAGCCGATCGAATGGAGAATCCGGAAAAACGGCGTGAAGTCGCATGGTTCCAGGCCGGGCATCAGGCGGTTCGCCGCGGTCGCGACGTGCGTATGCAGAAGGCAGTCCTTGGCGACCAGAATCGTGTCTGCGGTTTCGCCGTTCTGGCTCCAGTGGTAGAAATCCACGAGCGAGCCGATGGCCGGCGAGGCCGCGGCGTGCGCGAAGCGCGCCCCCTCGTCAACGGTGTTCACCAGGTTGCATTCCGCAACGCGCAGCGGCTCGATCGCAATCTTCACGCCGTGCGACGCGGCAATTGGCGCCAGCCGACGTAGGAGCGACGCGAACTGCTCCTCCGCCTTTTCGCGCGGCCAGCCGTCGGGGATCTTGCGCGCCCAGCCCGATCCGAACACGCATATCGACACGCCGACCTTGGCGAGGCGGCGCAGCACTTCGTCCGCATATTCGGCGATCTTGCCGTGGTCGGCGTCCGGGCCGATGCACACGAGCCCCTTCACGAGGAAGCCGTTCACGCTCTTGATCGGCAGGCCGCCGCGCAGAATCGTCGCGGCGGCGTCCTCGAACGCCGCCTCGGATTCGCCGGGCCGGGTCAGCGTCGGCGCCCAGGCTTCGACATAGTCGAAACCCACGCCACGGGCGTCGGAAATCTGAGCGGGATCGGAGGAGCAAATGGCGTATCTCATGGAATTCGCCGGGAAACTGAGTGTCGCCCCGAAAACGATGGAGGGCGCTCCCGCCCGCCCATGTCCGCGGCCAACGGAGCAGTCTTGCGTTGCGGACGCGGGGAATCCTAGAACAACGCCATTCGCATTTCAAGCGCAGTCCGCGAAACCCAACGCGTCAACGCCACGGACTTTTCCAAAGACCGCCCGCAGCGCGGCCGGAGGCCGCACCTCCCAGCGCCACCGCCTGGGAGCGCGGGCATCTTGCCCGCGGAACTGGGGGGTACGGCGTCTCGCCGCGCAGGCTACGGGCGATGG
>DJYI01000143.1:0-664 GCA_002448475.1 Verrucomicrobia bacterium UBA6982
CAGCGCGAAGAGGCCGAAGAGGCCGTGCGGCAGCAGCGCCCGCATGGTGACGGAAAGATTGAGCTGGTTGTAGAGCGTGCGGCACTGCTGGAAGGAGTCGTTCGCGAGGCCCTCGGCGTCGATGAGCGCCTTTTCGCGGTCTTCGCCCACGACGCCGGCGGCGTCGAGCTCGGCTGTTGTGCGGGCGCGTGCGTCGTCCTTGAGCGTGTTGTGGATGACGTCGAGGAAGGCGGTGTCGAGGTTTTCCGTCTGCGAAAGCGGGGCGTCGGTGCCGATCGTATGCACTTGGGGCTCGATGGCGGCCACCGCCTTCTTCACGATTTCGCGCGAATGCTCGTCGCCCTTGAACACGTCGTCCGCTACGCGGGTGGCGAGGTTCTTGCGCACGCGATTCGCCTCCGGCGCGAAATCCTTGTGGTTGAGGAAGGTGATGAGGGAGGAGGCGATGAGCAGGTAGAACACGGCGATGATGGCGCCGCGCCAGTTGCCGAGGAGCCCGGCCATTTTCTGCTCGTGGGGCGACTTGGCGGAGTTGGAGGACGCGGTCCCGATCCAGCTCGCGCGGTTCATCACGGTGCCGTAGGCGGCCACGATGACCATCGTGAAGAGATTGAAGTCCCGGAAGTTCGCGATGTCGTATGGGTTGATGAAGCTTTCGCCCGCC
>DJYI01000143.1:741-1058 GCA_002448475.1 Verrucomicrobia bacterium UBA6982
ACTTGGAGAAGAGGAACACGATGAAGATCCCCACCACGGGGTAGAGGATCATGCCCTGGATGGTGTCGGTGATGATGATGGACAGGGCGCCGCCGAAGCAGATGAGCGAAATGGCGAGCGTCAGGAACAGCACCATCAGCGTCACGAACGTCGAGAACGTGAGTCCAAGGACGTGGAATTCGGGCGGCAGGTCGAGCAGCTGGATGAAGAAGCGCGCGGCGATGGCCGGCATGATCATGTTCGCTAGCATCTCCGCGAGTGAGCGCAGCCCGGCCGCCGCGACGCGAAAGCGCCGGCTGTAGCGCATTTCCAGGAAC
>DJYI01000143.1:1128-2857 GCA_002448475.1 Verrucomicrobia bacterium UBA6982
GCTCATCGCGCGCGTCTCGCGAAAGCGATACGTGGCGAAGCCCAGAAGCCCCAGCAGGAGCGAGAGCGGCGTGAGAACGCTCGACCAGAACCCCACCGAGAACCCGGTCTTGTAGTGCATCTCGATGTAGGATACCAGGCCGATGATGGAAAGCGCGTTCGCCACGTCGCCCACGCAGATCACGTAGCGCCCGCACAGGCGGCCCGCGGAGAGGAAGTCGGAAACGCCGCGCACGTAGCGACGGACGCGGAAGCCCATGTACATCACGAAGGACACGGGCAGGACGAGAATCAGCCAGTCAAAGAGTGTCATGGGGGCGAAATTATAGCGAAAGGAGCAAAAAAAGCATCTCTTGCACAAGAATGGAGGCCACGGCGGGGCCGAAGTCCGAGGTGCGGGATTCGTAGCCGCCCTGCGCGTAGGCGTCCGCCGACGGGAAATACCCGCGCGCCCCGTTCGCAAGGCATGCGTTCACGGTGAGGGCGAAGGGCGATCCGGTCTTGACGGACCTGCCGATTTCGGTGAAGGGCTCTCCCGGGTATCCGGCGAAGGCCACGGACCGCCCAATCGCAAGCGCCGAAAGCGGAAGCGCGAAACTCGCGGGCCCGTGCTCCAGCCGGAGTTTGCGCTCGGCGTCGGCGACGGCGGTCGTGAGCACCATGCCCGAAAACGGGAGTTCGGCGTCGCGCCCGGCGCGGTGCAGCTCCGCTATGCGCCGCGCTTCGTCGAGTTCTTCCGGACGGGGCGCGTGGGACGGCACTTCCACCGTTTTGACCCCGAAGCGGACCGGTCCCGCCTCAAGCGGCGCGCATTTGTCCCAGACGGAAAGCGCGGCGCAGGCGACGACGCGCCCCATGTGGCGCGAGTGGGCGTAGCCGCGGTGGACGTCGTCGAAATCGGGGGTCAGTCCGTTGAGTTCCCCAGGACGCGGATCGACGCACACGTGGTTGACGTCGCCCTGCGCGCCGTTGACGAAAACGGCGCAGGCCTCTCCTCCGAGCGCAGTCTCGAAGATCCGCCGCGCAAAACCAGGCCAGTCGGCCGAAATCGACTCGCCGCCGACGACATCCGGGTGCGTCTGGAAGTTGAGGATGGCGACCGGACGCCTGCCCTCGCGGTCGATGCGCAGCAGCTGCACTTCGTCGTCGGACGTCCCGGCCGGTCCGGCGATGTCCGGGTTGCCGACTCCCGGATTCGTGCGAAGGGAGCCGTCTTTCATCAGGTATCGGCGCGGAAAGGAGATTCGCGTGGCGGCGCCGCGGCCGCACGAGAGCGTCGCCGGCGCCATGTCGCGCACGGCGAAAAGCGCGGCGTCGGCGAGGCGACGCACGGTATGGTCCACGTAGAGCGCCGCCCGGGCGAGCGACGCGGAGGCTTCGGGGCCGGAGCGAAGCGGGTCCGAGGTGCGGTGCAGGTCTCCGCCCGTGTGCGTGTGCGTGGCGTGCAGAAAGACCGCGTCCGGAGAGACTCCGGCCGCCGCCGCGATGGCCGCCTTTGCTTCGGCGACGACGCCGTCTTCGATTTCCAGCGAGTCGATGGCGATCAGTAGCGCCGTGTTCTCGCCATCCGAAAAGGCGACGCAGAGCGCTTCAAGCGGATCGAGAATGCGTTTGGCCTCGCGGTATTTGAAATATCCGGGGATGAAGGTGCCGAGCGGCGGCGTGATGTCAACGGCCGAAAAGCCGACTTTGAGAGTTGTTTCCATAGAGTTTGAAAGTTTGAAGGTTTG
>DJYI01000143.1:2907-4114 GCA_002448475.1 Verrucomicrobia bacterium UBA6982
AGTTTGAAAGTTTGAAGGTTTGAAGGATGAAGGTCACTAAGGATGGAAAAAGCGGCGGGCGAGGCGCTCGGAGGCGTTGGCGAGCAGCGGGGCCGCGCGCTCTGGCGGCGGGGGCGGAGAGCCTGGCGGCGAAGCGCCTTCGACCCAGGCGCCGCCGAAGTCGCCGGCGTCCTGCGCGACCTGTCCGCACACGAGCGCGAACGGGACTCCCTCGCTCCTCGCGGCTTCGGCGACGGCGCTTGGCGCCTTTCCGAACAGCGTCTGGGCGTCCGCCCGGCCTTCGCCGGACACCGCCAGGTCGCATCCCAGAATGCGCTCGCGGAGGCGCACCGCAGACGCGACGAGCGCGGCGCCGGAAACGAGATTCCCGCCGAGCGCGGCGCGCACGGCGAAGCCGGCGCCGCCTGCTGCGCCGGCGCCGGGCGAACTGGCGAGGTCTTCGCCTGTCGCCGCGGCCACGGCGCGGGCGAAAATCACGAGGGCCGCGTCGAGCGCCGCGACAAGGGGGCCGCACGGGACTGCCGGATTGCATTTCTGCGGACCGAACACGGCCGATGCGCCGGAAGGGCCGCAGAGCGGGTTTGTCACGTCGCAGGCGGCTTCGAGCCGGACGCCCTCCAGGGCGCGCCGCGCCGGAGCGAGGTCCACAGACGCCACGCGCGCCAGCGCGAGACCGCCGCGCCCGACGGGGGCGCCGGTCGAATCCAGAATGCGCGCGCCTAGCGCTTCGAGCATTCCGGCGCCGCCGTCGTTGGTGGCCGAGCCGCCAAGGCCCAGGACGAAGCGCCGCGCGCCGCGCGCAATCGCGTCGCGCAGGAGAAGCCCGGTGCCGTATGTCGAGGTCGTGCCGGGATTGCGCTCTTCCGGGCGCAGGAGCGGCAGACCGGACGCCGCTGCCAGCTCGATCACGGCAGTGCGGTCGGATTCGCGCCATCCGTAGGCGGCACGGATCGGGCGGCCGAGCGGATCTTCGGTTTCGCATTCGACGCGCTCCGCGCCCGTGGCCGAGAGCCAGGCGTCCACCGTGCCTTCTCCGCCGTCGGCCATCGGGATGCAGTCGTATTCCGTGTCCGGCGGCAGGACGCGGCGAAAGCCGGAGACGATCGCGGCGGCGGCTTCGGCGGACGTGAGCGTGCCCTTGAAGGAATCTGGCGCTATTGCGATGCGGAGCGACATGGTAAACTGTTGAAAAGTTGAAAAGTTGAAA
>DJYI01000166.1 GCA_002448475.1 Verrucomicrobia bacterium UBA6982
GTGGCATAGCCGCCAACGGCGGCGTCCGATGCCACAGCCGCTATTTTCCTTGCGCTCTTTGCGTTCCGCTGCACGAATAGATTTTAGTCGCACCCCGTTTCACCAGCACTCGCGCTCGCGGCCTCTACCACCGCGTCCACCCACTCGCCCGGCGGAATCCGCGCGGCGGGATGCGGTGCCCAAAGGAGGCGCCTGCCGCGCCATGCGTGGACATCGACGGCGGCACCGCCGCGCTTGACCGTGCTTTCCGGCCTGGAGAGGTCGTGGCCGAGTTCAATTCAAGCGAGAAATCGGTCCGCTATCTGCAGTTTGTCGATTAGCGGACCGAATTTCAATATAAATTTTAGGTCCGCTATTTGCATTTTATCATTTAGCGGACTGGATTCAGCCCGTCGCCCCGCGGCGATCAGGTTCTGCCCGCGCCCGTCTGGCGCGGGCCTCCTCGGCGACCTCCTTCGTGACTGCGCGCTTGCCGAGCGGTGCGAAGGACGACGAGACGACGAGCAATCGCGCCTCCCTACGCTTCGCGGGAAGAGGCGACCTCCGTCTCCCGTCGTCTCGTTGTCCTCCGTCAGTCGCCGCCGCTTGCGGCGGCGGCTGGTCTTTTTCCTTTGCATTCGGGATACCCGGAGCAACCCCAGAACGGCTTGCCGGCGCTGGGACCGCTTTTTGCTGTGCGCAACCGCATTGGCCGTCCGCATTCAGGACAAGCCGGCGCGGGTGTTTCGGGTGGAGGTTGCGCAAGTCCGTCGCGTCGTTCAATGCGAGCGCGTGTCATGCGTTCGCGGAAGCCGCCGTTCTCCACGGTTTCCTTCGTCGCGGCGGCAATTTGTCCCGTGAGCAAGGCCGCCGTCTTGTCCACGAGAACCAGCGCCGCGTTCGCCGCATCGCAAAGAGACGTCGGGTCCTCGAACAGGGGCGCAAAACGACGCCACATCGAAAGCAAATACAGGCTGAAAGCGTGTCGTTCATCGGACTCGGCGGCGAACCGTTCCATGCGCACCGCCTCCACGGCGACCCGCCGCGGGTCGTTTTCGGACCAGACGGCTTCGCCGTGCTCGAAGAGAAATGCCTCGAAATCATCCGCCATTTCGGCAAGACTGCCTCGCGCGACAGACAGGAGGTTCAATTCCGTGTTCTTTGAGAGACCGGCGCGTTCAGACCCCTCCGCGATATTTGCCCGAACGGAGCGCGAAGCGCCGATCAATTGGCCGCGGGCTTTTCCAAGCGCGTCATTCTGGTAGGACCAGGCGCGGTTGCAGAACACGGCGGTGGCGCGATCAAGGATGCGGGCGTATCCGTAGGAGAACATCCTGCGGTATCCTCCGTGTGGAGCCAAAACATGGTTGAGGGCGCTATCGGACATGGGAAACAGCTTTCTCTTGAGGGCGGAATGATAGCAACCGAGATTTCAGAATGCAAGAGGTAGCGCCGCCGCTCGCGGCGGCGCGAAGGACGACAAGACGACAGGATGACGAGACGACGAGCAAACGCGCCTCCCCACGCTTCGCAGGAAGGGGCGGCCGTGACCGTCAGCATCCCGTCGTCTCGTCGTCCCGTCGTCCTCCGTCTCCCGTCGTCTTGTCGTCTCGTCAGCCCGTCGTCCTGCGTCATGCGCCGCCACCCGCCGCCGCTCGCGGCGGCGCCAAGGACGACAAGACGACAGGACGACGAGACGACGAGCAATCGCGCCTCCCTACGCTTCGCAGGAAGGGGCGGCCGTGACCGTTAGCATCCCGTCGTCTCGTCGTCCCGTCGTCCTCCGTCTCCCGTCGTCTCGTTGTCCTCCGTCAGTCGCCGCCGCTTGCGGCGGCGACCACCGATTCCACCCACTTCTCCGGCGGGAGGTGGGCGGCGGGATGCGGTGCCCACAGGAAGCGCTTGCCGCGCCATGCGTGGACATCGACGACGGCACCGCCTCGCTTGACCGTGGTTTCCGGTTTGGACAGGTCGAGGCCGAGGTCTTGGTTCATGCATTGAAGCGTCGCCGTTCCGCAGACGATGATGATATCTGGATCGTAGAGGTCAATCTGCTCAAAAAGTATGTCCTTCCAGTCACGGTATAGGTCGGCCAGATGCGCGTCCGAGGTGGTGGTTTCCCCCGGCATCTTTCCGACATTGCAGTAGACGATGCGGCGAACGGCGCTTTCGTACATGTCCGGCTTGTCCGTGATCCACGGAAGTTTCGAATAGGAATCCACGCCGTTCAGAATCGCCGCGCTCGCGTAGGCGACGTTGCGCAGAGCCGCGTTGGCGTTGACGCTCTGCGCAAGCGTCTTTCCGGGCGCGGCATCCTTGAACATCGTCCATCCGCCGCCCCATGGATTTCCATTCTCGTCAAAGTCGTCGTATGGCTCCTTCAGAATCCACAGGACCTTCGGCTGGGTCGCCAAATACCCGGCGGCATCCACCACGCCGTCGTAGATCGGCTCGACCTTCGCCCGGTCGTATCCGAGTTCAATGGCGCGAGCCTGGATGCTCGCATGAATCGCGGCCTGCGCCGCAAGAAGTGCTGTGGTTGTCATGGTGCTAGTAGCCATTGCTTAGCAGCCAGGCACGGAGAAAGGGATTGAAAAACTTGTATTCGCCCAGATGAAGGAACAGCAGTCCCTTTGCCGAAAGAGCTCCAAGGGCCCTTGATGCCGCTGCCGCGGAGGGGAGCTCAGAACGATTGAGAAATTCGCGTGAGAACACGTTCCTCCCTCCGTGCCGTGCAACGGCGACAAGCGTCTTGAACTGGAATCGCGTGAGAGATGCCGTCTGTCCTTCAAAAGCCCCGCTTTCCTGCGCGAAGATGTCGGCAAGGGCGGCCTTGAACGCGGCATCGTCCAGAACGTCTCCCGGATCCGAGGCGTTCCAAACTGCGGAGCAGAATTGCTGCACATCGCCAGTCGTTCGGCCTGTGAAATCGAAAATCCGATCCACGAACGCCCTGTCCGCCTTTCGTTGCCCAAGAGCGAATCGACGAATGAGAAACGGGGCATAATCGTCATCGGGGACGGGTCCCACGGTTAACGCGAATGCGGACTTGAAGAACGGACTGGCAGGATTGGAGAAAATGTCCGCGATGGCATCCCGAACGCTGCCCGAAAACACGAAACATGTGTCCTGAAGGAGTTGGATTCTGCTGCGGAGGACGGCGAGCAATTGATCGCCCGCGTCGATTTTCCGGATTTCCTGGAATTCGTCAAACACGACGAAAAACTTTCCGCCGCGCGACAAATCGGAAACGAGGGACATCACGTCGTCCAAAGATCGCGGATCTTCCGCCGTCCTGGCATCCACGGACACCACCGGCGACCCAGTTTGCGGATCAACGGAAAAGGTCGGACGCAAGCGACCGATGAACCGCAGGGCCCTGTCCGCGAACGAGGTGGAACTTCCCATTGCCGCAGCTGCGGTCGCCGCGCGGTTGCAAACGTCGGCAGTCGTGCGGACGTTCAGCAGATCGACATAGAGCATGCGCCATTTGCTCAATGCGGCGTGGGCGGCATAGACAAGGGATGTTTTGCCCATCCTGCGCTCGCCGACAAGAACGACGTTCTGCCCGTCCCGGATATTCCCGACAAGCGCCTTTTGCAGCGCCGGTCGCGGGCAAAACGCATCTCCGGTCACGACACAACCGTATTTGAATGGTTTCACTTGAAATTCCTCGTGGCGGGAATGCTATCACTTCCCGGCATTGAAAGCAACTGTTTTTTAACAAATCAGTTTAAAACACATTTGTTTAATCAACGGCGGAGGCGCGGGCCTTGACATCAGCATGAATCGCGGCCTGCGCCGCAAGAGGCGCTGTGGTTGTCATTTCAGAATCACCACCTCCACCACGCCTGCCGCGAACGGGGCGATTTCGTATGGGCTGTAAACGAAGTGCCAGCCGTCTTCCAACAGGCAGAAATTGTCGGTGAGTAGTTCACCGCGCGCATCGGAATCGAAGAGCTTCTGCCCCTTCGCCGCGAGCGCCTCGCTTGCCTTTTTCTCCAACTCTGCCTCAAGCGACTTCTGGCATTCTTTCGGGAACACGTCGCCCAGCAGGAGTTTCTTTCCGGTTTTCCGGTCGAGCGTCCCGACATGGACATTCGTGTTCCCGTGCGCGCCGCCGGTGTATGCCCAATCCTCGCATCGGTAGCTTGCGTATTGGGCGTCAACGAACACGACCTGGTATTTCGACTGACGCTCCTCGACTGTCGCCGTGGCGGCGTGAATGAGACCGTCTGGAAATTCTGGCTCCATGGCGTAGTCGCGGATGGTGTCCACGAAAATTTCGTAATCCTCCATGGAGCATTCGGAAGGACCCGTGGCACAGCCGGCAAGGAGCATCGAGAAACTTGCGGCAACAAGAGATAGTCTTGATGAGAGATTCATAGTGTTCATTTTTTGTGGGTGTGAAATTCGAGAAGTTCGGAATGAGAATAGTGGGGGGGCGGCATCATCGCCGCCCCCACCATATTATGCCTGTCAGTCGTGCGCAAGCACCTCCAAAGGGTATTCGCAGTTCTTGTCCACCGTTTCCGGATCATGCAACCAGCCGTTTTCGAATCGGCAATTCCAAGCTTCGTTCAGCCTGCTGTAGATCCAGAACATCCGCAGTTCGAACTCGGCCTCGTCGAAAGGCTTTTTCTCCGCATCCGGATCAAACCCCTCCGGCCGCACCGCCTTGACATCCACGCCCGGAAGGGACGAGAGCCGATAGCAGAGACTCCCCAACGAACGCACTGCCATCCGCAACGAGCTGCGAACCGTTGGCAGGGAGACGGGCTTGTCGCCAATCTGGGGCGTCCAGGCTTGTCCGTGGCAATCCGCCGGAACCAGCTTCGCGAAGACGCCTTCCGTCGGAACACCGACCTCGAATGCGAGACCGCCTTCCCGCTCCGCCTTTTCAAGATCGATGCGTCGCGTGGCCCATGCGTAGTTGAGACCGTGGTAGATGCCGAGAAGTCCGTCGAAGAATAGTTCCTTCTCCGTGACCTCGCGGCGCTCCAGTTTTGTTTCCTGCCCGATGACGTCATTTCCGAACTCTTCCGGCAGTTCGCCGATGTCGGCGCAGCATATTTGCGCGTAGAGGCGCTTGAGGTCCTGCAGCGTCGAAGCAAGCAGCCCTGCGGTTTGATTCCATTGCATTTCGTTGTTTTCCATAGTTTTCATTCTTTCCTGTTCTTGCCCATCATTCGTGATCTTCCGCCGCCGATGGACGCAGCGGCGGAAGTGGATGTTGTTTTCGCAGTTGCGGAGCCAAGCACATGGTTTCCTCCATTTTAAGATTGCCGCTTTCGCGAGAAAATCTTACGGAACGGCACTTGTCATTTTCCTTCTATCCTTCTGCAGGACGGACCTTGGCCAGTATCGCTCGAATTCGCGGCGGGGAAACTTCTCGTTGCGATCAAATTGCGATTCAGCCTGCTCCGCCGTCTTGAAGCGGGCATTCCAAGCGAAATTCAGATGGTGATAGGCATGATAGAGGCTGCCATGAAGCATCCATTCGGCAAATGGCTTGTCCGGCAGGTTCCATTTTCCGTCATCAGACACAGGCTCACCCAAGGCATGTTCGATGGCAAGGAGCAGGTTGTCCAGTTCCGTTTTCGCTTCCAAAACATGGAAGCGCAGCTGTTCGAGGTTGAGTTCGCGTTTCATCGCGGAGTCCGTTCCTTAGTCAGAGCGTTTGCGTGGATTGAATCGCGGCGGAAGCGATCATGTCGATGGCATGCAGGTACGCATCCGTCGCATCGGCCACTTTCGATTCGATTGCCGCGAGGGTTTCCGCCTGGACGGCATCGACCGTGGCAGAGAGGTTTTCCTCGATTTGATCCGGGAGCACTTTCGTCAATTCGCGGATGTCAAAGCAAGTCCAAATGAACCATCCCACCGAGACAATGTCCATGATGGGCGATGGGCCGTCGGCTGCGGGCGCGGCGGCGGAAACTGCCGCTTTTCCGATCGTCTTGCCGCAGCAGCGCAGTGCCAGGTTGCAAATTGCCTTGGGAAGCATCACCACATCCGAGGCGGTTTCCCATGCCACCCAACCAGCCTTGAACGGCATTTGCGCAAGGGCTTCGTAAGTCGCGTCCATGCACGCTTTCAGCGTCTCTTCCGGAAATGCAGCCGCGACGGATTCGGGGAGTTCCGCACCCGCAGCCGCGACCTCTTCGCGAAAGGCGGCCGCCTCGGCGTCCAGCGTTGCGATCAAGGTTTCGCAATCGGCAAGCAGTCCGGCACTCGCCTTTGCGCAAGGCCGGATGAACGTTTCGCCCAGCGCCGCATTGAAACGCTCCTGCAACCGGTCCCCGCTGCGGACTTTGTCCAGAGCGCCGTCACGCACCACCGCCGCGACTGGACGGAAGCCCGAAAACCCGTCGCGGATGAACGGGATTGCCGCGCGGACGTGTTCAAAGCGCTGCGGTCCGCGGTCGCGCAGGCCGCGAAGAAAAGTGTCGGAGCACTTCCGTATTTCGGAGGCATGGCGATCGCGAGCTTCCGCCACCACCGCAGCGTAGCGCTGGATGTCGGCCGAGTAGTCCGGCCGTGCCTCCTCTGGCGTTTCGCCGTCCGGAAACGGATGTTCGGACGGAACGGGACGGGAAGCGGAAACCGCGTGCCTCATCCGGTACGACGTCCAGGCGGACGCGGCGGCGATTGCGAGAAAGAACACGGCGAGGACAATCTGGGATCGCGAAGCCCTTTTCGCGGACGGCCTTGCATTTGCCTTGGCTTCGGGCAAGGATGCCGGGGCGGGAGAGTCCTTCTTCGCGGTGCCGTTCATGGCGGTGTTTGCGGTAGGCTTCATGGTATTTCCTTTCCGGTTTTCCGTTTCAGGGTTTTCATGCGGCCTCGGCGACGGATTCCTTCTGGGCGTCGTTTCGACGCTTTCGGTTCAAGATGGGCGGAAGCGCCATCTTGAGCAAAAGGCCGATTCCCGCTAATCCGAAGAACCCGCCGATGCCCATCCAGATGTATTCAACGCCCTTTCCGATTTCCCGCGCCAGTTCCGTGGTCCACGATCCCGTCGCCTCGATTTGATGGCTGGCAATATCTGGATTCGTGCGGATCGCCTCCGCCGTGGCCTTTCCGATTTCGCGGCTCCCGGAAGTGAAGTTGTTAGCGCCGACAACTGCCGCGACACTGGCGCCTGCCGCAAGAACGTGTTTCGGCTTCACCTCTGCGAGAACCGCGGCCGCCTTGGAGAGCGGCTTCGCGGCGACGGACTCGGCCTTGGCCGCCGCCACCGCGGCATCGACAGCCGACGCGACCTTGGGCGCCCGACGCAACACAACCTCTCCGCCTCCCTTGACAAGAGCCTTAGCGGCATCGTCGCCATAGTGCGTTGCAGCCTTTGCCACGTCGTCGCCGTAGTGAGTAGCCGCTCTTGCCACGTCATCGCCATAATGCGTGACGACGCGAGTCGTCACGCCGCCTGCGCGGCGGCCGAAAAGTTTTCCGGCAATTTTGACCGGAACCGAAAGCACACCGCCCTGCGCGGCGGTGGAAAGAAGACATGAGGCGAAAACGGCAAATGCGAGTTTTTTCATGTTGTTGGTGTGTTGCTGGATGTGTGTTTTCATCGTCATTGGTTGTCGTTGTGGCTGGTTGTGATTTGAGCGGATTCGTGCAGATAGCAGGACATTTTGGTCTCCAGTTCGGGGGGAAATTGCCAACAAACCCAATTATGGGTGCCTTCTTGAAGCGATGGTGCAGCCGTAAGCTGTTTCGGCAAGACAACTGAGAGCCTTGACCGCGACAACAACCGGGGCGACAGTCACAGCGCCTGCGGCCGTGAGGGCAATATCCGTGATCAAGGCTTCACAATTCGAGCCACGGAATGCGTTAGGCCTAAACTGTTTGACGATGGTTGCCGAGGTTCCGACGTAGAGGGCTCCGAAAATGAATTCAAGCATGGATGGACTCCTTATCTCGTTTGGGTTTGCGCGGATGTGACATTTGTCTCGAATGAAAGACGAACGGTGACACTTTCCTCTTATCTTGGCTGTCTGTCTTCTGATTTCCATGGTTCACATTGCATAAGGCCCGTCGCCAAACAATTTCCACCGCTTCGCGATTTTCGAAGACTGCCCACTTCGTCCGCATGTCTTGGTGGTATGGCGCGCTCGTCGAGCGCAGCCTCCCTACCCGGCCAGCTGTTCGCTCTGCCATTTCGGCAGAGGTTCACAGCCAACTCACCTTCCAATGAAAATGAAAGACATCGCTGTTCGCTCTGCCATTTCGGCAGAGGTTCACAGCAAACGGCGGCGACGGATATTGCGAAAGCTGGCTGTTCGCTCTGCCATTTCGGCAGAGGTTCACAGCAGTGGCGCCAGCGCCAGGAGCTGATCGACAGCTGTTCGCTCTGCCATTTCGGCAGAGGTTCACAGCAAAGCAGATGAACGACAGGGGTCTCAGCTGGCTGTTCGCTCTGCCATTTCGGCAGAGGTTCACAGCCAGGAACGTCGAAACAAGGAACGCTGAAGAGCTGTTCGCTCTGCCATTTCGGCAGAGGTTCACAGCAAAACAAAAAAGATGGTCCTTGCGGACATAGGCTGTTCGCTCTGCCATTTCGGCAGAGGTTCACAGCTCACGAACGAGGGGGACGACGGTTGGTGCCTCGGCTGTTCGCTCTGCCATTTCGGCAGAGGTTCACAGCAGACGGTTGGTGCCTCGCATCCGTCTTTCCCGGCTGTTCGCTCTGCCATTTCGGCAGAGGTTCACAGCGATCGGTCACGAAGCCGCGAAAGCTGCCTTGCTGTTCGCTCTGCCATTTCGGCAGAGGTTCACAGCCTGCATGGTTCCGCAGGACTGCGATCTATTGCTGTTCGCTCTGCCATTTCGGCAGAGGTTCACAGCTTCGTCAAATCTCATAGGCCGACAGGCAGTTTGCTGTTCGCTCTGCCATTTCGGCAGAGGTTCACAGCAAGCCCTACAGCCCGTTCGACTCCCGACGCGCTGTTCGCTCTGCCATTTCGGCAGAGGTTCACAGCACCACTACGTGGCGCAGGCCCAGCACTACATGCTGTTCGCTCTGCCATTTCGGCAGAGGTTCACAGCTTTCTATCCACACAGTAAAGAATTGGATGAAGGCTGTTCGCTCTGCCATTTCGGCAGAGGTTCACAGCGATTGCCGAAGGAAGAGGAGTCATCACTGTGGGGCTGTTCGCTCTGCCATTTCGGCAGAGGTTCACAGCGACACGGACAAACTCAAGAAGGACGGCCTGTTGCTGTTCGCTCTGCCATTTCGGCAGAGGTTCACAGCTGAAGGAATTTTTCTGCTCCTCGTTGAAGTGGCTGTTCGCTCTGCCATTTCGGCAGAGGTTCACAGCTATTGGTTGTGGGGATTAACGTGGGCAGGTAGCTGTTCGCTCTGCCATTTCGGCAGAGGTTCACAGCCACGGACCACGAGGTCCGCCGCATGGGATGGCTGTTCGCTCTGCCATTTCGGCAGAGGTTCACAGCAAGGCCGCCAACGGCGGCCACCACCATCTAAGCTGTTCGCTCTGCCATTTCGGCAGAGGTTCACAGCGGCGACTGCTATTACAGGCGTCAGGACGATCCGCTGTTCGCTCTGCCATTTCGGCAGAGGTTCACAGCGAGACGTTGAGTGGGAGGATGGTTATGCTTGCTGTTCGCTCTGCCATTTCGGCAGAGGTTCACAGCAACCCCCAGGTTTTTCCTGAAAAAAAAGATGGCTGTTCGCTCTGCCATTTCGGCAGAGGTTCACAGCTCGGAGAACGATACCCCCGCCGCCTCCCTCCGCTGTTCGCTCTGCCATTTCGGCAGAGGTTCACAGCCTTCCCAAAAGGAGATCTCGCAATGCAAATTGCTGTTCGCTCTGCCATTTCGGCAGAGGTTCACAGCCAGGGTGATATGTGATCACGTGACTCTAGCTTGCTGTTCGCTCTGCCATTTCGGCAGAGGTTCACAGCGGATCCTTAGGTGGATCCATGATGGTACAATGCTGTTCGCTCTGCCATTTCGGCAGAGGTTCACAGCCATACCGGGAAGGACGGGAGATCGGAACCCCTGCTGTTCGCTCTGCCATTTCGGCAGAGGTTCACAGCGACAATGGTGGGGTTGCCGAAAACGGTAAGGCTGTTCGCTCTGCCATTTCGGCAGAGGTTCACAGCCAGGTATGGCATTCATGCTTGGACCAATTGGGCTGTTCGCTCTGCCATTTCGGCAGAGGTTCACAGCCGGAGTCGTGGCGCTCTCGCGCTATGGGATCGAGCTGTTCGCTCTGCCATTTCGGCAGAGGTTCACAGCGCTTTAAATTACGGGATGAGTCATCCAACTGGGCTGTTCGCTCTGCCATTTCGGCAGAGGTTCACAGCGTTCCTTCCGCACCTTCCGATCACGACGAGGCTGTTCGCTCTGCCATTTCGGCAGAGGTTCACAGCCTGGCCCTCCTTCGCGTCCTCAGCGGTGCGAGCTGTTCGCTCTGCCATTTCGGCAGAGGTTCACAGCAGTGCGAACTCCGCCGTGCCAGGTACGAGATGCTGTTCGCTCTGCCATTTCGGCAGAGGTTCACAGCGCGGCGTGCCAGGCGGCCAGAGTCCACGGCGGCTGTTCGCTCTGCCATTTCGGCAGAGGTTCACAGCGTTAATATTGTCTATGATTATTATGATGGTCAGCTGTTCGCTCTGCCATTTCGGCAGAGGTTCACAGCTTCAACCATTGGAGATGGCGGACGAGCAGTCGCTGTTCGCTCTGCCATTTCGGCAGAGGTTCACAGCCTTAGAGGGTAACAGGGCCCTCACTCGCCCCCAGCTGTTCGCTCTGCCATTTCGGCAGAGGTTCACAGCCCATCACCGACCGTATCAACCAGCTTCTAGCGCTGTTCGCTCTGCCATTTCGGCAGAGGTTCACAGCAAAACATTCTGCCCCGTCTTTGCGAAGTCAAGCTGTTCGCTCTGCCATTTCGGCAGAGGTTCACAGCGTAAAAGAAAATTCTTTTTTGAGCGAGCAGGAGCTGTTCGCTCTGCCATTTCGGCAGAGGTTCACAGCATGGAAGGCGAAATAAAAGGACTCGCCTTGCGCTGTTCGCTCTGCCATTTCGGCAGAGGTTCACAGCGTATCCGGTAAAGGATACGACGGTTCAATAAGCTGTTCGCTCTGCCATTTCGGCAGAGGTTCACAGCTGACAATCAACTTTTCCCGTCGTATCAAGGAGATTCGGCGGGAATGATCGCCAAAATCCGGATCTTTCAGGTCTCGGACGGGAAAGAATTGTTGCTTTTTTCCGGAAAAATGCAAGAAAATTAGCAAAGGATGTATTCTGCCGGAGGTTCTGGTGCTTTGCCAGGCACACCGTTTTCATAGACAACGGCAGCCTCCAGCGTCCGATCCGACAATTTCAACACGGCCACGGTTCCTTCCGATGGCAGCCAATCGACCAACTGCTCGAGCGTGGTTTCGGCGGAGGAGTCAGCCTCTTCCCACCGCAGATACACGGATTTCTGGAACGGTTCAAAACCGAGAAACCGCAATTCCCTTCGCAGACGGCGGTAGGCCAGACACTGAACCTTTGTGTCAGCTGGCACGTCGAACTGCACCATCAGCCACATGCCCGGACCTCATCCGAAATCAGGCGTGGAGGATCAAATCGCGCGATATCTCCCGACAGCAAAGCTTCACGGAGACCAACCGCAGCGTGTTCGGCGGCATGGACCGGCGTTTCGGAGCGCCCGCCGACGGAGAACGAGGCTCCGAGTGTCTCATGGACGAGAAAATGCTTGCTTTCCGGAGCGAGCCCCGTGTCCGCCTCATGTTCGGACAGCCATCTGAGCACGGCGAGGTCGGCGGCGGCGCGGAAGGGTTCCACGAGATCGCAGGCGAGGCAGAAGGGATTGCGCCCGTTGCGGTGTCGGAGGCCGAGTCCGGGATGAAGCCCGGCGGCGCAGACGGCACGGGCGCAGAGCGACGTCAGCACCGTGTAGGCGTAGTCGAGAAGGCGGTTGGCGTCCGCCGCGCCGCGGACGCGGGCCGGGAAAAGCCCGAGCGCGCGCCAGTAGAGGCGGGCTCCGAACGCCTCGAGATTGCCGGCGTCTCCGCTGCGGACGCGCGCGGCGAGGGCGGCGAGGCGACGCGCCTCGGGGCTGCCGGCGGCGGCGAGAACGGCGGACTGCCCTTCGATCTTGGCCCGGACGAGCGCCTGCCAGAGGCGCTTGCAAACCGGGGCGGAGGCGGCGATCTGCCCGGCGAGGACGCGGGTCTGGTCGGACTTGCCCGCAAAGGGGACGAAGAGCCCGCAGGGGAACTGCCGGCCGTCGCAGACGACGACGGGGACGTCCGCCGCCGCGAGAGCGGCGAGCGCGGCGCCGGAGATCGACGCGGCTGGAGTGGACAGGAGAACCGAGCCGAGATCCTCCGGCGGGACGGAGAATTCGGGCTGTTCGGGAGGCTGGACGGCGAGCGTGCCGTCGAGGACGCGCAGACGGGTGCCGCGCTCGGTGATTTCGAGGAGTCGTTTCATGATGGATCGGGGCGGGGCGCGAAAGGGCGCCCCGTGCCGAGTCCGATAAGGGGCGGGCGGGCGAGTTTTCCACGCGAGCGAGGCGCGGTAGGGTTCTCCCTACCATGATGCATGCAGTTCGTTTGTCAAAGAGCAAACGGGTCTTACCTCGTCCTGAGGCATCCGAATCGGCGGAGGGCGGCGCGGGCGCGGGAAAGCCGTCCATCCTTCTCCATTGTGGAGAGGGACACGCCGTCCCTGACCGGGTGGCGAAGTCGGTTCCCGAGTTCAAGGATCGCATCGAACTCCTCGCGTGTCAGGGGCTGGGAGTTGATGATCTTGAGCGCCTTGCAATAGTGCTCGAAGAGGTGGTCGTGCATCAGCGCGTCGTACATCTCCTTCTTCTCGTCCTTTTCCCGGCCCCGGAAGCGGGGAACCGGTTCCGCCAGAACATCGAACTTTGCCGTGGCGGGAATGAGATCGAAACGGAGGTCGCTTTCCTTGCGCTGGAGGTCGCGGAGGGAGAGCCAGAGGTCGTAGAACGCGTAGACGCCCTGCGTCCCGGAAAGCGGCTTGGTCATCGGGACGAGTTCCGGCAGGTGGGCGAGGACCGTTCCGTAGGCGGGGCGGGCGAAGTCGTTGGGCATCACTCGGACCGTCACGTCGCCGAAGGCGTCGTCCATGCTCATGCGGAAGAACTCCCAGATGTCCGCGGCGTCGGAAAAGTTGAACGTCTGGGCGATTTTCTCCTTTTGCTCCGAACCGGGCACCTCGGCGCTCATGTAGCGGTTCCAGTACTCGCGGGCGCAGGCGAGGAGGACCTTGTCCTGGCGTTCGGCGAGCAGGATGCCCTGAATGGCCTTGTTGACGTCGCCGCGCAGGAAGGAGGGGCGATGCCGGGGGGGAGTCTTGCCGGGCTCCGTCGGGACGGGCTCCCCGTTCTCCAGCGTCGGCGCCGTTTCCGGACGGACACGAGTCTCGACGCCGTCGGCGGCGTAGGGGAAGAGATCGTCGTTGGACCAGAAGTGCTCCTCGCGGGCGGCGGTGCGAGCCCCCTTCCGCTCCGCATCGTGGCGTTCCATCGTCGCGAGAAGCGGCGAAACGTCGTAGAAGGCGCGCAGCTTCATCTTCCCGCCGCCCCAGGGGTCGAAGTCGCGGAAGGCGGGATTGAACCGCGTTCCCTTCTCCACGCAGCGCCGGGCGATGTCGTTGGGAACCGGAATCTGCGATGCGACGAGGTTCCTCGCATCTTCCAGCGACCGCGGGGTCTCGCGGGGACGCTTCGCATCGTAGTCGTACGCCTTGCCCCAGGAGGCCAGATCGATGCCGAGGACGGTCTTCACGAGCGCGGTCCGGTCAAGGGGTTGCCCCGTGCGGACGCCGAACGCCCGGCAGACGTAGGGCAGCACGCCGGCATCCTCTTCCGCGAGCGGTTTGCAGTAGTCCTCCGCCATCCCGTCGCAGACTTCGGCGAAGAGTTCCGTGGCGGCGAAGGCGAGCATTGTGAGCGTATGGCCGGGCCGCAGCGGGCGGCCGTTCTTGTCCCGCTTGCCGCGGCAGCGGCGCTGCTCCTCGCGGAAGAGCTCTCCTTCGCGCTCCTTGAGAAGCTCCAGCGCACCGCCCTCGGCGTTGAGCGACTCGCGCCGCTCGAGGGTCTTCCAGAGTCCCGCGGGATTCGTTCCGAATCGCCCGATGTCCGCATGGAGGAGCTGAAAGTCGAAGTCCTTCATTCCGCGGTGGCGCTTTCCACGCGGCAGCTGGCGGAATTTGTCGGCCTGCGAGAGGTTGGCGTTGAGGTAGAGCAGAACCCTTCGGATGAGCTGGGCGTCGGTGAACCGGCAGGTGCGCGGCGGGAAGCGGAGCTCGCCGATCTTGAACGTCGGCTTCCCACGACGCTCCTTCTCCGCTTCGTCGAGGGCCTTCCACTCGGTCAGGCGGTCAAGCTTCAGAAGGAAGTCCCTGGATCGCCCGGACAGCGCGGAGAGGCGCCTGCGCAGCCTGGCCTGGAGCTGGTCGGTCGCGGGCTTGCGCTCGTCGCCGACGAAGAACCGGGTGAGGGAGGGAGAGAAGAAGGGTCTCATGTCCTCGACGAAGGTCTCCCGCGGCAGCTCCGCGGACGGCTCCCGGCCGCGGACGGCGTTGAAGTCCGCGCGGAACTGCGCATCGTCCAGCGTCAGCTCGTCCGTGCTTTGCGCATTGAGCATGCGCTCCAGGATGCGATGGTAGGCGGAGAGATAGGTTTCGAGAGCCCGGTTCGGATCGTTGCGCCTGATGGCACCGTCATGAAGGACGAGCAGGAGGCGCATGATCTCGTTCTCGCCGATGCCGCCGCGCAAGGCGGCGATCCGAATGGCACCATAATGTTCCTTCGGCTCGAACTCGAACTGGGCGACGCCCCCGCCGACGACATAGTGCCGGTCCATGCCGTTGGCGTCCTGGATTTCCTCGCCGCGCTCGTTCTTGCTGCCTTCGGGGATCGGCCCGAACCAGAACTTCGAGCGGCCCTCGTGGACGGAGACGTCGAGGCGCTTGAACCGGATGCAGTCGAGCTTGTGGAAGTCCTCGAGGTAGGCCAGTGCGAGCGTGAGGAAGCGGTCCTTCTTTCGCTCCTGGAGGACATACTTGAAGCGGCGGTTCTCCTCGGATTCGTTGGATCCGGAGGCGGCGTCCGCGAGGCGTTTCGCCTCGGAGTCGAGAGAGAGGTAGGGAAAGGCGGCGGACGGCACCTTGTTAAGGTAGAGGAGGATGTTGGCGAAGTTGAGGTATTCCTTGTTCGCAACGTCGATGTCGGTGCGGCTCGAGCGCATGCTGAAATAGGTGAAGGCGTCGAGAATGGCCTTGACGGAGCCGCCCTTCTTGCGGAGGGCGACGAGCTGCTCCTCGGACATCTGCGGGGCAAGGCCGCGCTCCATCTGCCATTCGAGGGGCGGCAGCTGCATATCGGGGAACTGCTGGAGAAACTCCGCCGCGTCGTGGCGGTAGAGCGCGAGGCAGACGAGAAAGATCATGCCCTTGCGGGTGAATTCGTACTTCGTCTTGGCGTCGTTGTTGGGGTTGAACAGGCGGAGCTTGAACACCTTTTCGCTCTTCCGCCCCAGACCGAGGGCATTCTCGCGGCGGGCCTTGCTGAAGAGCTCGCCCTCCACGAACTGGTAGAACGAAGGCTCGACGATCAAGACCTTCGAGGCCTTGTCATGGGTGGAATGCACGAACATGTTGCGCAGCTCCCAGATCTTCAAGACAATGGATTCGGCCTTTTCGGCATAATCGGGGAAGTCCCGGCCGGTTTTGTCCGCCCGGTGCAGCCAGAGGAAGCTCGCGACTTCGTAGATCTTGCCGCTGTCCTTGAGCGCCTGTTTGACCGCATCGGACTTCCGGAAGCCGGAAAGGTCGACGTCCTTGCCCAGAATCTCTCCGATGTTCTGCAGCGCAATCGTGAGATAGGCGATGAACTGCGGCGTTTCGTCCTTCGTCTCGTCGCGACGAGTCTGGGGATTGCGGATGGAGCCGCGAATGCGGAGCTCCTTCATGTCGCGGACGAAGTCGCCGTTGAGGTAGGTGCGGGGCTTCTGAGCGAAGGCGGGGCGAAGGCCAAGGGGGCGACGGGTGGCGTAGTCGTTCATGGTTGTTCTTTCGGTTTGCGGGGGCGGGCTCGGCTAGCGTGCCCTGCCGGATCATCGTGTGTTCGAGGAGAGTGATGCGGTTGGGCGCGATGGTTCATCGCGCCATTGGGTTACCGGAAGTTGAAGGGCAGGACGGCCTTGGCGAGGTCGAGGGGGGCGAGGCGCGTGGCGGGGTCGGACTGGCCGCGGAGGGCGGCGAGACGGGCCTCGCCGAGGGCGGGGAGCGCCTCGGCGCAGCAGGCGACGAGGTTGGCGTAGGCCTCGCGGTCGACGTTTCCGCCGTCGCAGAACGCCGCGCCTTGGATCACGGCGGCGATGACCTGGAGCGTAGGGCCGCCCTCGGCCAAGGCGAGGTCGAAGGCCGACTCGAGGCGGGCGTTGCGTTCGGGTCCGGCGGGCAGGAGCAGCGCGCGGTAGAACTCGATGAGTTCCCACGGATGGCCGACAGCCGGCTCCGCCCAGCGGGACTTTTCCTCAAGGTAGGCGGCACGGGCGGGATGGTTCGCCGGCAGCTCGACGAGATGACGGAGCAGAATGTGGTGTGCGTATTTCTCGACCGGTTCCGCGGAGGCGGCGAGACGGCGGGCCTCGGCGACGAGCCGAGGCTCCGAGAAGGGGCCGCCCCAGAGATACGAGGCGAGGCGCTCGTCCGCGTCGGGCGTCCCGGCGTCCATCGACGCCGTGGCCGCGTAGGCGGACGTCTGGAGGATTTCAAGACGGGACTTTTCCGAGAGGTCGCGGAAGAGGGCGACGGCCTCGTCGAAGAGCGGCAGGGCGCCGGCGGGGTTGCCGAGGAAGGCCTCGTGCTGGCCGAGCGAGGAAAGGAGCCTGCCCCGCATCCGAAGGCCCGGGCCCTCGACGGGCCAGTCGCGCATCGGCAGGAGAAGGTCGCGCGCCTTCTCGAACGCGAAGGCGTTGGTGCAGGAGACGGCGAGGTGCAGCTTCGCATGGGCCACGAGGGGGCAGTCCTCGCGGCGGAGCCGTTCGCAAAGCGCGTCGAACTCCTTGCGGAAGGCGTCCGACTCGTGCAGGTCCGTGCGCCCCGCGTGATTCGCGGCGGCAAGCTCGGATACGAGCCACATCAGGCGCGTTCGGGGCGGCAGCTCCGCGTCCACGGGCTCCCAGCGCTTGAGCCAGCGGAGCTGGCGGCCGAGCAGGGCCATGTCGATCGCCTTGGAGTCGAGGTGGCGGACGGCTTCGTCGAGGAAGGTGCGCCAGACGGACGCCTTGGTCTGCGCCTCCTGGCCGAGCGCGCGGAGGAAGGCGGATGCGAGGGAGGCGTCGTCGCCGGGATCGGCGAGGTCGAGGAGCCGCGTCCAGTCCTCCGCGTCGGGCAACCCTTCCGTGCGGAGCGCGTCCAGGCAACGCCGGAGGACGGCCGCGGCGTCCCCGTCGAGGAAGCATGGACCGACCCAGCCGGTCTGCGGGAGGAGGAACGACGCGGCAGTCGAGCCCCATGTCCAGGCGGCGGCGTCGACGTAGCCGTTCCACGGGTGTTCGTCCTTCGAGACGATGCGGCTTTCGACCGTCAGCCTCTTCGCTCGTTCGGGGAAGACGCGGGCCAGGCGGTGGAGGACGTCCTCGACCGTCTTCGAGAGCATCGCGGTGCCAGTCGGGCCGGACGCGAACCCGCGCTGCTCGACGAACAGGGAAATCTTCGCCGGGCCGTCGACCGGCATGAGGCGGAAGCCGAGGGAAAGAAGGTCTTCGACGCAGGAGAACCACTGATCCGCCTCCGTCGTTTCCGGCAGGACCGTCACCGGGATGCCGAGGATGCCGCATTTGGCGGACTGGAGGCGGCCGACGAGAGCTAGGACGCCGTCCTGCCCTTCCAGATCTCCCGTTTCGACCGCGTGCCAGGCCTTGGGCAGGTCTGGAAGAGAGACAACGCCCGGAACGAACACGGCGACCATGCGCCCGCGGGTCTTGCCGGCGGCGCCGGACGAGAAGTTCGAACCGGTTTCGTCGACGAGGACGGTCCAGGAGGAGGCCGGCGCGAGCGACGGCAGAGCGTTCGCGTGCCCATTCCCGATTTTCGCGAACAGGGTGTCAAAAGCGTTCTTGTCCGCCGCCCCGGTCTGCGGCGCGGCGGTTGCCGGAGCGGATTTCCCGGAGGGAGCGGAGACAGTCGCGACGCCGGCTTTTGCCATCGCCTTCTTCGCCTTCTTTTCGAGCTGGCGGACCTGGAAATACTTCTTCCGCGCGTTCTCGCCGCTCGCGAAGGCCTTTTCAGCCAGTTTCCGGTGGTATCCGTCGGCAAAGCCGGCGGCCTTCATGTCCGAAAGAACTTCGTTCAACGGCTTCCCGGAACCGCCCGCCTTCCGGGCTCGTTCCTTAAACACCTTCCACTGGCGGCCCTTCTCGCGGTTCCGTTTTCCGTCCTCGACGGCTTCGGGATAATGCTTTTCGAGCATGCGGAACGCCTCTGCGAGGGCCTTCGCGCCGTCGGGGCCGTCCCACGAGGCGAATTTGAGGATTTCGGCGAGGAGGAACTTCTTCGTCGGAATCTTCGCGGCCGGAGGTTCGGGCGCCGCGGTTGTTGGCTTTGCCTCTTCGGACGGGGCCACCGAGATAGGTGCCTCTGCGGGCGGAACCGACTCGAAGAAGAAAGGCTTGAGCATGAACCAGGCGGCGGAAAGACGGCGATCGTCCGATAGGACGCCGTCGACGTGGGCTCGCACGTCGCGCTTGAGGGAATCGAATCCGAATCCCGTCTTGTCTTCGCCACGGGCGACCATCGCGTCGGCCTCCATGCGGAACACACGACCGCGATCGGCCCATGCCCGGAGTGGTGCTAGGAAGGCATCGGCGTCTGGCACTTCCGCCGCGACCCGCTTCGCCAATCCTGCGGAGAGTTCGCCCGTAGGACTACGAAGCAGCGCGAGCCGGCATTCCTCTTCGAGGAGTCCGTCCGAGACAGGGACGGAGGTTGACTCGCCGACCGACGGCGTTTCAGTCGGGGACGGGGCGGCTGCAGGAGAAGCTGGAGCGCCGCTGCGACGGAACAAGGACGAGAAGAACGAGGCGAGATTCAAGAGGAGAGTATTCATCTGCTTTGCTGGTTGTATGGGATGGGTGGGCGTTCAACTGAGATAAGGACTAGAACGGAGGATTTTCCACCGGGGTCAGTACCAGTAGGAAAGGCCGGGAAAGGGGGCGGAGTCAGGGGATTCGAGCCATATCTTCCAGCGATTGTCGCGGTCGGGGACGCCTTCGAGTAGCGTTTTCGCCTCGGCGAGACACCCGGCGGCTTCATCCGGAAAAAGGTGACGCAGACTGCGGAACGCCTCCGCACGGACGGTCATGGCAATCTTGCGGAGGACGTCGGGAACTCCGACGGGAAGCGCTTCGCAGGCGAAGCGGAAGAGGCTGAGGACGCCGTCCGCCGTCCGGCTTCCCGGGACGGCGGAGGCGGCGAGGACGGCACCGAGATACTTGGCGGTCGTAGCCGGAACCCACCATGTTCCCGCGTCCGCGGGATGGTCGAGGAACGGACGATGGCGGACTAGGTCCGCTTCCCCGACGGAATTGCCACGAAGAACGGTCCGATAAAGGCCGAGCGCGTGGAAGCGGAGCGCGAACGGGGCATTCTTGCCCTTGGCGGTGCCGCACCGTTCGGCCAGCCGTAGGGAACGCTCCAGAGCGGCATCAAGTCCAGCCCGGTCGAAAAGGGCCGCGTACAAGACGAGATAGTTCGCGTCCTGTGCCACGTCCTTAGCGCGGCCAAGTTTCTGGTCGGTCGTTTTTGCCCTCGCATGGAGTGCCTTGGCGCAAGCAAAGGCCGTCTGCAAATGGCGGGAGGCGGATTCGGCGGTACAGAGATCGGGAAGAGCCCCGGAAACGGCGGCATAGGCGTGAAATTGCCCCATGGTCCCATGGAAGCGCATGGCAAGATCCAGCGCGGAATCGGATGCGGCCTGAGGAACGTGATCGGAGGAAACGGGACCACCGACGAACCGTTCGATCCTGGCGTCAAGGTCGGGGGCCAAGGCGAGGATTCCTTCAAGGTCCTCGGAGTCCTGGAGGATGACCAGCTGCTCGACGAGCGCACGAAGCAGGCGATCCTCGAAAACGGGGCTTGTTCCGGCGAATGCAACCGCCTTGGCGTTCCATTCGGACGCGGCGGACGTCCGTCCCGCATGGCAGTTGGCGGCGGAGGTCAGCAAAAGGGCGGTCAACCAGGCGTCAGCGTCAAGATCCGGATCGAGATTCGCCCGGAGATGCTCCAGTCGGCGGAGAATTGCCTGCCAATCGTCGAAGCGGTCCTGACGAACCTCGCTTTCATAGTCCCGTAGCCGATTCATCGCCAGTTCCGGAGGTACGTCCACGATAGATTCGGCCTGGAGACGCACGGCACGGAAAACTTCGTCGACGAACGCGCCTTCGTGAATCTGGAGCTCGCCGATCGGATCGTTGGAAGGAATGGGATGGAACAAAATGCCGTCCTTGACGCATGCCGCGACCTTGTCCGCCTTGGCGTCGGTTTCGACGCACTCGGCGACATTGCCGCGGAACGAGCCCGTGAACAGGAGCCGTAGCGGATCGTAGGAGGGGAGTTTTCTCTCCCTACGCCACCAGGCGGCGAGGACGGGGAGAAGCAGACTGCTCCCGACTGGCGGCTCCCACCCGGCGGCGGCGCTGAGATGAGCGTCGACGCGGACGTTCGCGCCCACGGGCGCCGGAAGGTGGCGCATTGCCGCGGACCAGGCGTCGATGGGGATGTCGTCGGCATCAATGACCGACGGTGCCGAGCCGAGGGGAACGGAGCCGACGAAGGAGAACGGAAGGAGGAACCCCTCCCGTTCCGACCCCCCGAAAACTGGAATGACGCCGTCTGCGGACAACAGCCGGTGGAAACGGAAGCAAAGCCATTCCGCAACCATTCCGTCCGATGAATCGGCGAAGGATCGGCGAAGGTCTTCGGTTCGGGTTCTGCCCTGGGTGCAAAGGGCACAGCGATCAAGGAAGTCGCGGAGGCGCTCTGCCCCGATTTCGTTCTCCAGAACGAGGCGAAACTTGTTGTCGCGCGAGAGAAAGTACCGGATTGCCAGCTCGGCGAGGGCGGCGGCCCGATCCACGGAGGAAAACGCGCCGGAGACGTTCGTCGCAGCATCGAAGAGGACGCGATCCGGAAAGAAGATCGCATTCCACGGACGGGACTGGACTGTTGCGGAGAAGGTACGGGCCGTGAACGCGGGAGCGGGCATCCTACCGCTCCTCACTCGCCGCCGGCTCAAGGGTTATCGGCTCCATCGTGGCCGGATCGACCAGTAGGAATCCGCTCTTGAGTGCAGCCTCCTCGGCAACAAGGACACCGTTGCTGATTTCCCCGATGGGAGCCATTTCTTTGTCCGCCACGACAACGCCCTCAAGGGATGCGACATCCACCTCGCCGTTTTTGTAGACAACGAGACGAACCTTCCCCTCGGACGGCGTGTGCTTCACGTCCAGCTCCACACCATGGGAAGGAATACGGAACGTCTCGATCGTCTGGCGAGGCTTATCGGCTGCCGAAAGCGCGTATGCCGGTGTCCCGTAGACGGGGATTCGGATGGAATCGACGAACACCTTGACCCGCTCCCGCGCGGCTCGGAAGCGGCTGGCTATCGATTCCTTGAAGGCGGCAAGGCGCTCGGCAAGGGCGAGTTCCGCCTCCAGTGCGCGCGCGGCGGCGGTCAGGGGAGCGTAACGGGCGGCCGATTCGGCCAGATACTTGCGGCGGGGGTCGGCCTTGGAAAGGACGGGAGGACCGACAAGAACCTTGAAAGAGTCGGGCAGGGCGATTCCCGATGCGACGTGCCGGAACAGGGCGAGCGCGTCCTTCCGGACGGATTCTCCGAGAATGCCGACCACACGACTTTGCGCCACGAGCGATTCGTGCGCGGTCCGGGCGTTCCAGCACTGCAGGACGCGGCGGCCGGCGAACCGGACGCCGGAAGCCATCTCGCCCGGCGTGGCCGGCGTGGAATACGGCGAGAACGGGGCAACCAGCCACATGTCCTCCATCCAGCGGTCGAGAACGGCCACGTAGGGGATGGCGCCGTCGCCGGAGACGAACTCCGGGGAAAGAATCCGGATCTGGCCGGGCTCCACGGTCCCGTCGAAGGGAGCGGTTGCTGCGGCAAGGCGTTCGGCATCGACCGTGAACGGCAGCGGATCGTCCGAAAGCGAACGCAGCGACAGATCGGCGTCGCGTTCGGCGAGCCAGGCGTCAAGCCATTCGGCGTCGGCATCGGTGTCTGAAAGGAAGCGGGAAAAGAGGTCTGGTTTCATGGAAAAAATGTCTCCTTCTGTTCTGGATAAGACGGCTGGGCTTCCGATTTCCACCGGGGTGGAAACTTCAAGTCAAAAAACGTCGAAAAACGGGTTGCAGGCCGGATCCGTCCGGCCCAAAGCCAGAAGAGCATCCTTGAGATAACCACGGAATACGAATTGCACGATTTCCGGATCGTAATCGTCGGACAACCCGTCGGCAATCAGTCGAAGTTTCCGCACCACCGCATCGTTTCTATTCGAAAAAGCCGAGGACTTCAACCCGCTTGCTTCAACAACGACCGGATTCGAAAACGGCGTTCTCGTGGCGGCGCACAACGCGGCAAGACGCATGTCGACGGCGGATTCGTTCCAAAACGACAATAGGCGCGCCCGGAAATCTTCAAGACACTCCTTCGCCGCCAACGACAGCGCCGGATCGTCGGCTGGAGAAGGGTTTTGAACGGAAGTATTTTCGAGCGGGTTTCCTTGCGTGCCGTCATCGTTTTGGACGGGATTGGAAACGACACTTTTGTCGAAACTGTCGTTCACCACCGTCCGGAGCATCCCGAGAAAATAGCCGTTCAACCGACCAGGAGATACTTTCGTTTCTCCGTTCCCGAAAAGATAGTCTTTGAGAGCTTGACCGTATTTCTTCCCTCCTTCCTCCGGAGTTTTCTCCCCAGGACGGTAAAACTCGCTTTCGACCCGATTGAACCAATGACCGGAGAATCCCGAAAACTCGGACACGGAAATGACCCCGCCCCCCAATCCAGAAGCCCGACAACCGGCGGTCATTCTTTGGGCCCGGCTGTCGAACATGTCATGGACGTAGCGGACGTCCGCCGTTCGGGTGCATTTGTCGATGGCGCATGTGTCGCGCCATTCCAGGAAGAAGTCCGTAAGATCGCGTTTCTCTTGCTTCGCTTCATTCATTTCGCTGGGTCCTCAAAAACCATGCTTTTGGCAAAAGGCGTCCAGGGCGGTGCGTTCATTTTTGGACACGCAGGACTTGTAGTGATTGGGCTGCATGACGCGGAATTCGTGCCATGGAACGGGTTCCGACGCCACAACGGCCGCCCGGCGGTCCTGCTTTTCGGGACATCGGAACGCATGTTCCTTGCGGGACACTCCGTCAAGCAAATCGTCGAACTCGTACAATCCGGGCTCTACAATGGAACCGAAGAAGCAGACATGTTCCGGATCGTTGGCGTCCAGACCGACAACCCGGACGCATTGCGCCTTGATCCTGTTCCTCAGATGAGTGCCGGAAGTGCCAACGAGCATCGGGACTATATCCATCCGATCCTGCATCTCATCCCGTTTGATTGACACGAGGGGATGCCCGACACGATCTTCGCGTTCGACAAATTCCGGTTGAACTTCGTGAATCAGGTCGTCTCTGCCCCACCACAATGAACCAAAAATGAAGGGAACAAAACGCTTGAACAGGTCGAATTGCCGATCCGGCACAGTTTCCGGCGACAGTGACTTCGATTCAACTTTCATTGACATGTAATTCTTTCTCGCGGGCATGGTTAATTGAAATAGAACTTTCCCAATTGGCTGGGGTGATCCCCCGCCAACAGGCGAGGCGTTGGCACGAAGAATACCATGTGCCATGGTGGTTTTCAAGCGGGCGTTCCGATTTTTGGCGGTCGGCCCGGTCTGCGTTTGGGTGTCGCGAACGCCGCGATGTCCAGACCGAGCGCCGCGAGCATTTTCCCCGTTGACGGATTCATCCGAACGGGCAGCCATTCCCCATGTTCGCCGATGCGGATTTTCTTGGCGCATCACAGCAGCGCCATGGTCCGCGAATACGTCCTCTT
>DJYI01000045.1:0-3798 GCA_002448475.1 Verrucomicrobia bacterium UBA6982
ACCCCGCGCGGCCGGACGGCGGACTACCCCTCCGACGACCCCGGGCGCTGCCCGGACAACCCCGGCCTGCTGTGGATCGACGCCCTCGCGCAGCAGGGCCTTTCCGCCCTCTGCCTTTCCCGCATCGCCACCATTCTCGGACGCGATTCCGAAGCGCTGGAGTGGCGCGCCAAATGGGTCGCCATTCGCGACAGGGCGAACGCCCTCTACTGGGACGAAACGGACGGCTTCTACTATGACATTCTCGAAAGCGACCGCAGCAAGATCAAAGTCCCGACTCTCGCCTCCTACTGGCCGATGCTTGCCCGCATGGCGACGCCGTCCATGGAGGAGTCTCTCCTCGCAAAACTGCGCGATCCACGCTTGTTCGGGTGACGCACACCCCGGGATGAAGACGATCTTCGTCTATCCCATATTGTTTTCCCCCGCTTTCCATGCCATGATTCCCGCCATGAAACTCCGCGCCTCCGCTTCTCCCATCGCGTTTTTCGCGTTTCTCGCGCTTGTCGCAGCTCCCGCCCGCGCCGCGCTCGTGCCCATTTCGCCCGCCGGCGGCGCGACCGTCGCGCTCGTGCCCGACGCGCAGAAGAAGGTCATGGACCTGCCCACGCTCGCGGAGCGCATCGCGCTCTTCCGCGAGGACCGCGAGCACGGCGGCAAGGTGATCCGCCACGATTCGTTCTGGCGCAAGTCCAGGCCCTTCGTCCTCACGTGGTGCGCCACCGAGGGCGAGACCGGGCCGTGGAAGCTTGAAATCGGAAAAAGCCCCGATCTCTCCGACGCGCGCGTCTGGTACGTGGGCGTGAAGAACGTCGATCCGGCGACGGGACGCGAGACGGACCAGGACATCGACGGCGTGGGCGGCGAGCGTGTCGCCTACACGGTGCCCCGCGCCAATCTCGAAGTCGCGCGGCAGTATTACTGGCGCGTCACCGGACTCGGAAAGCCCGAGGAAGGGCAGAAGAAAGGCCCGGTCGTGCGCTCGGCCGTCGCCGCGTTCGCCACCGAGGACCGCGCCCCGCGCTGGATCGAGATCGAGGGCAATGTCCACAACATCCGCGACTTCGGCGGCTGGCGCACCGCCGACGGCCGCCGCGTCCGGCAGGGCCTGGCCTTCCGCGGACAGGGGCTCAACTACAACTCCGTCACCGGCGAAACGCAGGGCCGCAACCGCCTCACCGTGGAGGACGTCAAGTATTTTACCCGGACGCTCGGCATCCGCACCGACCTCGACCTGCGCGGCAAGGGCGAGACCGTTGACATGACCGAATCGCCGCTCGGTTCCGGCGTCCGCTTCATCGAGCGCTCGTCGTTATGCTATCGCTGGATCTTCTCAGATGGCGGCAAGAAGACCATGGCGGAGAACATCCGCGTCTTCTGCGATCCGTCGAACTACCCGATCTACTTCCACTGCATCGGCGGCGCGGACCGCACCGGATCGCTCGCATACGTGCTGCTCGGGGTGCTCGGCGTCCCGCAGCACGACATCGAGACCGACTGGGAATCGACGTTCTATCCCAACATCCCCGACGACCATCATGAGAAGGAGCCGGACTTCTGGTGCCGCGAATCCCACCTCACGGACGGCATCGGCAAATACGGCAAGCCGGGCGACACCTGGCAGCGCCGTTGCCAGCTCTATCTCCTTGACTGCGGCATCACGTCCGAGGAGATCGCGCGCCTCCGCGACATCCTGCTGGAAGACTGACCGGAGTCGGTGATTCAGAATTCGACGGCGTCGCGGTTTTCGCGGCGCCACGAGAGCATGGAGCGGCCGGTGGCCTGCCGGAACAGGCGCCCCAGATGGCTTTCGCGCGCGAAGCCGGCGCGCTCGGTGATTTCGCCGACGGACAGGTTCGTGGAGGAAAGCAGCGACTTGACCCACTCGATGCGCTCGCGCAGCAGTTCGTCGCGGATCGAGCGGCCAAGGCGCGAGCGGAAGCGCAGCTCCAGATAGCGCCGCGAACAGCCCACGGCGCGGACAATGTCGACGACGTCATCACCAAGGCCCCGATGCTTGCCTCCCGGGTGCTGCGATCGCTGGTGGACGGGCCGAAAAGCGTGTCGGAAATCGCGGCCGCGCTGGGGACGGCCAAGGGGGGGCGCTTTTCCGACGTCCTGGCGCAGCTGATCGAGTCCGGAATGGTCGCCTCCGATTTTGGGCCTTCTCGGCCTCGGATCGGTCCAGATCCTGTCCGCGGCCCCGTTCAGGAAAAACGCCGGGAAAGGCAAGGGCGGCGAAGGCGTCCAGATTGATTTGCTGCTCCAGGCCAGACGGACCGCGTGCGTCGTGGAAATCAAACGGCGTCGGGAAATCGGCCGCGAGATCGAGGACGAGGTCGCGCGCAAAATCCGCTTTCTGCCCAAAAGGGACGGCGTGTCCATCCGAATCGCGCTTGTCTACGAGGGCCATCTCGCACCGATCGTGAAGGCCGACGGATTTTTCGATTCCGTGGCTCCGTTCAGGAGACTTCTCGGCATTTGAACAAAACATCAACCATGAAAACCGATTCGACAGCACCGTCTTCGAAAGCGCCGCCGGACGCGGCGCGGCCCGTCCCGCGGTGGATCTCGGGCGACACGCTGGCTCCGGAGAAGCCAGCGCCATTGCTTTCCCGGGCGTTCGGTCGCTTACCGCAGGGCGCGGCGGCACTTCGGGCTGGACCCAGACGCGCCTTTTCAATCGCCGCTGACGGGGAACATCATTTTCCCACGCCCCGCGCTAGTGCTGGAATTGCGCTGGAAAAAAGTTGAACGCGGGGGGGGCCATATGGTAGAATCCGCGCCGATTTCGACATTTGACTTTCGACTTTCGACCATGAACGAGACAACGACTTCTTTCGACCATCGCGTGGCGGTTGTGACCGGCGCTGCGGGCAACATCGGCCTGGCCACGTGCCGGATGCTCTGCGAGGCCGGCGTCCGCGTGGCGGCGGCCGATCTGGACGCCGGAGTCCTCGAAGACCGGATCGCCCCGCTCCGCGAGCGGGGATTCGACATCCGTGCCTACGCCCAGGACGTCTCCGACCGGAAGGCGACCGAAGCCGTTTTCGGGAAGATCATCGGGGATTTCGGCAAGATCGACATCCTCGTGAACAACGCCGGCGTGTGGGTCCACCGCGGAGGCAAGGGGCGCCAGCGCTTCGAGGAAATGGACGAGGCCGAAATCCGGCGCATCGTGGAGATCAACCTCTTCGGCGTCATGCACTGCATGCGCGCCGTCCTCCCCCACATGGCGGAGCGCGGGTACGGGCGGATCGTGAACCTCGGCTCCATCGCCGGCGAGGTCGGGCTGCCGGGTTTCTCCGACTATGCGGCGTGCAAGGCGGCGGTCATCCGGTTCACGCAAACGCTCGCGATGGAGAACGCCAAGCGCGGAATCACGGTCAACAGCGTCTCGCCGGGAATGATCCTGCAGAAGGTCGTCCCGCACGACGGGACGTGGCTCGGACGGACGGGCGCACCGGAGGAAGTCGCCCGCGCCATCGTGTTTCTCGCGTCCGACACGGCGGGATACCTGACGGGCGTGGACGTTCCGGTGGACGGCGGTCGCATCCTCGGCCCGCGCAGCGTCGATTTTTAGGCCGACGCCGTGGCGGAGGCCTGCGGCTACGCTTCGGTCGCCGACTTCCGCCGCGTCTTCAAGAAGCGCGTCGGCGAAACCGTCCGAAAATGGACGAATTCGCAGCGCACCCCGCCCCGTTAGACTGGCCGCGGTCCGGCCGGCCCCGTCGCCGGCGATGAAACGACGACTGCGCTTGCCCTTGGATTTCTCCCTGCGTTTTGCTAGAATTGAAG
>DJYI01000045.1:3841-14802 GCA_002448475.1 Verrucomicrobia bacterium UBA6982
TTTGCTAGAATTGAAGGCGCAAACGACACGGGGCGCGACATGGCAAAACGCAAAATCCAGGAACTGACCACTGGAGTCCACGACTTCCCAACCCTGATCAAGGACAAGGATGCCAAACACATGGGCAAGACCGACATTCTCCACGGCCCAGGCAGGCGTGGCGTCGACGACAAGCTCGTGGAGGAGGCGTGAAGATTCTCGCCCTCGTCGAATGGTTGCATCGCAAATTGCCGGGGGCGGCGTGAAAGCGACGGTCTTGTTCCTTTTCACCGCCGGGCAGACCGAGGTCGGAAACGAAAAACTGGCCGGGGCCTGCCGCCACGCCGATGCCCTCGGCTGGAATCTCGTGCCGCTGATCCCGGATGGCGGGATTTCCGCCGCGTTCGTGCGATCGGCGGTTTCGCGTCTGCATCCGGCCGGGTGCATCGTCGATTGCTCCGGCGGCTACGAAGTTCCGCCGCAGCGCCTGTTCGGCGCCCTTCCAGTGGTCTATCTCGACGTTCCCGCCGGCATCCGAGGTGCGGCGGCGGGCCGGACCGTTTCGGTCGATGACGCCGCAGTGGCGCTCGCCGCTTTCCGCGAACTCACGGCGGGGCGTCCGGTCGCCGTCGCCGCCGTCGAGGCGAAGGGGCTTCCGCCGTGGTCGCGCATCCGGTCGGATTCCTTTCTCGTCCTCGCGTCGAAAAAGGGCCTGCCGTGCCGCGTCTTCCATGCCCGCCGGAAAGAGGCGGAATTCGAGCGCGCCGCGCGTCTGGCCGCTTGGCTGTCGGCCTTGCCGCGGCCATGCGGCGTTTTCGCCGCGAACGACACGACCGGCTCGGAAGTCACGGCCGCCTGCCGCGCCATGCGCCTATACGTCCCGCGCGAAATCGCGCTCGTCGGTGTGGACAACATCGAGGCGCGCAGCAACGCCCCGGAAGCGCCGTTCACGAGCGTCCGCCTCGATTTCGAGCGCATGGGCTACGTCGCGGCTAGGGCGCTGGGTGAGAGGATGGGGCAGGGGACCGGCGGGACCGATAGGACTTGCGGGACGGGCGGGACTTGCGGGACCGGCGGGACCGCCAGTCCTTCCCGTCGCGTCTGTCCTTCCCCATCTACCGCGACTCCCGTCACCGTCGGCCCGCTCATGGTCGTGCGGCGCAAATCGACGAGCGGGCGCGGGCGTCACGAGCCGCGCATCGCCGAAGCCGTCGCGATGATCCGGCGCGAGGCGTGCGACGGCCTCACTGCAGCGGCTCTCGCCGCGCGCTTTCCCGGCTCCCGCAGCCTCTTCGAAATCCGCTTCCGCGAGGCCATGGGCCACAGCGTCCTCGACGAAATCCTCCACGTCCGGCTCGAACGCGTCTGCGAGTTGCTTGCCAGCACCGCCACGCCCGTGACCATGGTCGGCGATTTTTGCGGTTTCACCCGATACCAGACGCTCGACAAGCTCTTCCGTCGGCGCTTCAGGATGTCCATGCGCACGTGGAGGCGGCAGAACTCGCGCCTCGGACTGCGCTAGTGTCTCGTCTTTCCTGCCCCTCCGCCGACCATCGCCCGGACGGCCGGGGCCGGCTAGAAAAAAATATTCATAAAAAGTAGATGTTTCGTCGGCTGAATCCGCTAGAATGGATTGCGCCGCCGGGGAAACGTCTTCCCCTCCAATTGCCACGGCGGAAACGGGTTCCCCTCGTGGCGGCGGCGATGCTGACAAAGGACTACAACGATGAACATACTCTGTTTCTTTCGATTCTCCGTCCGCCCGGGCGCGCGTTTCGCCGCCGCGGCGCTGTGCCTCGCCGTTTTCGGAGCCAGCCCCGCCTTCGCTTCCGACGCATACGTCCAGGCCGTCCGGACATCCGGATCCGCCGGGCATGCGCTCGTCACGGACTATTACCCGAACCCGAAGACGAAGATCGTCGTCGATTTCCAATACGACGACATTTCGAACGACGGCCGTCTTTTCGGCGTGTGCCGCCTCGGCACGTCCGTCGGCCTCTACCGCAACGCCGGCACCGTGGACGGCATTTCGTCCCCGTTCGTTCTCGAAAATTCGGGTTCGCAGGTCGGAATGATGGTCAGCGACACCGACCGACATGTCGCGACGTTCGACTTTTCCAAAGCCGGAAGCGGATCCTCCATCGCGCGCGCCGACGGCACGGTGCAGTGGACTGGCGGGCCGACCGCCGCCACGGCGGTCATGGCCACGCACCCGCTCGTCATTTTCGGCACTGCGACGGCGAACGGAACCCACGGAACCGTCGGCTATTTCGCCTCGGCGAAAATCTACTCGTTCAAAATTTTCGAGGAGGACGCGCTCGTGCGCGACTACGTTCCCGCCGCGCGCGACGGGCTCCACGGCCTCTACGACCGCGTGGGCGGCCTGTTCCTCGCGAGTGGGACGGCGGACTCCGACCTCGGCTACGGCGGCGACGTCCTTGAACTGCCGGGCGACGACCCCTACGTGGAATCGACCGGAACCCAGGCGGTCAACACCGGCATCTACATGGACAACACGACGCGCATGGAGATCGACTTCGCCCTCACCGAGACGGCGCAAAGCGGCTCCGTCGCCGGCGGCTGGAACTACACCGGATTCAACCGGCTCTGTTTCCCGTATCTCAACGGCGGCCAGTTCAAATATGCCTGGGGCGGGGCGGACGACGACACCGGAGGCAATTGGGCGTTTCTCGCCGGCCCGGCGCAGGACACGCTCCGCCACCGCGCCGTGATCGACGCGCCCGGCCAGCGCCTGTCGCTCGTCGGCGTGTCGTCGCGCTACTACAACGTCTACCATTACGACTACGACCACGCGACCCCGGCGCCGTGGCCGATTTTCCTCTTCGGCAACTCCGGAAACGCCGAGGGAACCGCCTACGGCGGCGGCATGAACGGCAAGGCGCGCATCTACGGCGCCCGCATCTGGCAGGGCGGCACCCTCGTGCGCGACTTCGTCCCCGCCGTCAAGGGCGGCGAAACCGGCCTTGTGGACCGCGTTTCGGGCCGCGTGTTTTCCGACTGGAACCGCAATGGCGGAACGACCGGCACGGATCTGGTCGCGAGCGCGAACATCCCGGAAGTCGAAGACGACGGCTACGTCGAGGCCGCGGGAAACTCCATCGTCGTCACCGGCTATTCGATCAATCCCAAGACGAAGCTTGTCGTCGATTTCGCGAGGACGTACACGAAAAAGGACGAGCGGCTCTTCGGCGTGTTCAAGGGCAACGGCTCCGTGGATACCTACCAGTCCGGAGGCAAGATCTACGTGGCCGCGGGAAGCGGCTCGACCTACAACAACAACAACACCGGCATCGCGCCGGACACGCGCCGGCACACGCTCACGGTGGATCTGTCGGGCGGCACGTCGTCGTTCGTTTCCGGCGCGACCACCAACTGGTCCGCCATCGCCGCGGGAACGCCGGTCACGACGGAAGCGACGTTCCCGCTCGACATCTTCTCCACGTCCTGCGAAGCGACCGGCAAGGCCGGCAACTCGACGGTCTTCAAGTCCTTCGCCCGCATGTACCGTTTCCAGATATGGGAAGTCGGCGACGAAGGGGAGCCGGACCGGCTCGTGCATGATTACGTCCCCTACGTGAAGCAGGACGTGGCCGGCTTCCTCGACGCCGTGGACGGGACGTCGTTCCTAGCCTCGTCCTACGGCGACCAGCTGACGGGCGGCGGCGCCATCGCCGGCGAGAAGGACGCCTACGTCCAGGCCGTCCGGGCCTCGAAGAACGCCATCAACACCGGCTATTACGTGAAGCCGACGACGAAGTTCGTCGTGGATTTCCAATACGACGACAATGGCAACGACGGGCGCATTTTCGGATCGTATAATCCTGCAGCTTCGCGCGTCGGCCTCTATGGCAACAGTGCCGACGTGGGAAAGTTCCGCGTCGAAAGTTCCGGGGGCCAGCTTGATACGGCCGTGACGCGCGACACCCAGCGCCACGTCGCAGTCCTCGACTATTCGAAGGCGAACGGCGGCTCGTCGATTTCCACGGACGGTACCGCCGTCTGGACCGGAGGCCCCAAGGGCGCCGTCACGGCCGAAGGCACGAACCCCGTGATCCTTTTCGGCACTCACACTGGGACGCCAGGCTACTACGCCTCGGCCAAGATCTACTCCTTCAAGATCTACGAGGGCGATTCGCTCGTCCACGAGTACCTTCCGTACAAGAACGGCGACACGGTGAGCTTCTACGACACCGTGGACGGGGCCGTCCTCGCGAACAATGCCGGGACATCGACGGCGTTCGGCTACGGCGGCAAGGGCGTCGATGGAGCGGAGCGGTGGCTGAAGGCGCTGCCCGCCAAGGCCACCGTGCCGGTCGAAGGCACCACCACGCTCACGGCCGCCGCTTCCGGAGCGATCCGCTACAAGTGGACGAAGAACGGCGAAACCATCGAAGGCGCGACGGGGGAAACCTGTGCCGCCGCGTGGTGCAGGGGCCACTACGGCACTCCGGACGTCTACGCCTGCACGGCGATCTACGACGTGTACGGCCGCGAAGTCGAAGGCGAACCGGTCTCTTGCGAAGTCTCCCGCATTCCCGAGGCGTTCGTCTTGGTCGTGAGGTAGGGGCTTCGGGCAATCCGGGCTTCCCGTGGCTGTCGCCCGGGAAGCCCGTTTCTTCTCCCCCACGTTTGAGATTTATGCCATTTGAAATTTGTGCCCATGGCGATTTGTGGACAATGAAGATAGGAAATTTCCGCTTCCGTTTCTTTCTCGCCTTCTGCACCGCCGCCCTGTGCGCCACCCTTTCGGCCGCCGCGGTGCCCTGCCTTGGAGGGGAGGATGCTCCGGCGGCAAGAGCCGTGGCTCCCTGCGGCGGCGCCCCGTGTGCGCCCGCCGTGCAAACGGCGGGTTTCATCAACGTCGCGGCCTTCGCCCCCTCCGACGGCTCGGCCGACGCCTCGGCCGCGATCCAGGCGCTGATCGACGCCAACCCGAACCGGACGCTCTGGTTCCCCGACGGCACCTACCTGCTGGAGAATCCGATCTGCACCCCCGCCGACCCGCGCCTCAGCGTCGATCTCCAGCTCTCGAACTACGCCGTCCTCAAGGCCGCGCCGGATTGGGCGCACACGAACGCGATGGTCCGCCTTGGCGGCATCCACCCCGCCAACAACATCCGCACCCCCGGCAGCGTCTATTCGCTCACGGGCGGCATCATCGACGGCTCCGGTGTCGCCGACGGCGTCTCCATCGAGTCGGGCCGCGAGACGCGCGTCCGGCTCGTGTCGATGAAGCGCGTCCGTGTCGGGCTTCACATCAAGCGCGGCGCAAACGGCAACTCCGCCGACGCCGACATCTCCGACGTGAACATCGTCGGCAACCGCGCGCCGGACTCCGTCGGCGTCGTGGTCGACGCCGCCGACAACACCTTAACGAACATGCGCATCGCCGACGTGTGCACCGGCCTTGAAATCAACGGCGGCGGCAACCTCCTCACGAACGTCCATCCGCTCTGGACGAATCCCGGCGACCAGTATGACGAAGGCGTCGGCTTCCGCGACAACACCGGGAACACTTGCTACCACCGCTGCTACAGCGACCACTTCAGCGTCGGCTGGATCTTCGGCCCCAAGTCGTTCAATGCGGTCCTCGACACCTGCATCGCCTACTGGTATTCGCCGAATCCCGGAAAGAGCCACACCGCCCTGCGCTCCGACGGCCCGTTCCGCGCGCAGGTCAGCGGCATGCAGATTGGCTTCCGCTGGACCGAGGCGACGAACACCGTCCTGGAGGTCTCCGAGCCCGGCGGCTGGGGCTTCCTGCGCGACCTGCGCATGGACTCGCGCCTCGTGAACGAGGAACGCAAGGCGTATCTGGACTATCTCCGATGAAGTTTTCTTTCGACGCGCAAAGCGTCCTTTTCGACGGCCGCCGGGAGTTTCTGTTTTCCGGCGAAATGCACTACTTCCGCGTCCCGCGCGCCGACTGGCGCCGCAGGATGCGGCTCTGGAAGGATGTCGGCGGCAACTTCCTCGCGACCTACGTGCCGTGGTGCGTCCACGAGCCCGAGGAGGGGAGCGTTCGCTTCCGCGACCGGCCGGAGCGCGATCTTGCCGGCTTTCTCGAAATCGCTGCCGAAGAAGGCTTGCAGGTCATGCTGCGGCCCGGCCCCTACCAGTATTCGGAACTCGTGCACGCCGGACTCCCTGGCTGGCTCCTGCGCGACTACCCGCAGCTTCGCTGGCGGCGGCCCGACGGCTCGGACCGTGGCCCCGACTCCCCGGTCTCCTACATGCACCCGCTTTTTCTCGAAAAGGCGCGGCGCTGGTTCGCGGCCTTCGCGGAAGCCGCACGCCCCTTCATGGCCTCGCACGGCGGCCCGGTTTCGCTCGTCCAGCTCGACAACGAACTCTCCGGCATCCACCTCTGGTTCGGACCTCCCGACGCCAATCCGGAAACCTTCGGCATGGGCCGCGAGGACGGGCGCTGGCCGCAGTTTCTCGCGCGGAAATACGGCGACGTCGCCGCCGTGAATGCGGCCTTCGGCGGCGCGTGGCGCTCGTTTGCCGAAATCCCCCCGCTCGTCGAGGCCGCGCCCAACGCCCCCGTGGGCGACGAGCGTCGCCGCCGCGACTTCTTCCGCTGCTATCTGGAGCAGTTGCGCGACTATCTCGCGACGCTCAAGGGATGGCTTCGCGAGGACGGCATCGCGGAGCCGGTCTGCCACAACTGCGGCTGCACGGACATGACGCCCCTCTTCGCCGGATTCCGCAAGGCGCTCGGCGAGGACTTCCTTCTCGGCTACGACCACTACTATTCCCTCGGCCCCGCGTGGAAGCAGGAAAATCCGACCGTGGGCTATCATCTGGAGACGCGCTTCGCCATCGACACCATCGCCGCGCACGGCTTCCCGCCGGTCGGCATGGAAATCCCCGGAGGCTCGCCATCGGACGTTCCGCCGATTCTCCGGAACGATCTGCTGGCATGCCACATGTCGCACCTCGCCGCCGGCGCAAAAGGCGTCAACATCTACGTTTTCACCGGCGGACCGAACTTCGGCGACACCGGCGAAACCTGCGACATCTACGACTACAACGCGCCGATCCACGCCGACGGCTCCGAGAACGAAACCTACGCGGCCCTGAAAGACTTCGGCGAATTCCTTGCGGCGCACCGCGAACTCGTCGGGGCGCGTCGAGCCGTGTCCGTCCAGCTCGGGTTCGAGTGGCAAGCCCTCCGCATGGGCGACTGGGCACCGCCCGAAGGAGGGTTTCCCGGAGACGAGGCGCGGAATTTCATGCAAAGCGGGTTTGCCGCCGCGCTGATGGCGACGCCATATCCCGCCGCATGGACCGAACTCGCCTCCGATGCGCTCGATCCCGGAAAGCCGCTCATCGTCGCGGCGCCGGCGATGATGTCCGCGGACGCGCAGCGCGCGATTGTGGAGTTCCTCGGACGCGGCGGACGCCTTCTCCTTGCGCCCGACGCCCCGACGCGCGACCTCGACCTGCGTCCCTGCACAATCCTGCGCGACTACCTGCGCCTACCCGCGCGGACCGCCCTAACCGGCGGCTCCTCGCCGCTTGTCGTGGACGGACGGCGTGTCTTCGGCTGCGACGCGCCGAAAAAGATTCTCGCCGAAACCCTTCCGCTCGACGCGGACACCCCAATGACCATTGCGCGAACTGGCGGCGTCTTCGGTTGGTGGCAGAAGGCGGGCGTGGGAGAAGTCTGCTTCTTCGGCACCGCGTTCCGATACTCCCTCTTCGCGCAGGCGGAAATGCTCGAGCGCATGCTCGCGCGCCTCGGAGCGAAACCCTTCGTGCGCTCGACGAACCGCAACGTCCCCGTCGAAACGCACATCCTCGAAAACGGCAGCATTGCCACCTTTGCCCTCAATCTCCACGCCAGTCCGCAGACCACGACGCTGCTAGCCCTGGACGGCCGCTCCATCGCGCGAGACCTCCACCTCGCCCCGATGGAAGTTCGTCTCGAAGTCCCGTAGTCGCCGAATTCCGATTGGCTGCGCTTATAAACTTGGCTTTCTTCCCGCGTTTTGCTAGACTTGAAGCCGCAAACGCAAAGGGGCGCGCCATGGCAAAACGCAAAATCCAGGAACTCACCACCGGTGTCCACGATTTCCCGACCCTGATAGGGGACCGGGAGAACAAATACGTGGACAAGACGGGCCTGCTCTACAAACTGGCCCGGCGCAAGACAAACGCCCAGTATTTCATCTCGCGCCCGCGCCGCTTCGGCAAGTCCCTCATGCTCTCCACGCTCCAGGCGATGTTCGAGGGGCGGAAGAACCTCTTCAAGGGACTGGCGATCTACGACAAGCCGTGGGAGGGCTGGACGGCCAAGAACCGCAATCCCGTCTACAACTTCTCCATGATGCGCGCCAACGGCGCGACGGTAGAAGAATTCCAGAAGGCGCTCCGCGCTCTCGTTCGCGATTTGAATGAGGAGATTGGCCGTCCATATGATGATGATGACACGGCGTCCGGAAATTTCGGCGAGTTCCTGAAGGCGGCCGCGGCGAAGTCGCCGACAAAGAAGATCGTGGTTCTCATCGACGAATACGACGAGCCGATAGCCGGCTTCCTCGACGACCTCGAAGCGCTGAAGTTCGTCCGCAAGACGCTCCACGACTTCTACGAGAAGCTGAAGGACAACTCGAAGTCCATTCGCTTCCTCATGCTCACGGGCGTGACGAAGCTCACGAAGCTTTCGGTCTTCTCCGGCCTCAACCACTTGACGGACCTTTCGATGGACAAGCGCTTCGCGACGCTGCTCGGCTTCACGCCGGAGGAGCTGGACGGGACGCTGCGCGAGAACGTCAAGGCGTTCGGCGCAATGAACGGGTGGGATTTCGCGACGGCGAAGACGAAGCTTCTCGACTGGTATGACGGCTACCGGTTTTCGCCGGGATCGGAAAAGAAGGTCTGCAACCCCGTTTCGCTCGGCAAGGCGCTGGTCTCCGGCAACCTGCTCAACTACTGGGAGGCGACCGGGCAGGCCTCCATGATCGTGGAGCGCATCAAGGCGGTGGACGAAATACCGGCTGACTTGAACGGCATCGTGGCCACGCAGACTCAGCTTGACGTCTGCGATGCCGAGACGATGCCGCTTATGGCGCTGCTTTACCAAGGCGGCTACCTGACGATCAAGCGCGTTCGTCCATCAGGGAGACTTGAACTCGGCATCCCGAACGAGGAGATATCGACGTCGCTGGCCGAAGGCTATGTTTCCACGCTGCTGAGAAACAGCATGCCGGATTGGAACGAAGAGCTGGCGGATGCCCAGGACGATTTGATCGAGAAGGGCGTCGAAACGCTCCTTCGCAAGAACCTCCGCGCAGCGTTCGCGGCTGTGCCGCACGAATGGAAGATCGAGAACGAGCGCGAGGCGAAGCGATACTTTCTGCTCTTCATGAAGCTCATCGGCGCGGACATTTCCGGCGAGCGCCAGAGCGCCCGCGGCCGCGCAGACGCGATCCTGAAGGACAAAAGCGGCGTCTATGTCTTCGAGTTCAAATACGGCGGGACGCCGCGGGAGGCGCTGGAACAGTCGCGCACGAAGGACTACGCCGGCCCGTGGCTGGACGGTAAGCCGCCCGTCTTCCTCGTCGGCGTCAACTACGACCCGGAGAAGCGCGGCATCGACGACCCGCTCGTGGAGAAGGCGTAGCGGCACGGCGCGCCACATGCGGGACCGGCATCCTCGCCAATCCGTGATCGATCCGCACCTGGCTCATGGGCGGCTTTTCGAGCGCCACTGGCGCATCGAGCAGCCGAAGCGGCGCTTGAAGGCGTTCATGAGGCTGCGGGGGTTGCCGGCGCCGACGCGCCCGGCGATGTCGCCAAGCGGCGTCTCGGTGTCTTCGAGAAGGTGCACCGCAGCCTGTAGCCGCGCTTCCCGCAGTTCCGCCTCCACCGTGGTGCCGAGAACCGCCCGGAACCCGGACTCCAGATAGCGCAGCGTTCCCCCGACGTGGCGCGCCACGTCGGACGGCGAGATCCCTTCGCTCGCATGGAGGCGGATGAAGTCGCGCGCCCGGTTGACCCGTTCGCCGGACCGGCTCACGTCGCAGGTGGAGAGCCGTTCCGTGAATCCGGCGACGCCGGCCAGGAACGCGGACGGCAGCGGCGAGCCCGTTTCGAGATGCGCGAAGATCGCCTGCATGGCCTCCTGCGCCGCCCCGCGGAAATCGACGGCCAGCGACGAGAGAGACGGGATTTCGTTTTCGCAGACGTATTCCTCGTCGTCGACGCCCAGCACCTGGATTTGGCGCGGGACGGGCAGCCCCTCGCCGCGGCAGACGGAGAGCAGGTGGCGCGCCCGCTGGTCGAAGGCCGCGAAGACGCCGCAGGGTTTCGGGAGGTCCCGCACCCATGCCGCGAGGTTGCGGCGCTCGCGCCGCCAGTCGGGGCGCTTCGCCGACGGACTGTAGTCGGCCGCGAGCGCGAATCCCCTTTCCGCGAGCGCGGCGGCGAAGGCGTCGCGCCGCGCCACGCTCCAGCGGTCGCCGTGCGGGGCGCCGAGGTAGGCGAAGGCGCGCAGTCCGCTGCGGACGAGGACCTGCGCCGCCGCCGCGCCGATCGCGCGGTCGTCGCTCACGACCGAAACGGCGGGATAGGGCAGTCCCGGAGGAACCGCCCCGAAGAAAAGCGCGGCCTTGACGTGGCGCGAGCGCAGAAGATCGCGGTTCGCCCCCTTGAGCTCTTCGTAGTTCGCCACGACGATGTCCGGCGCCGTGCCGGTCGAGCGGTCGAAGCCGTCGTTGCAAGGGTGGTTCCCGAGCAACATGGCCTCCGCGCCGCCATGCGCCACGATCTGACGCATCACGCCGTCCTCGATGTCGCGCGCGGCCTTCTGCCGCACGTCCACGCAGATCGCAACCGTCCTGTTATTTCGCGTCGCCATAGTTGTTTTTTTGAAATCAACGCGACGAATCCTAGCATCGGGGATGAATCACGTCAATTGTCTTCCTGACATTGGGTGTGACCAAACTTTGTCA
>DJYI01000168.1:0-15099 GCA_002448475.1 Verrucomicrobia bacterium UBA6982
CACAGAGGCACGGAGAACATTGGAAAATGGCTTTTGAAACCTTTGAAATCGCATGCGAGGCTTTCACCCAAAAGGTGCATTGAAACTGGGAACCATGTGCATCCATAAAACCATCAATCTCTGTGCCTCCGTGCCTCTGTGTGAGAAAGTCTGTTCGTGTCAACTGCGTTTTTAGGATCATTCCCGCCGTCGCACGTGAACGGCACTCCAGCCCGTCAATGAGACCTCCCGAAACCACGCTCGTTGCGGCGCTCGTCATTTTTTGCTGGCTGGCGTTCGCGACGGTCTGGCTGTTTCGGAAGGCCAAGTTCAATGCTCTGGTGTCCGTGGCCTGGCGCGGTGAAAGCATCTTCGTCAGAATTGCGGCCATTGCCGCGATGGTCGCCGTTTCCGTTTACGGCGGCGGCAAGCCGACGGACTCGGGCGGTGCCGTTCCCATGTCGATTCCTCACCCGACGTCCGGCATGAATGCGGCTCTGGAATCGTTCGTCTTGTTGTCGCAAAAGGGGAATATGGCAATGCGCAAATTGGGATTGCGGGGTTTTCGGCTTGACGGTAGAATCGAACCCGTGCAAGGGGCGCACCGTTCTGTGCTCTCTAAGTTCGGCCACAATGGAGAAATGAAGTGAAAACAATCCGCATCCGAAACAGCGCCTGCGCCGCCGCGCTTGCGCTCGCCACGATCCCCGCTACGCTTTTCGCCGACTACGCCAAGTCGTTCGACATCTCGTTCCCAGGCTACAAGGAAAGCGAGACGCTGACGAACTTCCCCGTCCTCGTGCGCCTCTCCGCCGCGCGCAACGACTTCAAATACGCCAAGTGCAAACTGGCAAACGGCGGCGACGTGCGTTTCTTCGACGCCGACGGCACGACTGTCCTTCCCAGCGAGGTGGACACCTGGAACCCCGACGGCGAGTCGCTCGTCTGGGTGCGCGTCCCGCGCCTTTGCGAAGGCACGAACATCGTCTGCCGCTACGGAAACGCCAACCCCGACCCCGTGACCGCCTCCGACGTCTGGAGCGAGGGATATGTCGGCGTGTGGCACCTGAAGGGCAGCGCCTCCACCCTTCCATCCTCCACGGACGGGGGACTTTCCTTCACGCGGCGGAGCGCCTTTTCCGATTATGTGGCGCTTGGCCAGGACGGCGTCGTTGGTGATGCCGCGGAGTTCGACATCGTGACCGAAGGGGACGATGCCCACAAGGGATACCTGACATGCACGGACTCCCAGATGACGCTCACCGGAATGAAGACGATGACGATCGAGATGTGGATCAACCAGAGGGAGTGGATCGGCGGCCGCCGCATTCTGTACTGCAAGACCGGCAACGACCGGGCGTTCGACTTTCTGCTCAACGGCACGAAATCCGACGGCACGCAGAGCATCGCGTTCTACGCCGGCACCACGAACACGACCGAGGAAGTCGCGCAGGTAGATGTTGGCACGTACTACTACTTCACCGCCGACGACGTGGGCCGGTGGCGCCACATCGCCCTTGTGTATGACAGCGTCGATGCCTTGCGCAGCCGCGCTTTCGCGGACGGCAAGAATGTCGGTAACACGACCGTCCAACAGGATTATGTCGTCCTTCCCACGGTCTCCGACATCAAGCTCGGCAACCTTGGCGGCGGTCAGGCGTTTCCTGGCAGCATCGACGAGATTCGCATTTCGAACGTGGCGCGTTCGCAGGCCTGGGTGAAGGCGACCCACGCCACCGTGAACGACGAGGACTTCGCGATCTGCAGCGTCCCGAACGACTGGGAGAACTATTCGCGTCGCTTCTCCATCGGCTTCACGAACTACACTGGCGAGACGCTGACGGACTTCCCGGTCCTCGTGAAGCTCGAAGAAGGCTCGCCGACGGGCTTCTCCTACGCCGACTGCGTGAAGCCGGACGGCGAGGACCTGCGCTTCGCGGACGAGGACGGGAATCTCCTCGCGAGCGAAGTCGACACCTGGGACACCAACGGCGTATCGACCGTGTGGGTCAAGGTGCAGTCGTTGAATTCCGCGACGACGATCACGGCCTATTACGGTTGCGCGCTCGCGCCGGCCGTCGATCGGAAGACCGTGTGGAGCAACGGCTATCTTGGCGTGTGGCACTTGAAAGAGCCCGACCTCCCGCTGGAGGACTCCGGCGCGAATGAACTCCACTTCACGAGATCCAGCAGGACAGCCAGCAATCCCACTGAAAACGATAAGTACAACACATACGGCGACGCGGAATCCGTCGTAGGCAAGTCTCTTCGGATCACCCCCACCACCGACAAGAAGGGCGGCGTCTATGCGGAAGACCCGAAAGCCCTGATCGGCGGTGGCTCCGCCATGACTGTGGAAATCTGGGCCAAGACCGATGGCGAGGAGACGCGGCAGCAGACGCTTTTCTCGAAACGGCAATACGGCAACCCGAAGAAAAACATCGCTACTAATCGCTACTATCTGGTACAACGGCCTCGCCACGCACAAGACGGTGTACAATTTCGCTTTCGCTTCAGGTGCCACCACGAACGAGATGCAGACTGCCGGAAATGAGTTGGCTCTGGAAGAGCAGCACCAGTGGAAATACCATGTCGCAACATTCGACATGGCGAACACCGTCCATACCAACTACCTGAACGGCGCAGTGGATGCGAGAAAAACGCAGAACATGTCTTCCTGGGGAACCCAACTGGCGACAAGCGAGGGCCTATGCCTGGGGAACCGGCCCGCACCCTCAAACACGGACGGCTTCAACGGCTGGCTCGACGAGCTGCGCATTTCGAACGTGGCGCGTTCGGCGGACTGGGTCGGCGCGACCTACCGGACCATCGCCGACAACGCGGCGTTCACGACATACGGCGCGGTGAAGGACAACAACCCGAATCTCGCGACGGTCGTGGTCTTCCGATGACGGATCCGGGCGCCGGCGATCCTGGGAGCGCGGGCATCCTGCCCGCGGAAAAGCCTGGGAGCGCGGGCATCTTGCCCGCGGAGTTATCGCGGGCTGGAAGCCCGCGCTCCCAGGAGGACATCTTGCCCGCGGAATTGTCGCGGGCTGGAAGCCCGCGCTCCCAGGGGGGCATGCCGCCCGCGGAATAGTCGCGGGCTGGAAGCCCGCGCTCCCAGGAAAGCCCGCGCTCCCAGGAGGGCATCATGCCCGCGGAGGTGTCGCGGGCTGGAAGCCCGCGCTCCCAGGAGGACATGCCGCCCGCGGAGGTGTCGCGGGCTGGAAGCCCGCGCTCCCAGGACACCCATTTGAAAAGGAACGACAACCCATGAACCGCATCCAAGCCTTTTTCCGCCTCGCCCTTGCGCTTGGCGCGTTCGCCGCGACCGCACACGCCGCGACGGCCCAGACCGCGACGCGCCTGCCCTTCATGCGCGGCGTGAACATCAACCAGCTCGAAACCTACGCCTATGGCGGAACCCACACCTCCTACCTCGGCCTCGACTCCACCTATTCGGACATCCGGTCGAAGGGCTTCGACCATGTCCGCCTCCCGGTCGATTTCCGGAAATACTACGACGCGGGCTCGAAGACGCTCAAGACTTCCGGCTCCTACAAGATAACGGACATCGACACGGTCATCAACAAGGCGCTGGCAGCCGGGCTGTACGTCACGCTCGACTTCCACGGATTCAAGGACACGTTCGCCTACGATTCCGACCCCGACACGGAGGGGACCGACGCCTACAACTTCGTCATGACGTGGCGGCTTCTTGCGGAGCGCTACAGGGACTACCCCGACACGCTAAACTTCGAGCTGGTCAACGAGCCGTGGGCCCACGCATACAACCCGAACAGCAAGATCGACAAACTCCAGGCCCGAGCCTATGCGGCGATTCGCCAGACCAACCCGACGCGCCTTGTGCTGTGGGCCTCGTCCGACGGCAACAAGACATGGCTCCTGGACAACCTGACCCTCCCGGCGGACGCCTCCCATCTCGCGGTCGTAATCCACATATACGCCCCGGAGGAGTTCACGCACCAGGGGGCGACATGGGCCGACTCCTCCTACACGAGCCAGGTGCGGCTCGCGGACGCGCACCGTTCCAAATTGTGGTACGAGCTGAACAACATGAAGAACTGGATGGCCGCCCATCCCGACATCCCGATGGTGGTAAACGAGTTCGCGGTCCGTCTGGCGTATGCGGAGCAGAACAGGACCGGCGCCCGCGACGACCTTCAGGAGTATTTGTCCACGGTAAGGGCGTTCTGCGAGTCCAACAGCGTCCCATGGGCGTATTGGCAGTATTGCGACGAGGGCAACGCCGAGTTCGGACTCCGCGCCAGATACAACGGAGCGTGGCGCGAATACGTGATCGACGCGCTCTTCCCGCCGGGATGGGACGCGCCGGAACCGGTGCCGCCGTCCGTTGCCGAGGCGCATGGCTACGACTGGACGAACCGCGTCTTCACCGTGACCGGACTCGCCCCCGGCGCCGAAGTGACGCTCGACGTGTGGGCGGCGGGCATCCAGGAATCCCTCTTTGCCGACGCCTTCGGCGCCGCCACCTTCTTCGTCCCCACCGCGCCCGGCGCGCTCTACGCCTTCGCCGTCGCGACGAACGGCGTCGTCCTCGCCTCCGGCGAGTTCCTTGCCGGCGCGTGGGATCCGGAAGGCTCCTGGTTCTCCGCCGCGCCGGACGGGGCGGGCGGCTCCGCCGAGGTCGGCGGGGTCTGGACGACGCCCCCCGCCGCGACCAACTCCGCGCGCTACGCGCTCGGCGCCGCGACGGCCTTCGCGCTCGCCCCGTCGTCCTCCGCCGCCGGCGCCGGACGCCTTGTCCATGCCGACTTCGCCATCCGCTACGACTTCCTCAACGACGCCTCGCTTGACCTTGGCTCGATTTCCGCCGGGGAGTCCATCGCCGCCGTCACGGCCGTCGCCAACGCCGTCGGCGGCGCGGCCCGCTGGCGCGCGCTTGTCGGCGGCGCGTGGTCCGACATGACATGCGACATCGCGCCCGCGCCGGACGTGGACTACCTCCTCCGTCTCGAAGGCGACTTCACGCTGGCCGCGCCGCGCGTCCGGCTTCTCGTGAGCGCCGACGGCGGCGCTGGCTTCGTGCCGCTCCGCAGCGCCGACGGCGGCGACGAATGGTTCGCGCCGAACGACGCGCGAATCGCGACGCTCTCGGAAATCGCGACCGTCGGCAAGGGCGAAAGCGCCCTCCTGCGCGGGACGCTCTCGAACGCATACGTTGCCGAGGCGAACGGCGTCCGCTACACTTCGCTCGCCGACGCCTTGCGCGCGGCGGGGCGGGGTGGCGCGGTGACGCTCCTCGCCAACGCCACCGCGCCCCGGTCACTCGCCGTCGGGCGCGCCATCGAGACGAACGGCCACCTGCTTCTCACCTACGACGACACGAACTTCACGCTCTTCCTGCTGCAATGAACCCACAGAACGACGGACTCCCCATTGTCGCGCGCGTCGATGTCGCCATCTGCGGCGGCACGGCCGCCGCCGTCGCCGCCGCGACGGCCGCCGCCCGCGCCGGGGCCTCCGTGTTCCTCGGCTGCGCGGAGACCTATCTGGGCGAAGACCTCTGCTCCACGGGCGAATGTCTCTGGCTCTCCATCGGCTCCACGGACTGCTCCCCGATCCTGCGGAGACTCTTCCCGGCCAGCGACGGCCTTCCCGACGGGCGGCCCGTTCCCCCGGCGCGCCTGAAGCGCATCCTGGAGGAGGCGCTGATCGACGCGGGCGTCGTCTTCCGCTTTCTCAGCCATCCCGAACAATTGCTCGTCGATGCCGGCGGCCGCGTCGCCGGCATCGTGTTCGCCACCAGGAGCGGACGATACGCCGTCGAGGCCAGACACGTTGTCGATGCCACCGCCACCGCCGTAGTCGCGGATGTCGAGCATGGCACGGCCTGGAGCGCCGCCGTGTCCTCCGGCCCGAGCACCGTCGTGGGCTCGTCGAAGAAGATCACGCGCGACTTGCGGAGGAACGCCCGCGCGATCTCGACCTTCTGCCGGTCGGCCACGCCGAGCCCGCCCACGACCGCGTCCGGGTCGAGCTCCGCGCCGATCGCGGCGAGCAGGCCCGAGGCCGCCGCGCGCTGCGCGCGCCGGTCGACGAGCCCGCGCCGGACGATCTCGCGGCCGAGCAGGATGTTCTCCGCGACGGTCATCGACGGCACGAGCGCGAACTCCTGCGGGACGAGGTACGCGGGGATCCTCCCCTCCCCGCCCGCGTCGATCCGGATCTCGCCGGCGTCGGGCCGGAGCGCGCCGGTCGCGCAGCGCATCAGCGTGGACTTCCCCGCGCCGTTCTCGCCGCAGAGCCCGAGCACGCGCCCCGCGCCGAGCGAGAGCGACACGTCGCGCAACACGCGGACGGTTCCGAAGGACTTGCACAGCCCGCGGAGCCGGGCGACGGCGGCCGCGAGCTCGGCGAAGTCCGCCCGGGAGGCGGCGACTTCCTGTGGCGTGGTCTTGCGCATGGGCCGCCATTCTACCACACCGCCGCGCGAAGTTCAAACCGACGCGCGTTTTTCCCGTGTCTCCCCGGCGCGTTTGTGCTATCCTACGCGCCCGTCCCCGCGACCATGGGGACGACTCCGATGATCCAGCCCCTCCACGTCATCTACCTGCACGCGCCGTCGGAGGACGACGCGACCGTCCTTCCGGAGATGGAGTACGGCCTCTCCGACGCCTTCCGCGCGTTCTGCAAGGAGACCTTCTCCGGCGGACGCCCGCTCGACTTCCCGCGCCTGCGGCTCCTCGCGGCGGACACGCCCGCCGCGCTCGACCGCCTGCTCTTCGACGTCCAGGGCGCCCACCGGTTCGTCTCCGACGCCGCCAAGCACTGCTGCCTCTTCCTCTTCGACGAGAGCCTCCCCGCCCCGGGCGGCGGCCCGCGCACGCCCGTCCACGAGCTGCGGCTCGACGGCATGCCGCTCGCGCGCTGGTTCCTCGCCTACTTCCCGGCGATCCCGAAGGTCGTCCTCACGAGCCCCGGCCGGGACGACCCGCCCGCCCCGACGCGCCGCTGGACCGCCCGCCCCGCGGAGATCTTCCGCCATCCCGAGCGCAACCGCGAGAGGCTCCAGCGCGCGTTCCGCTCGTTCTGGTCGCCGCGCTTCTGGACCGCGCTGCGCGAATACGTCTGCAACCGCGCCGGCACCAACTGGCACACGCCCGGCCACAACGGCGGCAACGCGTTCGAGAACTCGCCCTTCCTGCGCGGGTTCCACGACGACTTCGGCGACATGACCTTCCGCGCCGACCTCTCGGTCTCCGTCGAGCGCCTCGGCGACCTCTCCTCGCCCGAGGGGACCGCGCCGCTCGCCGACGCGCAGCGCCTCGCCTCCGAGATCTTCGGCAGCGCCACGACGTGCTTCATCACGAACGGCACGAGCACGTCGAACAAGGCGATGCTGATGACGCTGCTGCGCCCCGGCGAGGTCGTGCTGCTCGACCGCAACTGCCACAAGTCCGTCCACCACGCCGTCGTGATGTCGGGCGCCGTCCCGCGCTACCTGCCCGCCCGCTACAACCCCCGCTACGGCATCTGGGGGCCCGTCGCCCTCGCCGACATCGCGGCGGAGCTCGCGCGCCCCGCCGGAACCGCCGGCCCGCCGCGCCTGCTCGTCCTCACGACCTGCACCTACGAGGGCGTGCTCTACCCGGCCTGGGAGGTCGCGCGCCTCTGCGAGGAGCGCGGCGTGCTCTTCTACGCGGACGAGGCCTGGGCGCCCTACCTGGCGTTCCACCCGTTCTACTCGACCGAGCTTGCCGACGGCACGCCCGCGCGCTACAACGCGGTGAACGAGCTGCGCGGCGCCCACTTCGCGGTGCAGTCCACGCACAAGGCGCTCTCGGCCTTCTCGCAGGCGTCGATGATCCACGTCTCGACGCGCTTCCGCGCGCTGCTCGAGGACGACTCGACCAAGCAGTTCCGCTGGCTGCGCCGCCGCTTCGCGCTGCACGGGCGCGGCTCGTCGGAGAAGTTCCTCCACGACCTGCACGAGTTCCTGCGCTACTGGCACTCCACCTCGCCGCACTACCCGATGCTCGCCACGCTCGACACCGCCGGCGTGCAGATGCGCCTCGAGGGGCTGGGGCTACTGGAGGACCGCCTGCACTGGGCCGACGCGTTCCGCGCGCGCGTCGCCGCGATGGTCGGCAAGCCCGTCGAGGACTGCTTCCCGGACCTGCCGCAGCTCGGCGGCGCCGGCCCCGACTGGGCCGCGCAGGGGTATCTGCACGACCCGCTCAAGCTCGTGATGTCCTTCCGCACCGCCGAGGCGCGCGAGCGATTCGAGAAGGCGCTCCTCGCCGCGCGCATCCAGTGGGAGAAGGCCTCGCCCGTGACGCTGCTCTTCCTCGTCACCGTCGGCACGGTCGAGGAGCACTTCGAATACCTCTACCGCGTGTGCCGCCAGTGCGCCGACTGCATCGGGCGGCCCGAGGAGGAGTTCCGCATCCGGACGATCCCCGCGGCGATCGACGAGCAGGTCTCGGTCCTGCCGCGCGACGCGGCGCTCTGCGACGGCGAGCTCGTGCCGCTTGCCGAAAGCGAAGGCCGCATCTGCGGTCAGATGGTCGTCCCGTATCCGCCCGGCATCCCGGTGCTGCTGCCCGGGCTGCGCATCACGCGGCCGATGATCGACCTGCTGCTCGACGTCGTCGCGACCGAGGGCGCGGGCGCGGTCCACGGGCTCTTCGTCCGCGGAAAGTCCCTGATGGTCGAGGTCCTGAACCGCGACGAGGAGGACCGCGTCCAGCGCGTCGACGCGCGCTAGCCGATGCCGGTGGCGCGGCGGGAGAGGTATTCGGTGAGGCCCTTGTCGAAGGGCGTCTTGGTCGAGAGCGGGACGTAGTCCGCGCGCATGCCGCTGCAGCCGTCCGTGAGCATCTTCACGAACGCGTCCACGCGGTCGAGGTAGTCGGCCCGGATCGACTTGGGGTCGAGCTCGAGCTCGGTCGGGCCCTCCAGGTCCTGGAAGTGAACGAACTCCTTGAACGGGAAGCGCAGCTCCTCCTCCGCCATCACGTGCAGCACGATGAGCTCGTGCCGGCGGTAGTGGATGTGCTGGAACGCCTTCATGAGCTGCGAGGTGTCGCCCAGCAGGTCGCTGATCACCACCACGACGCCGCGCGGCGGGATGCGCTCGGCGACCTCGTCGAAGATGGGCGAGAGCTCCGTCTCGCCGCCGACCTCGGCCGCGTCGATGAAGCGCAGCAGGTTGAAGAGCTGGCCCTTGCTCGCCTTGGCGGGCAGGAACTCGCGCACCCTCGTGTCGAACGTCGTGAGCCCCACGCCGTCCTGCTGCCCGATGAACATCGAGGAGAGCCCGGCCGCGAGGTACTTGGCGTACTCGAACTTGGAGAGCGGCCGGCCCTCGAAGGGCGCGGCCAGGTCCCCGCGGTAGTCCATCGAGCCGGAGCAGTCCAGGCAGATCATCACGCGGACGTTCGTCTCCGCCATCGACTGCTTGATGTAGTAGCGGTCCTTGCGCCCGTAGACCTTCCAGTCGATCATCTTGATCTCGTCGCCCGGCAGGTACTGGCGGTAGTCCGCGAACTCGACCGACGCGCCCTTCTTGGCGCTGCGGTGGCGGCCCGTGATGAAGCCGTCCATCGGCGCCCGGCACATGAACTCGCACCGGTTGATCGTGGCCGTCGTCGCGACGGGCAGCCACTTCATGAAGGCGGGCAGCGCGTTCGTCGGCATCGCGGGGGCGGGCTAGATGTCGAGGCTGTCGGAGGGCTTGAGCGACTGCAGGAGCATCTTCACGATGTCGTCGCTCGAGACGCCCGCGGCCTCGGCCGCGAACGTGGTGATGCAGCGGTGGCGCAGCACCGGGAGCGCGACGGCCGTGACGTCCCCCGTCGTGCAGTGGTGCCGCCCCATGATGACGGCGCGCGCCTTGGCGGCGTTGATGAGCGCCAGGCCCGCGCGCGGGCCCGCGCCCCAGCCGACCATCTCGCGCACGTAGTCCGGCGCCTCGGGCTGCTTCGGGCGCGTGGCGCGGACGAGGTTGCGGGCGTAGTCGATGATGTGCGGCGCCACCGGGACGCGCTTCACGACGTCCTGCGCGCGCAGGACCGTCTCGCCGTCCATCACCTTCCGGAGCTCCACCTTGCGCGCGCTCGTCACGTTCGTGATGATCGTGCTCTCGTCCTCGGCGCTGGGGTAGGTGACGATGATGTTGAACATGAATCGGTCCATCTGCGCCTCGGGCAGCGGGTAGGTGCCCTCCTGCTCGATCGGGTTCTGCGTCGCCAGGACGAAGAACGGCTTCGGCAGGTCGTAGGTCTGCGAGCCCACGGTGATGTGGTGCTCCTGCATCGCCTCGAGCAGCGCGGCCTGCGTCTTGGGCGGCGTGCGGTTGATCTCGTCGGCGAGCAGCATGTTCGTGAAGATCGGGCCCTTCACGAAGCGGAACTGGCGCTCGCCGGTGCTCTTGTTCTCCTCCAGCACGTCCGTGCCGGTGATGTCCGACGGCATCAGGTCCGGCGTGAACTGCACGCGCTTGAACCCGAGGTCGAGGACGTGGGAGAGCGTCGAGATGAGCAGCGTCTTGGCGAGGCCCGGCACGCCCATCAGCAGCGCGTGGCCCTTCGCGAAGACAGCCATCAGCACCTCGGTCACGATGTCCGCCTGGCCGATGACGACCTGCGAGATGTTCTCCATGAGCGCCCGGTAGCCGCTCTCGATGCCGGCGATCAGCTCGATGTCGTCCGCCGACATCTCCGGCGTGCGGTAGTTCGGGTCGACCTTGAGCTCGGGGGCCTTCCAGTCGGAGCCGGCCGAGAGGTTCGGCGCCTTCGGCTCCGGCATCGCGGGCTTGGCGGGCTCCTTCTTCGCCGCGGGCGCGGGGGCGGCCGGAGCCTTCTTCGCGGCGGGCGCCGGGGCGGGCGCGGCGGCGGCCGAGGCCTTGGCCGCGGGCGCGGGGCCGCGCTTGGGGAGGTTGAGGCCGGCGGGCAGCGCGCCCGGCTTGGGCGGGAGCTTCACGCCCGGGGGGAGCGCGCCGCCGGCGGGCGCCTGGGGGGCGCGCGGGGCGGCGGCCGGCGCCGGGGCGGGCGCGGGCGCGGGGGCGGCGCGACGCCGATCTTCGCCACCTCCATCGTGCGCCTCACGTTCGACGAGGACGGCCGGCTCGTCGATCCGCTCCGGCTCGACGACTGGGCGGCGGCGATGCGCGAAACCGCCGCCGAGCTTGGCGTCGAACTCGTCGAGATGCGCGAACTCACACGCAAGGCCGCGAACGATGCCGGCGAAGCGGAAGCGCTCACCTGGCATGGCGTGGAGGAAGGCGGCCGGCCCGATCGCTCCCACCCCGCCGTCAAGGGCGCACGAATCTACGCGAGGCTCTTCCTCGACGAGATACGCCGCAGGAACCTGCCCGTCGCCGCGCTCTTTTCCCAACACCACAGCCCATCCGACCCGTGAAATCAAGTTTCATCCCGCTTGTCGCAATGTTCCTCGCCACAGCCGCCGTCGCGGACGCGGACGCCGTCTTCGGCACTCCGGTCTTCGTCCCGGACGTCGGGCGCAACGCCTTCGCCCTCGCCATCGACGGTCCCACGCTCTACTGCGGCGCGGGCGACACGCTGCACGTCTTCGACGTTTCCGACCCCGTGGCGCCCAGGCCCGTCGCGAAGCTCGGCGGCTTCAGCGGCTTCCGGCAGATGGCCGTCGATGGCGGCCTTCTCGCCATCTCCGCGCGCGGCTCCGGCGCATGGCTCGTGGACGTCAGCAACCGCGCCGCGCCGCGACTGCTCTCCCACTACGAAACCGTGGAGCAGGCCACCGGCATCGACATCGCCGGCTCGCTCATGGTTGTCGGCGAGCGCAGCACCGGCGTGGAGTTCGTGGACATATCGGATCCCGCGCGCCCGCAGCACATACGCATGGTCAAGACGCAGGAGGCGCAGTCCTGCCGCTACCGCGACGGCTACGTCTTCACGGGCGACTGGCATTCCGCCCTCGTGAACGTCATCGACGCGCGCGACTTCTCGCGCCTGCGCATCGTCGGCGCCGCCGAGATGCAGGGGCTGGGCGACGGCTTCGACCTCCATGGCAACCTCCTCTACGCCTCCACCGGCCATCACCGCCGTCGCGGCCCCGTCGAAGACGCCAACCACCCCGACAACTTCGGCAAGGGCCACGGCATGGAGATCTGGGACGTCGCCGACCCGACCGCCCCGAAGTTCCTATCGCGCCTTGACTTCCCGGCCTTCTGGCGGCACGGCGACGACTGGTGGTCCAGCCGCGCCTCCGGCAACGGATGGGTCTTCTGCGGCGACACGCACAACGGCGTCTTCGCCGTCGATGCCCGCGATCCCCGCGCCCCCCCGCGTCGCGGACCGCTTCGTCGATCCCGACCCGAAGTTCCCGGACGAGCCCTCGCGCTGCATCAACGCCATCGCCCTCGGCGACGGCGCCGTCTATGCCACGACCGGGAGCGGCCTCTGGGCGATCCCCTGCGCGCAGGCGCGCTTCCGCGCCCCGGAGCGCGGGCGCCCCCTCCCTCCCGCCCGCCTCGCCTGGCGCGACCCCTACGCCACGCCCACCGACTCGCATTTCGCCGCGTGGCTCCCGCCGGAGCGGGGGCCCGTGCACAGCGCCGCCGCCCACGCCGGCTTCTACTACGCCGGCTGCGGCTACGCCGGCGCCTACGTCATCGACGCCCGGACGCTCAAGACCGTCGGCCGCATCCCCTGCGCCTACGCCCGCGACGTCGTGGTGCGCGACGACATGCTCTACGTCGCGCAGGGCGACGACGGCCTCGGCATCTACGCGCTCGACGACCCGGCGCGTCCGCGCGAGGTGCGGCGCATCCGCGACTTCGGGCGCGGCATCCGCCACTGCGAATGGGTCTATGTCCCGACCTCGCGCTGGGCGATCTGCCATGCGCGGCGCAATTCCGGCCGCTGGCAGTTCCTCGACCTCTCCAAGGACCCCGCCGAATACGTCTGCGAGGCGTCCGGCATGGACTGGGTGCGCCCGTTCGCCGACGAGCTCGTCGGCGGCAAGTGGCTCGCCTACGCCCGCACCCACCGCTTTCTCCAGTGGTTCGACCTCTCCGGCGACAGGCCCGTATGCCTCGACACCGAGGACCCAGCCGCCACCGGCCCCATGCCGCGGCGCACCAACTACATCAAGTCCGCCTCCTGCTGCACACCGATCTCCGGCGACCGCCTCCTCGTCGCCAACTCCGGAGAGTTCTTCCTCCTCGACCCCGCCCAGGACCGAAACGCCGACGGCACCCCGTGGCCCGCGTTCCGCTACGCCAACACGGACACGCCTCGTCCCTCCGGGATGTGCTCGTGGGACGGCGCCAATCGCGTCGCGCTCTGCCTGACCTCCGGCAAGACCATCCAGATGGCCGACTTCGCCGATGCGACGCGGCCCAACCTGCTCTGGGAGGAGAAGACGCTTGGATGCCCCGAAAACGGCGTCTTCGACGATGCCGGTCACCTGCTCGTCCCGTGCGGCTACCAGGGGCTTCTGGTGGAGAAGCGCATGGAAAGGCCCGACGAGCTGGCGCGCGTCCCGAAACTCGCCGAGCCGCAGCCCATTGCGCTCGGCCCGCTGGAGTGGAAGTGCCGCGACGCCGGCCTCCGCCGCGAAGGCGACACGCTTTTTGTGGACGTCGCCAAGGAGGGTGCCGCCACGACGAGCGCCCGCGCCACCGCCAAGCTCGATCTCGCGGCGCGGCGTGGCCGCTATCTGCGCTTCTCCATCCGTGCGCGCGGCCGCGACATCGGCAAGCCCTCCAAGCGCTACCTCGGCCTCAAGTTCATCCTGCGCGTCGATACCGCCGACGGCAACCGGCGCTGGGTCGGCGCCGGCAACCGCATGGGAGACTGGGAGGACACGCTCACGTTCTCCTGCCGGCTCCCCGACCGGGAAATCTCCGGAACCGAGCTTTTCCTCGGCCTCGAACAGGCGCCCGGCCACGTCGAATTCGACCTCTCGTCCCTCCGCGTAGAGGACCTTGGCCCGGCGGGACAGCGCTACAACCAGGACTTTTGCGTCGCCTACCCGCGGCGTGTCCGCCAGCAGGGCGCCCATCGCGGCGTCATGCTCTCGACCAGGCTTGAGAACATTTCCGAGGACGACTTCGTCACGCTGGAAAAATGGGGCGCCAACCTCGCCCGCTACCAGATCGCAAAGGACTGGAAGACCGTTGGCGGCTGGGAGAGCAACGACGACTTTGACGCCTATCTCAACGGCGCGCTCGACATCCTGGAACGCAACGTTCTGCCGTGGGCGGACAGGCACGGCGTGAAAATCGTCCTCGACCTCCACGCCACGCCCGGCGCCCGCAACGGGCAGGAGGAGAACCGCATGTTCTACGAAGAGCGCTACGCCAAGCACTTCGTCCGGGTCTGGCGGCGCATCGCGGAGCGCTTCAAGGGAGACAGGCGCATCTACGGCTACGACCTCGTGAACGAGCCGCAGCAGGTGGGCCCGGCCCCGTATCCAATCCTCCACCTCCAGCGCGCGGCGGCGATGGCCATCCGCGCCGTCGATCCCGACGCCACGCTCATCGTTCCCGCCAACGGCTACGGCTCGCCGTCCGGCTTCGCCTCCCTGTCTCCGATGCGCCTCGACAACGTCGTCTATACCACGCACTGCTACGACCCCATGGGCTTCACGCACCAGGGGACGAGCGACAAGAAGCGCGACAACCTCGCGCACTATCCCGACCCGGAGAAGGGCTGGGACAAGGAGTTCATCCGCCAGAAACTGGAGCCGGTGCTGGAGTTCTCGCGCAAGCACAACGCGAGGATCCTCGTGGGCGAATTCAGCGCCATCACCTGGGCGCCGGGCGCGGACCAATACATCCGCGACTGCATCGAGCTGTTCGAAGAATACGGCTGGGACTGGTGCTATCACGCCTTCCGCGAATGGGACGGCTGGAGCGTCGAAAAGGAGTGGAAGGGCCTGGAGCCGAAGACCAGCCGCGACCTCTACGAGCCCTCCGACGACAATCCCCGCAAACGCGCGTTGCTTGAAGGGTTGTCCGGCCGCATCGGCCCGAAGTGATTAGTGGCGTTTTGCCGAAATCGATGCAGCAACCGACGTGGCCACTGCGTGGACTTGCGGGACAGGCGCGAGGACTGGCGCGACAGGCGGGACAGGCGGGACAGG
>DJYI01000168.1:15195-39602 GCA_002448475.1 Verrucomicrobia bacterium UBA6982
GTCCCGCTTGTCCCGCCTGTCCCGCTCGTCCTTCTGTCCCTTCTGTCCCTTCTGTCCCTGACTTTTCAACTTGGCGTCAGCGCGCCGTTTCGCTAGAATTGAAGCCGCTAACGAGATAGGGCGCGGCTGGAGCAGTCGGCGCAGTCCACGTCAGCGCCGGTCAGAGAGTGTGCGGTTGGTGGCAACGCCGAGCGCGGCGATGGCGCGCATGACATCATCGGCGGAGACAAGGGACATGACGGAGCTCTGGACGGCAAGGCCGTTGCGCGATGTGGGATGGAACGGCGCCTGCGGCACGAGGTCCTGACGGTGAAGGACAACGGAGCTTTCGCTCTCCGGAGCCCACAGCGGCAGACGCGACGCGCCGTCCAGAACCACAAGCGGAACACCCATCGCGTCGGCGAGGTGCATTGGCCCCGTATTCACGGTGACAAGCGCCGACAGCCTCGACAGGAGGCGAGCCCAGTCGGCGACGTCGGACGCCTCCAGGACCGGAGTGGAGGACAGGGCGGCGCAGTCGGTTCCCTCTTCTTCGCCGTCTCCGGCGCCGATTGCGGCCAGCGCTGCGGATCGCTCGCCTGGACCGCAGAGCAGCAGCGCGGGAATCCCGCGGCGGCGAAAGATGGCGAGCAGCTCGCCCCAGCGACTCCGAGGCCAGCGTTTTCCCTCCCAGGGCGTGAGCGGAAGAAGGCCGACGGGAGAGTCCTGAGACACTGGAGGCGGCGGAGAGGCGTGGGGACGGCGGGGAAAACCGAGATGGGCGAGCGACGGAAAACCGTAGGAGGCGTCTTTTGGAGCGAAGGCGCGCGAAACAAGCCTGCGGGAAACGTTTTTGTCAAGTGGGACGAAATGCGCGGCCAATGGCGGCATCGCGCAGTCGGTAGCGCTCCAATAGACAGGCAGAGTTCGCACATGCGCGGCTCCGGCGAGATATAGCGCCATGACGGCGCGCGGGTCGCCGCGGGGGTCGATGCCGATTGCGCCCTGCGCGAACGGACGCAGCGTGCGGGCCGCGCGCGACAAGTCGCGCGCCGGGCGGCGGTATTTGCGGCCAGGCGACGGAACGGGCGCCGCCCAGGACGGTTCAAAGGGAACGAAGGAAAACCGCTCGTGCTTCGGAAAAAGCGGCTCCCAGGCGTGTCTTGCCGCGAGCGACACTTCGGCTCCGGCATCCAGCCATGCGCGGACGAGAGGCTGCAGGAGAAACGCGTCCCCCATTCCGTATGGCTCGACAATGCAGACGCGACGGACATCGGCGCCACCTGCGCCGACGCGGCGACGCGCGAACCGCCGCCGCCGAGGAGCGGTCGCGGCGCGCGTCAGAACTGCCAGCAACCCCAGAGCAAAAAAAGCGGCCCGCCGCCATAGGCCGGGACGAATCGCCCTGGTGGGCGCGGGGTAGGGGACTGGCGGCCGCATGGACCGTTTGACCGTTTGATCGTTTGATCGTTGGATCGTTTGATCGTTGGATCGTTGGATCGTTTGATCGTTTGATCGTTGGATCGTTTGATCGTTGGACCGTTTGATCGGTTAGCCGTGGGGCCGGTGGATTGTTTGACCGGTGGGCGACTAGTGGCGGCGTGGCGGGCCGTGGCGCTGCGCGGAGCCGCCAGGGGGCGGCGCGTCAACCGTCGGGGACTTGTGGCGGAAAACGATGCGTCCCTTTTCAAGGTCGTAGGGGGACATTTCAATCGTCACCTTGTCGCCCTGGGCGATCTTGATGAAGTTTTTGCGCATCTTGCCGGAAACGTGCGCGAGGACCTCGTGTCCGTTGTCGAGCCGGACCGTGTACATCGTGGCCGGCAGGACCTTGACAACTGAGCCGTCAATCTGGATTGCGTCTTCTTTTGACATGGAGTCTTGGATCGTTGTTTACGTTATTGCCGACATTTCCGACATCGGATTGCCTGACGGGAGCTGTCGGCCGTGGATTCCTCAAGGGCGTCGGTGCCGCGACCGAAGAGATCGGTCGCGGCACCGGGCGTTATCATTTGGCCGGAACGGATGTCGGGCGTATCTCGGAGACGCCGCCCAGGAACGGGCGGAGAACCTCCGGAACAACCACCGAGCCGTCGGCGCGTTGGAACTGCTCGACAATGGCGGGCAGCAGACGCGACGTGGCAAGCCCGGAGCCGTTGAGCGTGTGAAGGAACTCCGTCTTCTTGGTCTCGGAGCGGCGGAAGCGCATGTTGCCGCGGCGCGCCTGGTAGTCCATCGCGTTGGACACGGACGAGCATTCCTTGTAAACGCCCATCGACGGGAGCCAGAGTTCGACATCGTATGTCGTGGCCATCGACGCCGAGCAGTCGCCGGCGGCGAGCTTCGAGAGCCGGTAGTGCAGACCAAGCCCCTCGACAAGGGCGCACGCCTTGCGGATCAGGAGCTTGAGCATGTCATCGGACTGCTCGGGAAGCGTGTAGGCGAACATCTCGACCTTGTTGAACTGGTGTCCGCGCACCATCCCGCGCTCCTCCTTGCGATAGGAGCCGGCCTCGCGCCGGTAGCACGGCGTGTATGCGAACATCTTGAGCGGCAGGTCCTTCTCGTCGAGGATTTCGCCGCGGTGAAGGTTCACGAGAGCCGTCTCGGCGGTTGGGAGGAGGAACTGAAAGCCCTCTTCGCGCAACCGGAACACGTCCTCCTCGAACTTCGGGAACTGGCCGGCCGTGAGTCCGCACTCGTAAGTGAGAAGATGCGGCGGCAGAATGAACTCGAAGCCGTCCTTCAGGTGCTCCTGGACGAAGTAGTTCAGGAGGGCCCATTCCAGACGTGCGCCCATGCCGCGATACAGCCAGAAGCCGTTGCCGCCCATGCGGACGCCGCGGTCGTAGTCAACGAGTCCGAGCGTCGTGCAAAGTTCGACGTGATCCTTGGGCTCGAAGCCGTCGAACTTCGGCTTTTCGCCCCAGACGGAGACGACCTCGTTGGCCTCCTTGCCGCCGGGCACGACGCCCGGGGCGGGGAGGTTGGGCAGGGCGAGGAGGATCGAGCGCTGCTTTTCGTCAACCTCCGAAACCTCCTTGTCCAGAGCGGCGATCCTGTCGCCGAGCGCGCGCATTTCGGCCTGAATGGAGGACGTGTCCTGCCCGGCCTTTTTCGCCGCGCCGATCTTCTTCGAAGTGGCGTTGCGCTCTCCTTGCAGCGACTGGAGCGCGGCGGTCTTCTCGCGGCGGGCCGCGTCGAGCGCGAGAATCTCGTCAACGGCGGAGACGTCGGCCTCGCGCGCGGCAAGACCGGCCTTCACCTCGTCTGGAGTCTCGCGAATCTTCTTGAGGTCAAGCATGGCGTTACTTGTCCTCCGCCTCGATCTTCTCCATGATTTCGTCGGAGATGTCGGCGTTGTGATAGACGTTCTGGACGTCGTCGTTCTCGTCGAGGGCGTCAACGAACTTGAGAACCGCCTTGGCCTGGTTCAGCTCCGTGACCGCGACCGTTGTGCCCTCCATCGGGAGATAGACGATCTCGGAGGAAACGGTGGGGACTCCCTTCTCCTCAAGGGCGGTTTCGACGGACTGGTAGTCCGAAGGGGCGGTCGTGATCTCAAAGCCGTCGTCCGTGGACTTGATGTCGTCGGCTCCGGCCTCGAGGGCGATCTCCATGAGCATGTCCTCGGTGACGGGGGTTTCGCCGATCATGGCGTCCTTGGCGACGAGAATCTGGCCCTTGCGCTCGAAGTTGCGCGAGACGGCGCCGCGAGTGGCGAAGTCCGAGCCATTGCGCTTGAAGATGTGGCCGACGTCCGCGGCGGCGCGGTTCTTGTTGTCGGTGAGGACGTTCACGATGATTCCGACGCCGCCCGCGGCGTAGCCCTCGTAGGTGATTTCCTCGAACGCGGCGGCTCCGGCCAGTTCGCCGGTGCCCTTCTTGATGGCGTTCTCGATGTTGTCCTTGGGCATGTTCGCCTTGCGTCCCTTTTCGACGAGGGTGCGAAGCGCGGGGTTGGTGTTGGGGTCGCCGTTCACCTTGGCGGCGAGCATGATTTCCTTCGCGATGCGAGAGAATATCTTGCCGCGAGCCGCGTCGGTCTTGGCTTTTGCGTGCTTGGTGGTTGCCCAGTGGCTGTGTCCGCTCATTGTTATGTATGTGTTGTTTGGGGTTGTGGAAATTCGGGATTCGTGATTCGAGATCTTCGAATATGAAAACTTGCGATTTGAGTATCTGCGATTTGAGTGTTTGCGATTCGGGGGATTTCTTTCAGCCTACCGTTCCCTCGCCTGCGGGCATGTTCGATCCAAGAAGTTCGTCATCCCCGGTCGCGGTGCCCCATGGCTGCGTCCATCCCTCCTCCAGGCCAAGTCGCGCCGCCTCGTCGGTAACGCGCTCGAACTCCTCCTTCAAGATCGTCCTGTCCCAGCCTGGAGTGGTCAGCGCGAGATGCGCCGGAGTGTATTGGGACATCATCGAGACCGTGACGTCGGCGCCGCACGCGTTTCGGAGCCAGCGGAGGTTTTCAACCGCCTCGTCCGCATGGCCCGGAAGGACCAGTATTCGGACGATGGTTCCGCGCACGGCCACGCCGCGCTCATCGGTTAGGAGGGGGCCGATGTTCTCCCAGCACCAGGAAACGTAGGAGCGAGCGACTTGCGGATAGTCTGGCGCGCGGGATGCCTCTGCGGCGCACCGTGCCGAGGCGTAGCGCAAATCCACGAGCGCGACGTCCGTGAGGTCCCGGTAGCGCTCGGCGGTCTCCACTCGCGCGTATCCGCTGGTATTGCAAACGAATGGCAGTGAAACGCCGCGCCCCCGCGCGATCTCCGCGGCAGCGCGAATCAACGGGAGCCATGGCTCGGGCGTCACGAGATTCCAATTGTGGCAGCCCTGCCCGGCAAGCCGGACGAATATCTCCGCCAGACGCTCCGTCGAAATCTCCTCCCCGGCGCCCCCGGCCGTCCAGGGGTGGTTCTGGCAATACAGGCAGCCCATCGGGCAGTGCGAGAAGAACACCGCGCCGGAGCCGCGCGTTCCGGAAATCGGCGGCTCCTCTCCGAAGTGGGCCCCCCACCGGAAAACCTTCAGCGCAGCGCCCGCCCCGCAGAAACCCGACCGCCCGGAAAGGCGGTTCGCGCCACACTGCCTTGGGCAGAGGCTGCAGTTTGACAGCTCCTTCATGGAACGGGCTGGGCATGGAAAAAGTGCAAGACGATTGCCGCCGCGCGGCGGATTTCGGGCGGATTCTCCCACAACCTCGCTTTGCGGTCAACCCAAATTCTGAGCGGCTTGTCCGAATCCGTTGCGCGGGGACGGGGCTTGGGGTAGAATGGACGGCCATGCAAGACATCGATCTGATTTCAAAGGTTCCGGAAGGTCTTTCACGCGGCGAAATCGCGTCGGCGCTCGAAAAGGCCCTTGAAGGGCGCCGTCTGCGCAAGGTGCTGGTGATTCCTCCGGATTTCACGCGCTTCCATTCCAACGCGGGCTTCATCACCGAAACTCTATACGCCATGCTTGTCGCAAGGGGCGTCGAGGTGGACGTGATGCCAGCGCTGGGGACGCACGTCCCCGTGTCGCGGGAGCAGTGGTGCGCCATGTTCGGCTCCGTGCCGTTTGAGCGGATGATCGTCCACAATTGGCGCAGCGATGTCGTGACGCTTGGGGAGATTCCGGCGGACGTCGTTTCGTCTGTCACGGACGGACTTTGGAAAACTCCGCTGGCTGTCGAGCTCAACAGGCGCCTGCTCGATCCGTCCTACGATCTTGTGGTGTCCCCCGGCCAGGTGGTTCCGCACGAGGTGATCGGGATGGCCAACCACGCCAAGAACCTCTTTGTCGGCGTCGGCGGCAGCCAGATGATCAACTGCAGCCACATGATCGGCGCCGTGTGCGGGATGGAGAAGGCCATGGGGCGCGACCACTCGCCGGTGCGCCGACTCTTCGACTGGGCGATGGAGCACTTCGTCTATGGCAGGATTCCGGTTCTGTTCGCGCTGACGGTCACCACCGCGCCCGGCGGCAGGATCCGCACCCACGGGCTGTTCATCGGCGAGGGGCGGCAGTGCCTCACGGACGCGATCGCGCTGGCCCAGGAGCGGAACGTCGATTATGTCGATAGGCCGCTGCGCAAGTGCGTCGTGTATCTCGATCCGTCCGAGTTCACCAGCACATGGCTCGGCAACAAGGCCATCTACCGCACGCGCATGGCGATGGCCGACGGAGGGGAGCTTCTCGTTCTGGCGCCCGGCGTGGAGCGCTTCGGAGAGGATCCTGAAGTTGACGCTCTCATCCGCAAATACGGCTACAAGGGGCGTCTGCGCACGCTTGAGGTCTTCGGCAAGCCGGAAAACGCCGACCTGCGCGCCAACATGGGCGCCGCGGCGCACCTCATCCACGGCTCGCCGGACGGACGCTTCTCCGTCACGTATGCCGTCTCGAAAATTTCAAAGGCCGAGATCGAGGGCGTCGGTTTCCGCGCGGCGGACTACGCCGAGTGCGCGGCCAAATACGACCCGAAACGGCTTTCGCTCGGCTGGAACGACGTGGACGGCGAAAAAATCTTCTTCATCCCCAATCCGGCGCTCGGCCTCTGGATCGACCGCGCCCGCATGCAATGACAGTAAAAGCCTTTGTCGAGGGGCGCCCAGCTCCTGTCGAACTCGACGTTTTCGCCCCGGTGGGCTCGGTTCTGCCGCCAAATTCGGCCGACGGCCTTCCGTTCGTGGCGGCTCTCGCCAACAACGACGTGGTGTCTCTTGCGGCCCCGCTCGTGGCGAGCGCCCGCGTGTGCGGACTCACCGCCGCGACGCGCGAGGGCTGGCACGTGATGTTCCGCTCGTTTGCGCTTCTGCTCTCCGCGGCCGCGCGTCGCGCGCTTCCCCCGGGAGTCCGCCTGCGGGTCCGGCATTCCCTGCGATGCGGGATTTTCGCCTCCCTGCGCGACTCCGAGGACGGTCCGGAGCGCCCAGCAACGGATTCCGAGGCCGCCGCCGTCGAGCGCGAGATGCGCGCGATGGCCGAGGAGGATCTGCCGATAACGGAGGAGACGTGCGGCTACGAGGAGGCCGTGGCGCGCTTCGCCGCCGAGGGACGCCACGACGAGGTCGGGCTGCTGAGCCACCGCAACGAGCCGGTGGTAGTGCTCGTGCGCTGCGGCTCCTTCGCGACGCTTCGCCAGGGGCCGTGCGCCCCGCGCGCGGGGCTGCTTGGCGCGTTCTCGCTCTTCGCGCACGATGGCGGCCTTGTGCTGCAAATTCCGTCGCGCGAGGATCCGTGGCGGCCCGCTCCGTTCGTCCCGGAGCCTGAACTGGTGCGCATCCACCGCGATCACGCTCGCTGGGGCGATCTGGCGGGCGTCCGCTGCGCGGCCGATCTCAACGAGGCGGTGGCGCAGAACCGCATCGGGGATGTCGTGGAGATGTCGGAGGCGCTGCACGACCGGGAGTTCGCCAAGCTGGCGGCCCGCATCGCCGAACGCAAGCCGACGCCGCGCCTGATCCTCATCGCCGGTCCTTCCTCCGCCGGCAAGACGACGTCGTGCCGGCGCCTGGCGATACATCTGCGCGTTCTCGGCCTGCGTCCCGTGCAGATTTCCACCGACGACTATTTCGTGCCGGAGGCCGAGGACCCGATCGGGCCCGACGGCAAGCCAGACTACGAGGACATTCGCGCCGTCGATGTGCCGGCGCTGAGGTCCGACATGGCCGCGCTCCTGCGCGGCGAGACCGTGCGGCGCCGGACTTTCGACTTCGTGGCCCACCACCCCGTCTGGCCGGGCGACTCGCTCCGGCTTGGCGCCGACGGCGTCGTGATGGTCGAAGGCATCCACGCCCTGAATCCGACAGTCTCTGAGGGAATTCCGCGAGAGGCCACGTTCAAGATCTACCTCTCGGCGCTTCCCCAGCTGGGAATCGACGACGCGTCCATTCTTTCGTCCACCGACAACCGTCTCGTGCGCCGCATCGTCCGCGACAGGCAGTTCCGGGGGCGCTGCGCCCGCGAAACGCTGGCCATGTGGGGCTCGGTGCGCCGCGGCGAGGAGAAGTGGATATTCCCGTGGCAGTCGGAGGCCGACACGCATTTCAACTCCTCGCTTGACTACGAGCTTTCGGTGCTGCGCCCGTTCGCGGCGCCGCTTCTGGCGGAGGTGAAGCCCTCAGATCCCGAATACGCCGCCGCGCGGCGTCTGCTTGCGGTGCTTCGCAACTTTCACTCCATTCCCGCCACGTCCGTGCCGGGGGACTCAATTCTGCGCGAATACATCGGCGGCAGTCTTCTGCGATACTGATTGCGCCGTCAAATTGGCAACGACGAAATGGAAAAGACATTTTCAGAGCGCCTCGCAGAGGCTGAGGAGCGAATCGAGGCCGCCTGCGCCCGTTCCGGGCGCGCCCGCTCCGAGGTGACGCTTGTCGCCGTCACGAAGACATGGCCGCCGGAAATCGTTTCGGAGGCGATACGCGAAGGCGCGGCCACGCTTGGGGAAAACCGCGTCCAGGAGGCGCTCGCAAAGGCGCCTCTGTGCCCTTCCGCCGACTGGCATCTAATAGGGCCGCTGCAGAAGAACAAAGTCCGGCACGCGCTGTCGCTCTTTTCAACTCTGCACGCCATTGACTCGATAGACACGCTTGAGGCGCTGGCGCGCGTTCAGGAGCAGACGGGCGCGCGCCCGGACGTGATGCTCGAGGTGAACGTGGCGGCGGAGCCCACGAAGCACGGCTTCACGCCGGCTGGCGTGCGCGATGCGATACGCGCCGCGCTGGAGCGCGGCGAGGTCCGGCTTTGCGGACTGATGTGCATGCCGCCGTGGGAGCCGGATCCGGAGGCGTCGCGTCCGCGCTTCCGCGCGCTTCGGGAGCTGCGCGATTCGCTGGAGCGCGAATTCGGAATCGGCCTGCCGAGTCTTTCGATGGGCACCAGCGGCGACTACGCGGTGGCCGTGGAGGAGGGCTCCACGCACGTCCGCCTCGGAACGGCGCTTTTCGGCCGCCGCAACGCTGCGGCCTGGAAGCCCGAGCGCTCGCCGGACAGCGACTCCTACTTTGTCTGAGTCGCCGCGGGCGGCGCCTTCAGCTCTGCGCAGTCTGCGGCGGCGAAAAGCCGGGGATCACCGTGTCGCGCGCTTCCGGAAGCCGGTCCGGGTAGTCGAGCGAGTAGTGCAGCCCGCGGCTTTCCTTGCGCGCGAGGGCGGAGCGGACGATCAGCCACGCGGCGTCTGCGATGTTGCGAAGTTCCAGCACGTCGGACGTCACGAAGTAGTCGAAGTAGTACTGCCGGATTTCACGCCGGAGGTTGTCGATGCGCCTCAGCGCGCGCTCCAGTCGCTTGTCGGTGCGGACTATTCCCACGTAGTCCCACATGCATGTCCGCACCTCGTCCCAGTTGTGGTTGACGACGACCAGTTCGTCGCTTGGAACGGCGGAGCCGTGCCGCCACGGCGCGATCGATGCGTCGCGCGGGCCGCCGCCGCCGGGATTGGCCAGAATCCAATCGGCGCATTTGGCGCCGCACACCGCCGCTTCGAGCAGCGAGTTGGAGGCGAGCCTGTTGGCGCCGTGCAGTCCGGTGTTCGCGGTTTCGCCGACGGCGTAGAGGCCGCGCACGTTCGTGCGCCCGTCCACCCCGGCCGCGACGCCGCCGCAGCAGTAGTGGGCGGCGGGAACGACTGGCACGAGGTCCCTGGCCATGTCCACGCCCCACTTGCGAAGCTCCGCGTAGATGTTCGGGAAGCGCCCGCGAAGGAACGCCTCGCCCTTGTGCCGGATGTCCAGATACATGCACGGCAGGCCGCGCGTCTTCATTTCGTGGTCGATGGCGCGCGCGACGATGTCGCGCGGCGCGAGCGCCCCGCGCCTGTCGTAGCGCGACATGAAGGGGACGGCGTTGCCGTCAACCAGCTCCGCCCCCTCGCCGCGCACGGCCTCGGAAACCAGGAAGTTCTTTGCCTCCGGGTGGAATAGGCATGTCGGGTGGAACTGGAAGAACTCCATGTTCCGCACGTCCGCTCCGGCGCGCCAGGCCATGGCGATGCCGCCGGCCGTTGCCACGTCCGGGTTGCACGTGTAGAGATACACCTTCCCGGCGCCGCCGGTCGCGAGAACGGTGTGTGACGCCCGCACGGCGAGAATTTCGCCGGTCCTGGCGTCCAGCACGTATGCGCCGACGCACGCGCGGCGGCCGCCGGCGGCCGGAACCGTCACAAGATCGATGGCGTGCGCGAACTCCATGATCGAGAGGGCGGGGGAGCGGCGGCGCGCGTCGGCGACGAGGGCGCGCTCGATTTCGCGTCCAGTTATGTCGCCGGCGTGCAGAACCCTGCGCATGGTGTGTCCGCCCTCCCTTCCGAGGTCGGGACGCCCGTCCGGGCCGATGTCGAACGAGACTCCGGCGGCGCGAAGTTCGTCCATGCGGGCGGGCCCCGCCTCGACGATGGCGCGCACCACGGCTTCGTCGCACAGACCCGCGCCGGCGTCGAGCGTGTCGGCGACGTGCCGGTCGAACGAGTCCTCGGGGAGCGTTACGCACGAGACCCCGCCCTGAGCGTAGTTCGTGTTGCTTTCGCTCGCCTCGCGTTTCGTGACCACCACCGTGCGCATTCCGCCGGCGGCGAGCCTTCCGGCGGCGGAGAGTCCGGCCAGCCCGCTGCCGACGACGAGGCAGTCGCATTCGATGCAGTTCATTCTTCGATCTCCGATTCTTCGACCCCGGATGCCGACGCGCCGCCCAGTTCGTCGAGGATTCGCTCGGCCTGTGTCAGGCACCCCTTGCCGGCGTTGCATGCGCGGCAGCACGGAACGATGTTTCCCGGCGTCGAGCGCCCTCCGCGCGCCACCGGAACGATGTGGTCCATGGTAAGTTCCGACGGCGGAACCTTTTTTCCGCAGTAGTGGCAGACGCCGCGCGAGACCTGAGCCCTCCACCACGCCGAGGCGCGAAGTGCGCGGGCTCGCTCACGCTCGCGCCTCACGTGGGCTGGGTCTGCCGAGATTTCGACCCATTCGTTCATGCGGACGGCCCTCCGCCGCCGAGAATCGCCTCGCGCAGATACAACGCCCCGAACAGGAGGAACATCGCCCCCGACGCCGCCTTGACGGCGCGCGGCGGGACGTGGGCGGAAATCCACGAGCCGAAAACAGCGGCGACAGCGGAAGTCAGCACCAGCGCGATGGCCGAGCCGACGAACACTGACATGATGGCGCGCCGCCCGCCGCCCGTGGCGGATGCGAGTCCGAGCGTCGCCAGCTGCGTCTTGTCGCCCATTTCGGCCAGAAAAACCATGCCGAACGCCTTGAACATGAGGTTTGCCATTGTCTGCTTTCCTGTCCTTTGTGAATTTAGCCGTAAAGTGCCCGCCGCGCGGATGATGCGCGCCCGTCACTCCCACTCGATAGTGGAAGGCGGCTTTGAAGTTATGTCGTAAACCACCCGGTTCACTCCGGGGACTTCGTTGACGACGCGCCGCGACACGGTTTCGAGGACATCCCATGGCAGACGGGCCCAGTCGGCCGTCATTCCGTCGATGGAAGTCACGGCGCGAACCGCCAGAGCGCGCGAATAGGAGCGCTCGTCGCCCATGACGCCAACCGACCGCACGTCGGTCAGGACCGTGAAATACTGCCAGACGTCCTTTTCAAGCCCCGCCCGCGCGATTTCCTCGCGCAGGATCGCGTCGCTTTCGCGGACAATGGCCAGCTTTTCCTCGGTCACGTCCCCGATGACGCGTATCGCCAGCCCGGGGCCGGGAAACGGCTGCCGCCACACGACCTGCCGCGGCAGTCCGAGCGCCTCTCCAAGGGCGCGGGCCTCGTCCTTGAAGAGTTTGTTAAGCGGCTCGACGAGCTTGAACTTCATGTCCTTGGGAAGTCCGCCCACGTTGTGGTGGCTCTTTATCGTCTGGGCGGTCCCGGTTCCGCTTTCGATGACGTCTGTGTAGAGCGTTCCCTGCGCGAGAAATCCGAAGGCGCCGAGTTTCGCGCTTTCCTCGTCGAAGCAGCGCACGAACTCCGCGCCGATGATCTTGCGCTTGCGCTCCGGCTCCGAGACGCCGGCCAGCTTTGAGAGAAAGCGCTCGCGGGCGTCGATGCGCACGACGTTCATGCCGAAAAGTCCGGCGCACGTTTCCATGACCTGCTCGCTTTCGCCCTTGCGGAGCATGCCGTGGTCGATGAACATGCACGTGAGCTGCTTTCCGACGGCCCTGTGCAGCAGCGCTGCGACGACCGTTGAATCGACTCCGCCGGAGAGACCGCATAGGACGCGCTCGCGGCCGATCGCCTCGCGGATCGAGCGGACCTGCGAATCGAGATATCCCTCCATTGTCCAGTTCTTCTCGCAGGCGCACACGCGGAAGAGGAAGTTCGCGATGATGTCGCTGCCGTAAACCGAGTGGCGAACCTCCGGATGGAACTGGACGGCGTAGATGCCGCGCCCGTGATCGAACGCGGCGGCGAAGAATCCGCTGTCGCTCTTTGCCGCGAGGAGGAATCCGGGGGGCAGCACTTCGACGTGGTCTCCGTGGCTCATCCAGACGTCCTGGCGCGTCGGAAGGCCGTCCAGCAGCGGGCACGGCGCGACCTGCTCGATCGCCATGCGCCCGTATTCCCGGCCGTTGGGATTGCGGGCGACGCGCCCGCCAAGCGCCTTGGAGAGCGCCTGCATTCCGTAGCAGATGCCGAGGATCGGGACGCCGAGGTCGAGGATGGCCGGATCGAAAACGTAGGCGTCGGGGTCGTTTACGCTCTTGGGGCCGCCCGAGAAGACAACGCCCCTGAGACCGGGGACGGCGCGCAGCTGCGCGGCCGTCATTGTATGCGGACGCAATTCGCTGTAAACGCCCTTTTCGCGGATGCGGCGGGCGATGAGCTGGTTGTATTGCGATCCGAAGTCGAGGACTATGACAGTGTCTGGCATGGCCGTTGTGAAAGGTTGGGGCGGGGCTGGGGCGTGGCGGGGGAAATTCAGCGTTTGCGGTTCCTCTCCGGCTAGAGAATCCCGGCAAGGCGGGATAGCGCCCTTTCGACGTTTTCGCGCGAATTGAAGGCCGAGATGCGAACGTGCCCGGCCCCCGCGCGGCCGAACCCTACGCCGGGAGTGACTACGACGCCGGCTAGCTTGAGCGCGCGGTCGAAGAACTCCCACGAGTCGGCGTGGCAGTCGAACCAGACGTATGGCGAGTTCGACGCGCCGAAGCACTTGTATCCCTTCGCTTCGAGAGTCTCGGCGACCAGTCTGGCGTTGGCCAGGTAGCCGTCGATGAGCGCCTTGCACTGCGCCTTTCCCTCCGGCGAGAGAGCGGCTTCGGCGGCGCGCTGCACCGGATACGCCACGCCGTTGAACTTGGTGCTCTGGCGGCGCTTCCACAGCGGCTGCAGGGGGACTTCGGCGCCAGTCGAGTCGAAGGCCCGGCAGTCGCGCGGCACGACGCAGTATCCGCAGCGCGTCCCCGTGAAGCCCGCGGTCTTGGAGAACGACCGGAACTCCACGGCCACCTGCCTTGCGCCGGGGATCTCGTATATCGAGTGCGGAATCTTGTCGTCGCGAATGAACGCCTCGTATGCGGCGTCGAAGAGGATGATTGCGCCGGATTCGCGCGCCCAGTCAACCCAGCGCCCCAGCTGCTCGCGCGTCGCCACGGAGCCGGTTGGATTGTTCGGGAAGCAAAGATAGGCGACGTCCGCCGGCTCGCTCGGCGGGTCGGGGACGAACCCGTTGGCGGCGCTGCCCTCAAGATAGACGAGCCCATCGTAGCGTCCGTCCGTCGCTCCTCCGGTGCGCCCGGCCATCACGTTTGAATCGACATAGACCGGATAGACCGGATCGGGGACGGCGACGCGGACTGCGGTGTCGAAAATTTCCTGGAAGTTGCCGGTGTCGCACTTCGCGCCGTCGGAGACGAAAATCTCGTCGGGGGCGATGTCGCATCCGCGGGAGGCGAAGTCCTCGCGGGCTATGGCCTCGCGCAGAAAGTCGTAGCCGTAGTCGGGACCGTAGCCGCGGAAAGTGGAGTCGGCGCCCATTTCGCGCGACGCCTTTTCCAAGGCGTCAACGCAGGCCCGGGGGAGCGCCCTGGTGACGTCGCCAATGCCAAGCCGGATGATGTCGGCGCCTGGATTGGCGCCAAGGTGGGCCTTCACGCGCGAGGCGATTTCCGCGAAAAGGTAGTTGGCCTGAATTTTCGAGTAGTTGGGGTTGACGCGAATCATGTTTTTTCCGGGAGAGGGGACTGTTGGAAGGCGTGTCAGAGACGGGAGATCGGAATCCACGCGAAGAGGCCGAATGCCAGAATCGACAGGGGCCAGACTACGCATAGGACGAGGAGGCGGTGGCGGCGCGACTGAGGCCGGCGCGCCGCCGTGGAAGAAGGGGATGCCGCGCCGCCGGAGGCGGCCTCGGCAAACTCGGCGGAGGACCATTTGTCCTTGCCGTCGCGAATGTCCGCAGCGGTCCGGGGCGACCTGTCTGGTGCGCCGAGCCAGTCGATGAGCGAAAGCAGCAGCCGCGCGTTGCCGGTCCCGCCGGAGGAGAGGCGTCCGTTGCACAGAATGTCGGAGTCGCCGGCCACAACGATCCTCGGCGCGCGCGAGGAGCCGGAGGCGGGTTCGCCGGTCACGGCCATGGCCACGCATCTTGGCTGGTCGGACTCCGCGGTTCCGGATCCGCCGCCGACGTAGATCAGAGGCTCGGCGCCGGCGCCGTCGGCCACGACGGTGCATGGCGAGGCCCAGTCGGAGGCGGAGCCCGAGAGGCGCCGGACCGCGGGGTGGTCGGACCAGACGGTGGCGGGGACGGAAAGACGAAGCGTCCCGCCTGCGGCCGGGGGTTCGAGATGGAGCCCCCACGAGGAAAGCACTGGCGCGAGGCCGGAGGCGTATGGGTCGTCGAAAAGGAGCAGCGCCCGTCCGCCGTCGGCAAGCCACGAAGACAGAGCCTCCGCCTCGCCGGGAGCGAACATCGCGCGCGGACCGGCGTCCACCAGAACGTCGCACCATGCCGGAACGCGGGCTCCGTCGGCCAGCGAAAACGAGCGGACCCGCCATCCGGCCTTTTCAAGGGCGCGGGCGGCAAGGGACGCGCCGGTTACGGGGTTGTCGTCCGATGGATCGTATTCGCCCCTGCCGACGAGGAAGCCAACCGTCGCGTCCTCCGGGCGCATGAGCGACATGAGCGCGGACACAAGGGCCTTTTCGCATGCCTCCGACGGCGAGGCGGGGCTCGCGCCGTCCGGGGAGTCGCCGCCGCTCAGGTCGAATTCGTCAAGCATGACGCTTCTGCCGCCTGTTCGCACAAGAAGGGAATTGGCGGACATCGACTCGCGGCGCAGGAGCGCCGCCCCAGCCGCCGGGTCGTGGTTGAGGTCGGCGCATTCGACGACGAGGTCGAGCCATGGCGCCGCGCGTGCGGCGTCCTGGCACGACGCGAGCAGGGCGCGCACGGTGTCGCGCAGCGGATGGCCGCGCTCGAACGCGGCCACGAGCTCAAGCCGCCCGGGCACGCGCTCGAGCGCCTCGACGGCCTGGTCAGACAGCGCGGCCTCCGGCGTGAACGACCAGCGGGCCCACAGCCGGAACGACAGCGCATTCGCGGCGACGAACACGGCGAGCGCCAGCGCCACGGCGACGAGCGAGGAGAATCCGGCCCCGAAACGGCGGCGGCGGATTTCGCGCGGCAGTCGCGACGGCCTTTTCCGCTCCGGTTTCCTCATGGCGTCGCCCTGGCCGGACCGGGAATCTTCGGCATGGGCATTGGCTTCGGGGCGGCGGGCTTGGCCCCGCGAGTTCCCCAGCCCTTGCCGTTGAGCGTGGCCAGAGCCCAGTATATCTGCCACGAGAAGAAGCACATGTAGGAAAGAGTGAAGAGAAAACCGGCCCACCACCATCTGCGGCCCGTGGTCCAGAAGAAGTGCAGCGACCAGACCGCCGTAATCGAGAACACGCCTATGGTGTAGGATGGAGTTATGTATCCGGCCTGGATCGGGGCCACGACAAGGGCGTCGATCATGACGAACGGTTCGATTATCGGCATCCACATCATGGCATACCACGACAGGGCGGGCACGGGGTGCTTGCGCCACATGAACTTGCCGGTCTTCCAGATTTCGCGCAGATACGAGCGGGACCAGCGCGCCTGCTGCCGTATGTATTGCCGCCACTTCTCCGGCGCGATCGTCGTGGCGAGCGCCGTGTCGTCGTAGATTATCTTGTAGTTGCGCAGTATCTGGTTGGTGAGGGATCTGTCGTCCGCGAAGTTACCGTGCTCTCCCCACACGGTGGCGTTGATCCACTTGTCGGCGACTTCGAGGACGCAGGCGCGGCGGTAGGCCGAGAAGCAGCCAGGCAGGCAGCTTACGGTTCCGAACACGCTTTCGGCCGCCTTCATGATCTTGTAGGAGAAGTAGTAGCGCACGTCCTGCATCTTCGTGAGGGCGTTCACCGACGCGTTCTCAACGTCGCAGTGACCGGAAATGCCGCCGACCGACGGATCCTTGAATCCCTGCATGAGCTTGTGCAGCGAGTTCGGGAAGACGAAGGTGTCGGAATCGACGCACACCATGAACTCGCCGCGCGCCATCGTGATCGCAACCCCCCAGCCGTGGCAGAGCCCGCGGTTGTGCTCGAAGTTCACGGCCACGAGATGGGGGTGGCGCGTCTGCGCTTCGAGGATGTGCTCCCAGGAGTCGTCCCTGGAGCCGTCGTTCACGCACACCACTTCGAGCTGGTCGTCCGGATAGCCCGTGGAGAATATGCGCTCGATAGTCTTGCGTATGGCCTCGCCCTCGTTGAAGCAGGGCACGAGAACGGTGACCGACGGGTTGTAGTTCTTGTCGTCGTATGGGGCGTGGTAGAGCGCCGCGAAGAGGAAGCGCGTGATGACGAACAGGCCCGCGAATATGGAGTAGAATGTGACGAAGGGCTGATACCAGTAGTTCGTCACGCTCCGCAGCTGGACGAAAACCGCCCACGCGAGCAGCCCAAGACCGACGCCCGCGATGGACGCCACTATCCACCAGCGAGGGCGGTGGTAGAGGCTCGCGATGCGGTCGTGCACCTCCTTCTCCGAGGGCGGCTCCACCGCTTCCGCGAGTGGCCTTTCGCATTCGCTCTGGTCGAGCGCCCGCCCGCAATACGGGCAGACGGCCGGGGCGGGAGTGCCCACGGTGTGAACGGAGATTTCGCAGTCCGGGCAGCGGGAGACGCGGGCGCGGACCATGGTGGGTTCGGCCGCCGGCGCGTGTCCGAACCCGCCCAGGATCCCGTGCGTGTGGCCGGCCGCCCCGTCGTGGGCCGCATGGGCGCCGCCCGCGTCGGGGGCGCCCGCAAGCCGATCAGGGCCGACCGGAGGAAGTCCGGCCGTCTGTGCGGGCGGGGCGATCGGGACGAAGAACGGCATGTCTGCGGAACCTCAAGTCCGGTTTTGGCTGTCAGGGACGCCGCGCCGACACCAGCCAGTGCGGCATGGGCGGTGGAGCCGGTCGCGTCTGCCCAGGCTCAAAGCCCGCCTCGACCATCCAGCTCCTGAGTTCCGAATCGGAGAAAACCCAGCCATTGTCGGCGGTGAGCGCCATGTTCACGGCGAACATGGCTGAGAATGGCGGCGACGCGTGCGTGTCGTCGGTCATGACGTCGAGCACATGGATTGATCCGCCGGGTCGCAGCGCGCGGAAGGAGCGGCGCAGAATCGAGCGAATCGAGTCTGGCGACTCCTGATGCAGGGCGCCGAAGATGGTGACGGCGTCGAATTCCCCTTCGCCCCAGTCGTCGGACTCGTCGTGCCAGTCGCCGGCGCGGCATTCGACGCGCTCGGAGAGCCCGTCGGCCGCGACGAACTCGCGCGCGGCCGCGGAAATGGCGGGCAGGTCGAGCGTCACCGCCGAAAGTCCGGGGTTCGCGCGCGCCAGAAGCGTGGCGTATGCTCCGGGCCCTCCGGCGAGGTCGAGCAGTCTGCGGCAGCCGGACAGATCGACCATTGGCACGATTCCACGCCCGATGGCCAGCGCGCGGCCCCGCATCGACGCGGCGAAGCGGCGAGTGCGCTCCGGATCGTCTCCGAGGTGCAGGGCCGGCGGCTCGACGGGCCTGCCGGTCCTGGCAAGTTCGGCGACGCGCCCCCACGCTCCGTAAACGTCGCGGTTGTAGGCGATGGCCCCGGAGAGATCCGCCGGAGCGCCCGGCACGAGCGCCATGCGCCCTGCCGGAGTGTTGCGCCACGGTCCGCCGGGGCCGTCCTTGGCTAGAAGGCCGGCCGCCGCGCAGGCGTCGAGAAGGAGGCGCAGCCCGCGGCGCGAGCAACCGGTCGCGGCGGCGACGGAATCGAGGTCCGCCGAGCCGCCGCACTTTTCAATGGCTCCGAAAACACCTGTCTCCAGAGCCGCGAAAAGCACCGCCGGCCCGTGGAAGGCGCTGGCCAGGGCGACGATGCCGGGGATGTCAAGGGGCTGCGTCACGGCGTTTGTGCCTCCGCGGGCGTGGTTGGCGTTTTAGGTGTTGGGCGGGGCGTGGTCGTGGCGCTAGCGCCCCTGGTAGAATGCGAAGTCCGCGCGGCGGTTCGCGCGCCAGGCCATTTCGTCGTGGCCGGGGTTGGCCGGACGCTCCTCGCCGTAGCTCACGGTCTGGACGCGCGCTCCGTCAACGCCTTCGGCGCCAAGGGCGTCGCGCACCGCCTGCGCGCGATATTCGCCGAGCGACATGTTGTATTCGTTGGTGCCGCGCTCGTCGCAGTTGCCCTCGACGACGAGGACGACGCCGGGATTCTGCGCCAGAAACGCCGCCACGACTCCGATCTTTCCGGCTTCCGACGCGGGAACCGACGAGTCGTTGTAGGCGAAATACACGGGCTGGACGCCAGGGGGAGTCGCGACCGGGGGAAGCTGGTCGAAGCGACCGCCGGGGAGCATTCCCTCGCCCGGGGCGAAGAGCCCGGCGCCGCCGTCAAGGCTGACGTCTTCCGGGTTGAGGGGATCGAAGTCGGCGCCTTCGCCGCCTTTGGGCGAACGGCAGCCCGTGGCCATCGCCGCAACGGCGGCGACTAGAAGCGCGGAGCGGAACTGTGCTTTCATCGTGTGTGGTGTGGGTTGTGTGGGAGGGAAAAATGCGTGTCGTGAAGCGGATTCTCAGCGCCGCCTGGGGATCGGGGCCGGCGCGTGGCGAGCGCTAGTTGCGCCGGATCGCGTTGTCGGACCACGATGGCAGATACCATTCGCCGGCAACTCTGAAGAGTTCGCGGGGTGGATCGCCGAGACTGTCCAGAACGACGAGCGAGCGGTGGTAGCCCGATGTGCGGGTGCAGACGACGTGCCGCCCGTCCGGAGCCCACGACGGGTCTTCGTAGTCCGCGCCGTCCGCCGGGCTGATCGCCTCCGGGGGCGTGGTGCGGGGGTCGCGCGCCGGGTCCGTCACGTAGATGCGGTAGCGCCCGGCGGAGCGTCCGCAGAATGTCAGCTTTCCGGTGCAGGAAAATTCCGGCGACACGCTCTCGCGGATGTCGGGCGCCCAGACAAGCCGCCGCGGAACGCGCGTGGCAACGTCCATCGCGTAAACGCGCGGAACTCCGCCTGAATCGCTCGTGTAGGCCAGCGTCCTGCCGTCCGGCGACCACGCCGGAGAGGCTTCGCTTGCGTTGCGCGAGCGGGTGAGCCTGTCGGCGATGCGGCGCGATCCGACGTCCAGCAGATACAGCTCGACCGATCCGGTGAGCGAAAGGACAACCGCCGCGCGCCCGTCGCGCGGAGACTTCACCGCGCCGTGGTTCATGCCGGGAAAAGACGAGACCACGGCGCGCTTGCGGTTGGCAAGGTCAACCTGATACACGGCCGGAGCGCCGGAAATCCATGAGGTGTAGAGGAAGGAGTCGGAGCGGGGGTTCCAGTTTGGCGAAAGGCACAACTTGCCGTCCGTCGTGATGCGGCGCAGGTTTGCGCCGTCGGCGTCGCATTCGTAGATGTCCGTGGCGCCGGCGCGCTTGCCGACGAAGAGGATGTGGGACTGGGCCATCGGACGCTTTCCGGCAATTTCCTCCACCATGGAGTCGGCCACGGCGTGGGCGGCGGCGCGGACTTCCGCCGCCGTGGCGGCCCTCGCCCACGTTTTGCGCGCCGAGCCGCGCCAAAGGGCCTCGACCGACCATGCGGCGCCGCCGCCAGCCGCGGCGCGGACGGAGCCGGCGAGCTTTACGGACGCCTCGGGGCGGTCAGTCGGGATGAACCAGCCGGAGAGGGAAAGGTCGTTGCGCAGGACGGACGCGAATGTTTCTGCCGCAGCCGACTTGTCGGTGCGCAGGGCGGCAAATGAAACGGTCTGCTTTCCGGCGGAGTCGGCCACTCCGCTCACAACTATCGGTGTGGCGGCCGAGGCTGTGACAGGCGTGGCGGCGCTGAAAAGAGCCGCCGCCGCGACGAGAGCCGGAAGCGCGGCGCGGAAGAAAAGAAGGCGGTCGAAGTTCATGGGCGCGGATGATACAGGAAAAGACGGTTTCAGTCCATGCAAAAATGAACCCCCCTTGAACGAAACTTGTTGCCCCGCAGGCGGCGTTTTGCTATTCTGCCCCTTCGGGGAGCCACAATCCTCCCCGCGCATCTCCGAGGACATCCAAGATGGAAAAGTCACGCGTCAAGAACGGTATTCCGGTAATTGCCAAGGCCGACATTCTCGTGGTCGGCGGAACTCTGTCCGGCGCGGCCTGCGCCGCCGCCGCCGCCCGCGCCGGGGCGAAGGTCTTTCTCGCCGCACAGGAGAGCTACCTCGGCGATGACGTTTGCGCGCCGGGCGCGCTGTTCTGGAAGCGTCCCGCGGCGTCCTCGGCCGGCGGGCGGCTTTCGGAGCTGACCGCGGCTCTGTTTCCCGAGGATCTTCCCGACGCCGGGGATGGGCGCGTGTTCCTGCCGCCTCTGCACGTCAAGAGCGTTCTCGACGAGGCGGTTGTTCGGTCCGGCGCCACTTTCCGTTTCTTGAGCGTCCCGCACTCCGCGCTCGTTGACCGCTCGGGGCGTCTCGCCGGCATCGTGTTCGCCACCAAGAGCGGTTTCTACGGCGTTCGCGCCAGGATTGTCGTTGACGCCACGTTCAACGGAGCGTTCGCGGCTTCGCTTCCGAAGGCGCTCCGTTCCTCGTTCCTGACGCTTCCGGGATCCGGGGCGGCGCTGGCCGAGTTCCCGGTGCGGGCGCTGCGCGCCGTTGTCATCCGTCCCGCCGCGGCGGGGCGGCCTGACGTTCCGGGCGCGCGTCGCGAGGGGGCGTTCGACGCGTCGCGCTGGCTCTCGGAGGGCGGCGGCGGAGGAGTCTCCTCGGATCCGTCCGCCTCCATGCTTGAGGCGTGGTCTGTCACGGAGGATCTTCCGCGCGGCGTCTCCCGCGCCACGCCGGAGCGTCTTGCAGACAGGGAGCGGCGGCTGCGCGCAAAAATCTGGTCCAGGGATCTGAGCTGGATTTCCGACCGCTGCGAGCTTGTCCTCGATGTCGAGCCAGACTCTCCGGAGAGCGTGATCGCCAAGGCCGAGGCCGCCGCCGCCGGGCTTGCGGACTCTGCCGGGGCCGCCGCCGAGCCCGACGGGCCTCTCTCGCCGGCGCGCCCGGCTTCGGCCGAAATCCGCCGCCGCGCCCCTGTCGCGTGCACCGATCCGCGCGCCGAGCGCGACGCGATTGAATGGACCGACGGCGTTCCGGACCTGCTTTCCGGCGTTCGGGTTCGCGAAGTCGATTTCCTTGTCGTCGGCGGCGGCACTGCCGGCGCGCCGGCGGCGATCGCCGCCGCGCGGCATGGGGCCGACGTGCTGTGCGTCGAGGCTCTCGACGTGCTTGGCGGCACGGCCACCGCCGGGTCGATTGCAAGCTACTGGCACGGCTACCGCGAGGGCTTCACTGCGGAGTGCCGCGAGGCCATGTCGAAAATCAAGGGCGGCTGGGTCGATGGCGGATACTGCAACCCGTCCTGGAAGTCCCGGTGGATGGAGGAGGAGCTGCGCGCCTGCGGCGCGTCGGTCTGGTTCGGGGCGGTCGCCGCGGCGGCGCTCGTCTCCGGAAGGCGTGTCGAGGGCGCCGTTGTCGTGACGCGCTGGGGCGTGCGCGTGGTGCGCGCTCGCCTCGTTCTCGACGCGTCCGGCAACTCCGACCTCGCGGCGCTGGCCGGCGCTCCGGTGCGCAACGCCTGGGAAGACGACTTCGTGTTCCAGGGCAGCGGCCTCCATGCCCGTCCGGCCATGCCGGGCTGGCGCAACTCCGACTGGACTTTCATTCTCGACTCCGACATAGCCGACCAGACGCGCGCCTTCGTGGCGGGGCGACGCAAGTTCGCCGGCGGCTTCGAGATGAACAAGCTCGTCGGAACGCGCGAGCGCCGCCAGATCGTCGGGGACGTCACTCTGACGCCGCTGGACGTCTATCTGGACACATTCCGCCCCGACGCCGTCGCGCGCTGCAGTTCCAACTTCGACACGCACGGAATGACGACCTTCCCGCTGTTCAACGTGCTGCCTCCGACGCGCGCCGCCCTGGCGGCGTGGCTTCCCATGGGGGCGCTGCTGCCGAGGGGCTGGACCGGCGTGGCGGTGACGGGACTCGCCATCAGCGCCCAGCGCGACGTGATGCCCGTGATGCGCATGATCGCCGACGTCCAGAACCAGGCATGGTCTGTCGGCGTGGCCGCCGCGTGGCTCGCCGCGGCCGGATGTCGCGATTTCCGCAAGACGGATTTTCCGCGCCTGCACCGCGCGATGGTCGAATACCATTTCAATCTGCCGGAGTCGGTTCTGCTCGCCCCGCCGGGAGGTCCGGACGGTCTTGCCCATGCGCTGCCGTCCGCGCTTGCCGGACCTCTTTCGACGCACGGCGAAGCCGCTCTTGCGCTTGCCCATCCGGATGCTTCGCGCAAGGCGCTTTCAAAGTCGGTGCACGACCGGCGGGCCGATGCTGGAACCCGCCTTCGCCGCGCGCTTCTTCTGGCCGTCATGAACGATCCGGCAGGCGAGCCGGAGCTTCTGGCGAGTCTCGCCGGCGCGAAGAGGTGGGACGAGGGCTGGAACTACCGCGGAATGGGGCAGTTCTGCCGCAGCGAGAGTCCGCTCGACGACGTGATCACGTGTCTCGGCCGCATAGGCTCGAAGAAGGCCGCGCCGGACGTGCTGCGGCTTGGCGCGAAGATGGGGGCCGACATCGAACTCTCGCACATTCGGGCTTTTTCGTCCTACGCTGAGGCGCTTGCGGCGGACACGGCGCTCCGCGCAAAGTTTGTCAGACTCCTTTCCGCGCGCCTTTCGTCCGGACCGCTGCACGTGTGGCCCGCCGTTTCGGACGAGCTCGCGGCCACGGACGGCGACTGGTGCAGCACTTCCTCGCGCAACGACTCTCTCAAGGAGCTGTTTCTCGCGCGGGCGCTCTATCGCTGCGGCGACGACGCGGCCAGCACGGGGGAGAAGGCTCTTCGTGCCTATGCCGCTGACGTTCGCGGCCAGTTCGCGGCGGCCGCGTGGGCCTGCCTGAAGCGCTGATAGGCGATTGCGCTGTCAGTCGCCAGCGGCGCGGCGAAGCACGGCGATCTCTTCGGCCCAGCCGGAGAGGTCGTCCTGCGGTGTTTCCAGATAGAACGGCAGGTCGCGCAGAAGCGGATGCCGGACTACTCGCGCCAGGGCGTCCAGTCCGATGTGACCCTCGCCGATGCGGGCGTGGCGGTCCTTGCGGGAGCCGAGCGGGTTTTTGCTGTCGTTGAGGTGGATGGCGCGGAGGCGGTCGAGGCCGATTTCGGAGTCGAAGCGCCGCAGAACGCCGTCAAGATCGCCAACGATGTCGTATCCGGCGTCCCAGACGTGGCATGTGTCCAGGCACACGCCGAGCCGCGCGCCTTTGGCCGTGTGGTCGATGATCGCGCGGATTTCGTCGAAGGAACCTCCGATTTCGCTGCCTTTGCCTGACATGGTTTCAAGAAGCACCGTCGTTGACTGGCCTTCGTCCAGGACTTCGTCGAGAATCTCGGCGATAAGCGCGATTCCCTTTTCCGCCCCCTGGCCGACATGCGAGCCGGGATGGAAGTTATACATGTTTCCGGGCACGAATTCCATTCGCCGAAGGTCGTCGGCGAAAACCTCGCGGGCGAAGCTGCGGACTTCTGGCTTGGCGGAGCACGGGTTCAAGGTGTATGGGGCGTGGGCCAGAATTGGGCCGAACCCGCGTTCCTTCGCTGTGGCGAGATATGCGGCGACGTCTTCCGGATCGACAGGTTTCGCCGCGCCGCCGCGAGGATTGCGCGTGAAGAACTGGAATACGTTTGCGCCGATCGACACGGCGTCGCGCGCGAGACCGCGAAATCCGTCGGCGGATGAAAGGTGGCATCCAAGGAACATGGACAGGTTTCTCCATTCAGGCGGAGGCGCCGGCCGCGCCGGCCAGCGCGAGCGCATGGACTTGCGGCCGCGCCGCCTCGCCTTAGGCGCGGATACTACCACCCGGGCGCGTTGCGTTCAATGTTAGCGCGGCGGGCGACATGCGACGGGCGAC
>DJYI01000168.1:39674-40005 GCA_002448475.1 Verrucomicrobia bacterium UBA6982
GCGACATGCGACGGGCGACATGCGACGGGCGGTAAAAATGAACGATGAAAATAAAAAGTGAATATGTATTCAGAATTTATCGTCTAAGTTCATGTAAACCCCTAGCAAAGGAGTCGAACATGAAAAACGCAATCACAAGAATCGCGCTCGTGCCAATGCTCGCGCTTGGCCTTGCAGGCACTCCCCAGACGGCATCGGCAAGGTCCAGCTCCGGACTTGTCGGACTCGCCGCAGGTCTCGTCGTCGGCGGCCTTGCTGTGGCGGCGGCAACCGCGTCGGCGCCATCGGCGACATACGTCGTGGCGGTACCGCCGCCGCCGCCGCCGCCGCC
>DJYI01000168.1:40061-41190 GCA_002448475.1 Verrucomicrobia bacterium UBA6982
GCCGCCGCCCCCGCCGCCACCTCCGCGCTGGAGGCGCTGTCCGCCGCCTCCTCCTCCGCCGCCCCCGCCACCCCCGCGCCATTTCCGCCATCATGCGCGGCACAGGTGCGGTCCGCCGCCGCCCCCGCCGAGGCGCTGCGGCTGGTGAGGCGAATAGGCGCTGCGGCCGCCGCCGGCTTGCGGCGACGGTCGGCGTCAAACGTCGGTCGGACAGTCTGGGCTAATTCCAGACAGTCCGGCCGATGACGTGTTCCCGGCCTCCGGGCGCGCGAACGCAGTGGAGGAATTCACCGGGGGCGGTCCTCACGGTCGCCGATTCAACGGGTTCGCCAAGCAAGGTCTCGCTGCGAAACGCCATTTCGAGTTCAACGAGCTTTTTTCCGCGCACTTCGTCGTCGGGAACGCTTTCTAGCATCCATCCCGCATAGACAGTGTTGTTCACGTGCCCGTTCATGTCGATGTGGATCTTTTCGGCGCGGTGCCGCGTGACTTCAAGTTCCGTGGCGTCCTGGGGCCAGCGAAGTCTCGTGAACGGATCCCCACCGGCGCCTTCGCCGAAGAGAGGCTCCCTTTCGAACTCGAAGGCGCCGACGAAAGACGGGATGCGCACGACGCGGCGCGTCTCGGGCGACATGAGCGCCCAGCGCGTCGTGGCGCGGGCGCACGGGGCGCCGTCTGGAAGCGAAACTCGGAAATCGCGGTTGGCCGTGAGTGCGCGAACTCCCCACGGGACGGTCGCGACATCCAGATGGTCGCGCCATCGCGCGGATTTGTCGATGCGCATTCGAAGCTGCGAGAGAACCCATGCGCCGCGTTCGCCGGTTTTTTCGTCGATGACTGGAAAGTCGAATCCGAGGCGCCTGGCGTGCTCGGAGGCGGTTTCCTGAAGAAAATCCAATAGCCGCGGGAGGCGCAGGGCGCCGTCGCGACCGCAGTCGAATGAACTGACGGAAAACCGCCAGATGTTGTCGCCGTTTGCTTTCACAGAAGATGCTGTCCTGAATCGACGTAGAGAATTTGTCCGGTCACGGCGCGGGCGAGCGCGAGAAACACGACTGCGTCCGCGACATCGCCGGGGGTGGGACGAGTGCCGAGTGGGAGTTCTCCGGCGGGCTCGGCGGGGGGGGGC
>DJYI01000168.1:41250-51730 GCA_002448475.1 Verrucomicrobia bacterium UBA6982
GGGGGAGGGCGGGGGAGGGGCCATGACAGGTCCCGGCGCCACCCCGCAAAGCGCTATGCGCGGGGCGAATTCGGCCGCGGCCGCCACGGTGAAGTCGGCAAGCGCCCGCTTCGAGGCCCAGTAGGGGTAGTGAGAAGCGGAGGCGCGCGCCACGTCGCGGTCGAGAATGTTGACGACGGTCCCGCGCCAGTGCGCTGGGAGCATCCCGGATGAGACTGCCGCGTCGGCCTTTTCGCGCATGGCCCTGGCCAGGCGGACCGGCGCGAGCCAGTTGGCGCGCATTAGCGCCTCCATCGATTCCGGCGTGGAATCTGCGAGTTCCTCAAGCGACCATGTGGCCGCGTTGTTCACGAGGATGTCCACCCAGCCCGCCGCGTCCCACGCCGCTTCGGTAACCGCGTCGGCCGCGTCCGGGTCGGAGAAGTCGCCGCAGACGCACCAGGATTGGCGGCCCATGCCGCGGATTTCGCCGCAAAGCGCCTCCGCCGCGCCGCGCGAGCGGCGGCAGTGCACCACAACGTCGCATCCGGCGCTGGCCAGCGCGAGGGCGATGCGGCGTCCGATTCGACGGGCCGCGCCGGTCACCAGCGCGACGCGGTCAACAAGCGGCAAGGATTGCCCCGTTTGCCCGGCGGCACCTGTCGAAGGAGGCATGGCGTCTAGGAGCGCGTGATCTGAAGACCGCGCGAAAGCGAGATCGAGACGAACCTCGCGCCTGGATTTGGCGGGTTGCGAGTCAGCTCCTCGCGTATTTCCGCCGCCGAAGCGGCATCAGGCGCGATGGCGAAGAGGTATCCGCCGCCGCCGGCGCCGAGCAGCTTGTGGGCGGCGCCGCGCCGCCGCATTGCCGAAACCGCGGGAAGCAGTGCGTCCGGGCAGGTGCCGGAGTCCAGTTCGCAGTTGAGCGACCAGCTGCGGCGCAGAGCCTCGCACAGCCCGGCCTCGTCGGCGCGCTGGATCGCGTTGGCGGCGAAGTCGGCGTTGCAGGCGATGTCCTCGATGCATGAGAGGACGCGGCGGTCGTTGAGGAAGATGCCGCGGACGATGTCGCCGAGGATGGAGCGCGCCACGCGCGTCACGCCAGTGTAGTAGAGCAGGGCGCGTCCGGAAAGGACGAGGTCGCTCAGCATTCCGTCGGGCAGGTAGCGCACGTCGGGGGCCTGGTGCAGGCCGGGGCGCGTGACGGCGAACTTGGCTCCCGGAAGGACTCCTCCGAGCTGGTCCTGCCATCCGCCGCCGCTCGTGAGCAGCTGTTCGAGAACCGTCGTGCGGTCAAAGAGATCCTGGGCCGTCCAGCCGAGGGCGCAGATGTCGCCAAGAACCCCGAGAATCGTGGCCGCGAGAATCGAGCTTGTGCCCAGGCCGGAGCCTTTCGGAATCGCGGCGAGCATGGAAAGCTCAAGTCCCCCGCCCATCGTGCGCTGGAGTTGTTCGCGCAGCGTCGGCGCGGCTCCGCGCGCAAAGCGCGGGTCGAAGCCGGCGAGGCGCATGGCGGCGCGCGGGATGGAAAACGGGCCGAGCGCGGACGGGGCGCAGAGTTCGTCGTAAGTGGAGATCGTCTCGGAAAGGCCCAGATCGATCGAATGCAGCCTGATGCACGGCTCCTGGCAGACTGACACGAACGCCTGAATGGGCGGCTGCCCGTTGAGATCGACTGCCACGTTCACCACGCGCCCGCCGTGTTCGAGGCAGTATGGAGGGGTGTCGCTCCAGCCGCCGGCCAGGTCGAGCCTCGCAGGAGCGCGGCCCCACACGATCTGGTTGTCCAGCACGTTTCGGCTTGGCGAGACGGGCGAGAGCGAGAGGTCGCCGACAAGCAGTTCGCGAAGGCGGCCGAAGGCGTCAGGCGAAGGCGCCCGACCGGTGGCGACCTCCTTGAACATCGCCTCGTGGACAGGCGCGAGCGGGGAGATGCCTGGCGTCTTAACGGTGTTCGCCGCGTCGCCGGTTTCGGCGGTCTGGCCGCCAGTTTGCCTGGCCTGCGCGGCGGCGACCGCCAGATCGCAGATCAGGCAGTCGGAGAGACGCCGTTCCGGCGACCGCGATGCGATCTCCGCCTCGACGAACGCCGCGCGGCGCGCGATGCGCGGCGCAAGATCGGCGCGCTGGACGAGGTCCGTTGCGGAAACGCGCCTTGCGGCGAGCCATGCAACCGCGGGCGGAAGGTCGGGGTCCGGCGCGGACGGGGCGTTTGCCATCCACTGGAGGATTGCGGCGTTGGAGCCGTCGGACCAGTCGAGAACCGGGAACAGAGGGGCGTCCTGGATGTCGCAATCCCGCGCAAGGCCGGCGGATTCGAGCGAGAGGCCGCGCGCCGCGAGCCAGTCTAGGAACGGGGCGCCGAGAAATGCCGTCGATTTGTCGCCAAGCGAGCCCTTGAACGTGTCCGCGAAGCCATAAACGCGCAGCGCCTCCCCGCCGCCGGGAAACGGAACGGCGTCCACGCAGACGCCGCGCGGAAGCGAAACAGTCCAGTCGTTGGGCGGGACGCCCGTGATGACATGTTCGCCGGAGAGAGTCCAGGATTGCGGGACGGTCGAGTTTTCGATCCAGAGCGGTCGCGCCGACGCCGGGACGCCGGGGGCGTCTGAATGCAGGACAAACCTGTCGCCGCCGGAGTCGGCGGCTCGTGAGGCGTCGCCGAACGAACGACGGTTCTCGGCCGGTTCGACGAGTTGGGAGACGGAGTGGAAGACCGAGCGATTCGAGCCGAAGTGGTAGAATCGCCCCTCCGGCAGGGGGAGGACCGCGGAGGAGAGTGTAGCCACATCCGGGTCCGGGTTTGTCGGATTGCGTCCGAGCGCGGTGCCGAACCTGTCGAACAGATCGTATGGCTTGGGAACGCCTCCCGGAAACGATCCTCCGCGCTCGTCCCAGCCGCATTTGGAGAGCAGAACCTGAACTGCTCGCTCAGAGAACAGCCACACGCCGGAATCAAGCGAGAACGGATGCGTCGCCGCTAGGCGCACAATGGTTTCCGGCGACGGCTTCTGGAGGAAGAACTCTATTTGGCCGCCCGCGCTTGGGTTGGAAAACAGAACCCCGTGGGCGCAAGCCTCCTCGGGAGAGGACGGTATTCCGACGATCAGGACGTCCGCTTCGGGGAATGGCGGGACGAACCCCGGCTGCCGGACAAGAGTGTCGCCGCAGGCGACGGCGAGGCGGTATGAATTCGGGGCGTGGCGCAAAAGATGCGCGAAGTCTGAAAGCTGCGCGTCGAGGAGCGTCTGGTCCGGAGTCTGCCCGGCGCGGCCGTCGATGAGCGGCATGGGAAGGCGCAGTTTTCCCTCGGCGGCATACGAGGGGAGACGGCGGCTCTGGCCGGAGGCGTGGATCACAAGTTTCGGGGAGCCGGCGAGCCACTGCGAAAACGACGACCCGCGTGCGAGCGCTTTCCAGGCCTGGCAGAGCAGATGGGCGGTTCCGCCGCCGGAACCGAGCTGGCGGCCGGGCGGATCTCCGCCGACGAACGCGACTGCTGAAAGTCCGCCTGAGCCGATGGAGGCGGCGGCGGGGGGCAGGGAGACGAGAACTTGGTGTTTCATGTGCGACCGATGATACAAAAAAACGTTCTCGTTGCCAATAGCGAAGCGCTTCGTGTATGATTCGGGCCATGACAGCCGTCGTTGTTCTACATTACGAGCGCATTGCCCTCACCGCCGAGTGCTGCGCTACTTTGTCCGCCCAGGACGTGCCGACGCGGATCATAGTCGTTGACAACGGCTCGCTTTCCCACGGCGAGCCCGAACTGAGGGCCGCCTTGCCGGAATGCGCGGAGATTATGCGCCTGCCTTCGAATGTGGGCTTCGGGCGCGGCATGAACGCCGGAATGCGCGCGGCGCTGGCCGATCCGGGGATCGATTCCGTTCTTTTTCTCAACAACGACACGCGCTGCCCGCCGGAAACAGTCCGCGCGATGCGCGCCGCGCTTGAGGCCGATCCGACCGTCGGTCTTGTCGGGTGCGACATGGAGGGGGCGGGCGGTGGCGATTCGGCCCCGGCCGGGTATCGCATTGGGCGGATTTTCGGGTATCCGCGACCCTGCCGTCCGGGCGAGGCTCCCGACTATCTCCAGGGGTCGTGCCTGCTCATGCCGCGCGACGTCCTGGAGGCTACGGGCGGCTTCGACGAAGACTACTGGTTCTTCTTCGAGGATGCGGATCTGTCGTTCAGGGTGCGCAGGCTCGGGCGTCGCCTTGTCGTTGCCCCCGGCGTCAGGATTTTCCACTACGGGTCGGCGACCATGGCGTTGGACAACGTCCGGAAAATCGAATGGTTCCGGGCTGGGCATCGCATTTTTCTGCGCAAGTGGTTCAGTTTTCCGTTGCTGCGCTCCATGCCTCCCTTTGCGGCCGGCGTGGCGAGATGTCTGCTCCAGCGCCGGTTTGCCGCCGCCGCGGCAAGCGTTCGCGACTTTTTCTCTGCCGCACGCCACTAGCTACGGGCGCTTTGGCGCGGCAAGGGGCGGATCGAGACTGAGAGAGGGTTGATCGGCCGAGGCGGAGTGCCAAGGACGGCCGCAGCAGGCCCGACCTGGCCGGAGCGTCTAATGGCCTCGAACACGTATGCCTTGCCTTCGCGGACTGCCTCGACGAGCGAGCGCCCGAGCGCAAGAGACGCCGCGATGGCGGCGGATAGGGAGCATCCGGTTCCGTGAGTAGAGGCTGGGGACTGGACAGCCGGCGTTTCGAGCAGAAAGTCGCCTTCCTCGCACGAAAGGACGTCGCGGGACGCGGCGTCGCCTGAAAGATGCCCGCCCTTCACAAGAACCGCGCAGCCAGCGCGCTCCCTGATTCGCCGGGCGGCTGCCGTCATGTCTGGGATTGCGCCGATGGACAGCCCGGAAAGCGTCTCGGCCTCCGGGACGTTGGGAGTTGCGAGCGCCGCGATGGGGAGAAGGTCCTCGGCCACGGCGCGTTCGGCGTCCGGCGCGAGAAGTCGCGCGCCGCTTGTGGCGACCATGACCGGATCCACTACGACCGGCATCGTGGCGCCGGTTTCCGGCACCGTCCTTCCGCGCAGCATTCGTGCGGCGGAGCGGACGCATTGCGCAGTCGCCAGCATTCCGGTTTTCGCGGCGCGGGGCGCGTATGCGGCGAAGATCGCGTCGAGTTGCGCCTCTAGAAATTCCGGTGGCGGGACGTGGACGGACGTGACGGCGGACGGGTTCTGGGCGGTAAGCGCCGCGATTGCGGTGCAGGCGTGGAGTCCGAACACATGGAAGGCCCGGATGTCGGCCTGGATGCCGGCGTTGCCGCCGCTGTCGCTCCCGGCGACGGTGAGAGCGGAGGCGAACGCGCCGCCGCGCTCGGGGATCATCGGTTCGGCGGCGGCGGTTTCAGTTGAATTCATCTTGCGCAATTCCATTTGAGTTGTTTCCGGCGTCGGCCCGCCCCTTTTTTCCGCTTCGGGCGCGGTCACGGCACCTTGGCGCGCTGGGACTGGCGACGGGCCGACTCGTTTTTCCAGAACGCCCGCAGGTCGTCGCAGAATTTGTCCAGAAGCTGCGTTCGGCGGCCGTCGCGCCCGAGGTCGAACGCGGCGGCCGTCGCTGCGCCGGGGGAGCCGGTTTTCTCAAGCGTTTCGAAATAGGTCGGGAGGACGTCGCGGTAGGGGCGGGAGCGCATGAGCGGCGCGCCGCGATGCAGGAAGCAGGAAATGCCGTATGCCATGGCGTAGGAAAGCGAGGCGTCGGCGCCGCTGACCGGGGGACGGTAGAACTGGTCGTAGTCCCAGAATAGGACGGCGCGAACAAGTCCGTTCCAGTCGACGTCGCGGTCGCGGGCGAGTTTTTCCAGCGTTCTGGCGTGCCAGGACAGTTCGCGGAAGTCGAATCCTCCGTTGCCCTTTGGAGCGCAGGAGGCGAAGAGTTCGGCGGTGCCCTCGTTGAACCACGGCGAAGTCGCCGCGCCGCCCCAGACGGAGTGGAGATACTGGTGGAACGCCTCGTGGCGGACGACCGACGCGAGATCCTGCGCGCTGTGCTTGTCAGGCGGGCGGATGACAAGTTCGCGGCGGGCCGGACTGAAAAGGCCGACCGTGCTGGAAAGCCCGAGCGGAACGCCCTCGTTCTCGAAGTAGGCGTCGAAGTCCGAGCTCTTGCGGAATATGCGCACGACGCCAGTTCCCGGGCCGCGGCCGCGAAAGGCCGGAACCAGCGCCTCGTAGCGCGGAAGAAGCGCCTCCAGCGCGCCAAGGAGCCTGTCGGCGGAGCGTTCGGCGGCGGGGTCGTCGCTCAGGACGATGTAGTGCGGCGACTCCATGTACCACCAGTCGTCGAGGTGGGCCACGCTTTCGCGGGCGGCGGCCCGGTCTGGATCGTCGGGAATGTCGCGCGGGTCCGCCCCCGACCATGTGCGGCGCTTCGAGAGCGCCGCCTGCGCCTTTTCGGACTCCTTCCAGCCTACAGTTCGTAGCGCGCCGACGAAATCGGTCCTCAGCATCCTGTCGGAGTCGAGATCGCCAGGCTGCGGCGCGGTGGCGAAGCGCACGAAAAAGGCCCACCACGAGCGCGGAGCCCTGGCGTGACCGGGAAAATGCGGATTGAGGCGCGTGAGGAACACGCACAGGGCGGGATCTGGCAGGGAGACGGCGACTGTTTTGGCGAATCGCGACGTGTTGACCGGGATGACGTTTCGTTCCGGAGCGGCATCGACGTGAATGCCGGCGAAATCGGCCGCCCAGAGCGCGAGCATGTCCGGATCGGACTCCGGACCAAGCGCAAGGTCCGGGTTTTCGATCGCCTCCTCGAACGTGTCGCGCGTGACGTCGAGACCCGCCAGCGCGGGCGGAAGCGAGCAGATGACGCGGGCGAACACAATTTCGTTTCCGGCGCGGTCGCGCCACGCGGCCAGGCGCTGGGCGGCGCGCCAGAGCTCGTTCATGTTCGCGCGCTCCTCCTCCCACTGCCTGTCGCCAAGCGTGCACAGGTAGCGAACGGTTTCCACGGGCTTTGCCGGAATCTGCCGCGCGCCGTCCATGCTTGGAACGACGAACCCGGCCGCGGGAAGCTCCTCAAAGCCGGAAAAGCGCGGCGCGTCGCGCTGAAGCGCGGCGGCGTTCGGCGCCATGAGAGAAAGCGCGAAGAGCCACAGTGAAACCGCCGCAGCGCGCGCGGGGGCGCGGGCTGCGGCGGAGTTCGCTGACGTGACGTCCGTCTTGCCTTTGAACCCGGTCATGGCACCGGGATTTCGGAAAGAATGCGGGACACGACTGCGTCCGGGGAAAGTTCGCGCGCCTCGGCCTCGTAGGTTAGCGCCACGCGGTGGCGCAGCACGTCGGGGGCGACGTCCTTCACGTCCTGCGGCGTGGCGTAGGCACGTCCCTTGAGCATCGCCGTCGCGCGGGCTGCGGTCTGGAGGGCTATGGTGGCGCGCGGGGAGGCCCCCATCGCGATCATCGGGACGAGGTCCTTGAGCCCGTGCTTGTCCGGCTCGCGCGTGGCGAACACGAGATCGAGGATGTAGTCCCCGACCTTTTCGTCGCAATACACGGCGTCAAGCGCCTCGCGGAGCCCCGAAACCTGTTCCGGCGTGGCAACCGTCTCGGCGCGCGGGGCCTTGGAGGAGGCGAAGCGCTCCATGATGCGGCGCTCGTCCTCGCGAGAAGGAGTGGAAACGACGCACTTGAAGAGAAAGCGGTCAACCTGGGCCTCCGGCAGCGGGTAGGTCCCCTCCTGCTCGATCGGGTTCTGCNNGAGGCACTTGAACATGAAGCGGTCGACCTGCGCCTCGGGAAGCGGATAGGTGCCCTCCTGCTCGATCGGGTTCTGCGTCGCCAGAACGAGAAACGGTGAGGGGAGGGGCAGCGTCTCGTCGCCGAGCGTCACCTGGCGCTCCTGCATCGCCTCCAGCAGCGCGGACTGCACCTTCGCCGGGGCGCGGTTGATTTCGTCGGCGAGGAGCAGATTCGCGAAGACGGGACCCTTCTTCGCTGAGAAGGATCCGTCCTTGGGTTTGTAAACGAGCGTGCCGGTGACATCGGCCGGAAGCAGATCCGGCGTGAATGACACGCGGGAGAAGGAGAGACCGAGCGTCTGCGCGAGAGTGCGCACGAGCGTCGTCTTCGCTATGCCCGGAACGCCCTCCAGCAGCACGTGGCCCTGGCAGGCCAGCGCCACGAGAAGGCGGTCCACGATTTTTTCCTGGCCCACGACCACCCGCGCGACTTCGCGCCGGATGCGGTCGAAGACCTCGGCCTGTTTTTCGATGTCGGCAGGTGTCATGGAATGGATTCCGTTCCGCGATGAGGCTCCTCGGCCGCGCTACTTCGCGGCCTTTTCACGCTTTTCCTGGATCGCGGCCTGCGCGGCGGCGAGGCGGGCGATCGGCACGCGGAACGGCGAGCAGGACACGTAGTCCAGGCCGATCCTGTGGCAGAACTCGACCGAGGTCGGGTCTCCGCCGTGCTCGCCGCAGATGCCGCAGTGCAGGCGCGGGCGCACGGCCTTGCCGTCCTTGACCGCCATTTCCATGAGCTTGCCGACGCCGCTCTGGTCGAGCTTGGCGAACGGGTCGTTCTCGAGGATCTTCGCGTCGTAGTATGCCTCCAGGAACTTCCCGGAGTCGTCGCGCGAGAAGCCGTAGGTCATCTGCGTCAGGTCGTTCGTGCCGAAGCAGAAGAACTGGGCCTCCTCGGCGATTTCGCCGGCGAGCAGGGCGGCGCGCGGAATCTCGATCATCGTGCCGACCTTGTAGGAGAGGTTGATGCCCGAGAGGTTGATCTCGACGTTGGCGGTGTTGACCACGATGTCCTTGACGAACTTGAACTCCTTTACGTCGCAGGTGAGCGGAATCATGATCTCGGGCTTGACGTTCCAGGTCTTGTGGCGGCGCTGGACCTCGAGGGCGGCGCGGATGATGGCGCGCGTCTGCATGCGGGCGATCTCGGGGTAGGTGACGCAGAGGCGGCAGCCGCGGTGGCCCATCATGGGGTTGAACTCGTGCAGCGAGTCGATGATCTCCTTGATGCGCGAGACCGGCTTGTGCTGGGCCTTCGCCAGAAGCGCTATCTCGTCCTCGCTGTGCGGCACGAACTCGTGCAGCGGCGGGTCGAGGAAGCGGATGGTGACGGGGTTTCCTTCGAGGGCCTCGTAAAGCTCCTCGAAGTCGCTCTGCTGGTAGGGGAGGATCTTCGAGAGGGCGATGCGGCGCTCCTCCTCGGTGTCCGCGCAGATCATCTCGCGGAACGCGGCGATGCGGTCCGGGTCGAAGAACATGTGCTCGGTGCGGCACAGCCCGATGCCCTCGGCGCCGAGCTCGCGGGCCTTGCGGGCGTCGCGCGGCGTGTCCGCGTTGGTGCGGACGTGGAGGCGGCGGAACTTGTCGGCCCAGGTCATGATGCGGTCGAACTCGCCCTCGATGCGCGCGTCAACGGTCGTGATCACGCCGTCGTAGATGTTGCCGGTGGATCCGTCGATGGAGAGCCAGTCGCCCTCCTTGAAGGTCTTTCCGCCGAGCGTGAACTTCCTGCCCTCCTCGTCCATCGCGATTTCGGTGCAGCCCGAGACGCAGCACTCGCCCATGCCGCGGGCGACGACGGCGGCGTGGCTCGTCATGCCGCCGCGGACGGTGAGGATGCCCTCCGCCGCCTTCATGCCCTCGATGTCCTCGGGGGATGTTTCGAGGCGGACCAGAACTACCTTCTCGCCGCGCTCGTGCCACGCCTTGGCGTCGGCGGCGGTGAAGACGATCTTGCCGCAGGCGGCGCCGGGCGAGGCCGGCAGACCGCGGCCCATGACCTTGCCCTTCTTGAGCGATGCGGCGTCGAACTGCGGGTGCAGCAGCGTGTCGAGGTTGCGCGGCTCGATCATGAGCACGGCCTCCTCCTCGGTGCGGACGCCCTCGTCAACGAGATCGCAGGCGATCTTGAGGGCCGCGCGGGCGGTGCGCTTGCCGTTGCGTGTCTGGAGCATGAAGAGCTTCTTGTTCTCGATCGTGAACTCCATGTCCTGCATGTCGCGGTAGTGAGACTCGAGCTTCCTGCACACGTCCTGGAACTGCTCGAACACCTCGGGCATCACCTCCGCCATCTTCGCGATGGGCATCGGGGTGCGCACTCCGGCCACGACGTCCTCGCCCTGGGCGTTCATGAGAAACTCGCCCATGAGCTTCTTTTCGCCCGTCGCGGGGTCGCGCGTGAAGGCGACGCCCGTGCCGGACTCGTCGTTGAGGTTGCCGAACGCCATCATCTGGACGTTCACTGCGGTGCCCCAGGAATACGGGATGTCGTTGTCGCGGCGATAGACGTTGGCGCGGGGGTTGTCCCACGAGCGGAACACGGCCTTGATGGCTTCGGAGAGCTGGATCTTGGGGTCCGTCGGGAAGTCCTGGCCGAGCTTGGACTTGTATTCGGCCTTGAACTGCGAGGCGAGCTCCCTGAGGTCGTCGGCCGTGAGCTCCACGTCCTGCGTGACGCCCTTTTTGGCCTTCATCTCGTCGATGAGCTTCTCGAAATACTTCTTGCCGACCTCCATCACGAC
>DJYI01000168.1:51846-53786 GCA_002448475.1 Verrucomicrobia bacterium UBA6982
CCCAGCGCGGGTTGCCGGACTGCTTGGCGAGCGATTCGACGACGGTCTCGTTGAGGCCGAGGTTGAGGATTGTGTCCATCATGCCGGGCATCGAGGCGCGGGCGCCGGAGCGGACGGAGACGAGCAGCGGGTTCTTCGCGTCGCCGAACTTCTTGCCGGTGCTCTCCTCAAGGCGCTTGACGTATTCGTCGATTTGCTCCTGGATGTCCGCCCCGATCTGCTTGCCGTCGTCGTAGTAGCGGGTGCAGGCCTCGGTGCTGATGGTGAAGCCCTGCGGCACCGGAAGTCCGAGCGAGGCCATTTCGGCCAGGTTGGCGCCCTTGCCGCCGAGCAAGTTGCGCATGTTCGCGTTGCCTTCCGTTTTGCCGGCGCCGAAGAAGTAAACGTATTTCTTGTCGTTCATGGTGTGATTTAGCGGCGTGGCAACACGTCCGCCACGCCTCATGCGTTGTTTGTTTGTTGTTGTTGTGTGGTTTGGTTTGGGAAAAATGGCCGAAAGGGCGCCGTTGTCCGCGCGGGGGCGGCCCCCGCCGCAAAGCTGTTGCGCGCAGTGGGCGGAATCATACCCCCGCCAATGGCGTTTTGCAAGAGTCGGGCGTCGCGGACCGGGCGTTGTTTTTTCTTGTCTTTGGTCGCTCAAGGTGGTATCGTTGTCGCCGCTTTCACGCGCTTTTACCCTCCTTCGCCATTCCGCTTCCAGAACCGACAATGAAAAAAGTACTCGTCTGCGGTGCAGGCGGATTCATAGGATCCCATCTCGTGAGGGAGCTTTCGCGGCGTGGCTGCTGGGTTCGTGGCGCGGATCTCAAGCTTCCCGAATTTTCCCCCACGGCGGCGGCCGACTTCATGCTCTGCGACCTGCGCAGGCGCGAGGATTGCCTTCGCGCGCTCGATTTTCCGGGAGGCGCCGCTCCGGACGCCGTGTTCCAGCTCGCGGCAGAAATGGGCGGGATGGGCTACATCCACTCCGCCGCGTGCGAGATCATGCACGACAGCGTCCTGATAAACGCCCACATGGTGCACGAGTCTGCGCTCCGGGGCGTCCGGGAGTATTTCTTCTCCTCCTCCGTGTGCGTCTATCGCGACATGGCGCCCGGCGAGCCGGCGCTTTCAGAGGATGGCGCCTATCCGGCCGCGCCTGACAACGATTACGGATGGGAGAAGCTCTACTCCGAGCGCATGGCATTCGCCCACGCCCGCCGCTACGGCATGAAGGTCCGCGTGGCCCGCTTCCAGAACTGCTACGGTCCCGAGGGGACCTGGCGCGGAGGTCGCGAGAAGGCCCCCGCCGCGCTTTCGCGCAAGGTCGCGGAAACGCCGGACGGCGGAAGCGTTGACATCTGGGGCGACGGCCTCGCCGTCCGCAATTTCATTTTCATCGACGACCTCGTGGATGGAATCCTGCACCTGATGGATTCGGATCTGGACTTCGCTCCGACGAACATCGGAACCGAGGAATACGTGACGGTGCGGCAGCTGCTCGCGACGATCGCCGACGTGGCCGGGAAGCGGATATCGTTCCGTTCCGTGGACGGGCCAGTTGGCGTCGCTTCCAGAAACTTCTCTACCGAGCGCATTCGCTCGACTGGATGGACTCCGCGCCATTCGCTCCGGGACGGGATCGCAAAGACTTATCCATGGGTCGCGGCTCGCGTTGCCGAGGCCGCCGCGAAGGAAACCTCCGGTTTTCGCAAATAATCGCTCCAAGACAATGAAAACGAAGTTCGCTCCAGTATTTCTGATTGCCGCCGCCGCCGCTTTCGCTTCGGATGGCGACGCTCCGGCGCTCTCCGAGGAGTCCGCGCCCGTTTCCGCCGCGTCTGCAGTCGCATCTGCCTCCGAGGAGGAGGCGGCGGCCAAGCCGGAGATCGATGTCGAAGCGGCTCCTGAAACTCCCGCGGATCCTTCCGCCACGGCGGAGTCTTCCGAAGCAACGGAGC
>DJYI01000165.1:0-512 GCA_002448475.1 Verrucomicrobia bacterium UBA6982
CGATTCGGCGGCTCTGCCATTCGTCCCTAAGCAATCCCCCGACGGGTGACGAGCTGCTCGAACAGTGGAAAAGGGCGCACGGCAGGGGGCGCGTGGAGGAGAAGATAAGACTTGGGTCGATGCTGCTGGACATCGAGGCGACGGTGGACAGCTCCCTGCTCCGCAACCGCGACGGGGAAATCGTCGGGCGCAACGCCGGCGTAAAGGGATGGCTCAAAACCCACTGCACGTGGATGCTGAAGCACTACGCGATGCTCATGTCGTGCAGACGGCTCGCCTTTGAGTTCCGCGAAGCGCACGGGGCGTTCGACCCCGTGCCGGCGGCGGCGTTGCTCCCGGGGGCCGAGACGCTGCCGGAGCGCGTACGGGGAGTCGTGCTTCCCATGCGGCGGGAGGCGGCGGCGCTCCTCGCCTCTCCTGAAAGCCGATGCGTTAAAGCCATGATTGAGGAACTCCGGCGGCGAAGGGAACGCAGACGACGGTTCTCGTGGAGCGGCCAGGCGCCGGAGAGG
>DJYI01000165.1:560-7846 GCA_002448475.1 Verrucomicrobia bacterium UBA6982
CCGGAGAGGCCGGAGCCCAAGGCCGGAGAGAGCACCGCCTGAGCTCGGCCAAAGATGGCCGTCGGCCGATGAATCCAAGTCGCAGGGAGCTTGCGTCAACTACGGTGAAATGATAATATTCCGCGCATCGCACTCCAAGTTCATGGATCCGGCGCACCGCAAGCAAAGAGAACGGCTACAGCATCGCCGGCGTTCGAAACGTCCGCCCGAAGACAACACGACGCGACTTCAGAACACAAGTGTATCTGATTCGCATTTTCGGTCTCGTTCAACGCACCGCGTTTTGCGCTTCACGAGGCCCGGCAAAGCACGGCTTGCAGCCATCGGCGCCACTTGGAAGCGGCATTATTTTGGACTTGTTGCCGATCCGGGAAAAGTAAAGAGGGGTTGACTTTCAGCGTGGATTTCCTATTCTTTGCGCCCGTCAATCCCAGCAGAAAACTCCCAATCATGAAAGTCCGCCACCAGATTTCCGCCGTCGCCGCGCTTGCTGTTTGCGCAACCGCGTTCGCACAGGCTCCGGCCGCTCCAAAGCCGTCAATGTTTCTTGTCGGCGTCGCCAAGGCAGGTGCCGTTGACCACAATCCAGTCCGCACGTTCAGCGGTCGGGTCATGTCGCCGGAAGTTGTCGCCGTTGTTCCGCAGGTGGCCGGCACTGTCGTCGAGGTCGGTTTCGAGGAGGGTGCCGAGGTAAAGCGCGGGGATGTGCTCTATCGCATAGACCCCGTCAAATACGAAGCGGCCGTAGCCGCCGCAAAGGCGCAAGTCGCGCAGGCGACCGCGTCAGCCGACTACGCGCGCAAGTCGTTTGACCGCGTCAAGGCCCTCTTTGACAAAAAGGTGGCTTCCGCAGACGACCTTGATTCGGCCACAAGCGCCCGCGGAACCGCTGAAGCCGCTCTGGCCGCCGCCGAGGCCGCGCTCGTGTCGGCGGAGGACAATCTTGCGCACTGCACGATCACCGCCACCGTCGATGGCAAAATCGGACTCAACGGCGCTCCCGCCGGAAACTATGTATCGACGGCATCCGGCGCAATCGCCACTATCGTGCGTCAGGACCCCGTCCGCATCTCGTTCGCTCCTGGCGCGCGCGAATACCTCTCCGTTTTCGGCGCGGAAAAGGGGCTGCGCGAACTTTTCGACGTCCGCATACGTCTTGCCGACGGCACTCTGCGCGACGAACCAGGCCAGATCGAGTTTGTCGGCAACACCGCCAACGCCGGCACGGACACGATGCCGGTTTACGTCCGCTTCCCGAATCCTGGCGGCGTGCTTGTTCCCGGAACGACAGTCAAGGTGGAGGTCAAGGCAAAAGAGCCCAGGCGTCTAGTATCGCTCCCGCTCGGCTCGGTGATCCACGACGGAGACACGGCATTTGTCTGGACTGTCGGCGAAGGCAACATGCCCGTGCGCCACGAAGTCGTGGCAGGCCCGGCGACGGCCACTTACGAAACAGTCGCCTCGGGTCTCGCAGTCGGCGATGACGTGATCGTCCGCGGAACGCACAAGGTTGTGCCCGGCGTTCCTGTTGAACCCGTCCGCGCCGACTAGAGTCTCCGGCGATGTCTGGCCAGACAAGATTTTCGATCCTCGGCCCGGGACACATCGCCGAGAAAGTCGCGACCGCCGCCGCGTCGCTGCGCGGTCGCGGCCTGACGTTGCGAGCCGTCGCATCGCGCGATCAGGGGCGCGCGGAGTCATTTGCCAGACGTTTCGGCTTTGAGCGGGCCTTCGGTTCCTACGAAGCCCTCGCGGCGGATCCGGAAACGGATCTCGTTTACGTGGCGACTCCAAACACCTTACACGCGCGTCACGTCCAACTATGCCTTCAGGCCGGCAAGCACGTGATCTGCGAAAAGCCGTTTGCCGACAACGAGCATGACGCCGCAGCCGTTTTCGCTCTCGCCCGCAGTCTAGGCCTTTTCTGCTGCGAGGCGATGTGGATGCGGTTTCTGCCCGCCCACAGGCGCGTCCGGGAGCTCGTCGCCTCCGGCGCGATCGGCGAACCGCGTCTTCTTCAGGCATCATTCGCAGTTCCCGTTTCCGGAAAAGAGCGCCTGATACGGCCCGAACTCGGCGGCGGCGCTTTGCTTGATCTGGGCATTTATCCTGTCGCCTTCGCCCTCATGCAGTTCGGCCTCGACTTCGAAGAGACGGACGGAGTCTCACTCCCCGCCCCCACCGGAGTTGACGACCAGACTTCGTTCTCCATGCGCTGGGCTGACGGTCGCCTAGCCTCGCTTTCCTGCTCGATGACAGCCGCCGACGGCGCCTGGGGTCGAGTGGCCGGCACGACCGGACGCATCGAACTGCCGCAACTCACCAGGTGCGAGCGCATCGCACTTGTCCGACACTCTGACGGCTCGACCGAGACGATGGATTTTCCGTTCGACTGCAACGGCTACGAATACGAGCTGGCGTCCGCCGCGTCCGCGGTCGCGGCCGGGCTTGTCGAGCCGCCAGAAATGCCCCACGCGGCGACATTGGCTGCGCTTCGCGTGTGCGACGCGCTCCGCGCCAGATGCGCGGCCGCGGCGGCGCTTTTATCGAAATGAACGGAACCGTAACGCTGCGGGATCCATCCCGCGTCTTTTTCGTCTCAGGAATCGACACCGGAATCGGAAAGACCGTCGCCACCGGACTCATGTCGCGCTTCCTGCGTCGGCGTGGAGTTGACCACATAACGGTGAAGATGGTTCAGACTGGCTGCGACGGGTTTTCAGAGGACCTCGACGCGCACCGCGCCATTGCCGGGCTGCCACGCCAGCCGGAGGACGAGGCCGGACTCACGGCGCCGCAGATTTTTCACTTCCCGGCCTCCCCTGCCCTCGCGGCCAGTCTCGAAGGCCGCGAAACGGATCTTGACGCCATCGACCGGGCTGTGTCCAGCTGCGCCAGTCGCCGCGCCATCGTGCTTGTCGAAGGCGCAGGAGGGCTCCTTGTTCCACTGACGGACTCCATTCTCGCAGCGGACTTCGCGGCCAAGCGCGACTGGCCGCTCATCCTCGTGGCAAGCGGTCGCCTTGGCGCGATTAACCATATCCTGCTCTCGCTCGAAGCGGCGGCGGCTCGGCGAATGCGCGTAATCGGCGTGGTCATGAATCACGCTCCGGACACAGACCCGCGCGTAGTCGATGACGCCGTTCAATGCACTTTGCGCGCCCTTGAGCGCGTCGGCGCCCCCGGAGCGCTGGTGCGCGTTCCGGAGATTCCCGAAGGCGCAGAAGTGCCGGACATAGATTTCTCCCCGTTTTTTTCCGGTGTCTCTTCAGCGCACTCGGGGGTTGCCGAAGCAATTCCGTGAACAATTCCAACCGTCTCTTCTGCGTCAAGATGCGCGCCTCTCTGGGCGGCGCGCACATTTCCGGGGCCGAACGGATCGTGTCGGCGGGGGAGGTCCCTGAAACGGCGGAAGCGCTTGCGGCCCGCGCCCTGGCCCATCCGAAGGGAACGCCCGACGACATCCGCGTCCGCGTCGAAATCGTGGATGAGCCGCTTCACGTCAACGCGCTTCCGGTCGCCACGGAAACGACATCGACTGCCGCCGACGGAATGCGGCGCGCGGCGGAGCTGCTCGCCGAATGCGGCGTGACGCGCGCCGCGGAGATCGTCACGATGTTTCGGGAGCTTCCAACAATGCGCGGAGCCGCCCTAGTGGACGCTGACACGCTGGAGCGGCTTGAGCCCGATCGCGAACGCGGAGTTCGCGCCACTCGCATGGACGCCGCTCGCGCAATGGACGCCAACTGCGGCGCGTCGGCGGCCAGCGCGGGGCCGCGCGTCTCCACCGCACCGGGCAAAAACCATTTTTCCGAGGCGATCGTTCTCGCGTCCAAAGTTCAGGCCGCACCTGGAATCGTGGCTGAGATATGCGTCTCCGACGATCCCGATTATGTGACGGGTTACGTCGCCGCCGGGAAAATCGGCTACCGGCGCATCACGACCATGAAAAAGCCCGGAGACCCGCGTGGCGGACGCATTTTCCTTTTCCGCGGGCCGCGTTCGCTTGTTCCTGAGTGCATCCGTTTCCTTCAGGAGCGCGCGGTGCTGGTCGATGGGGTGCCGACCGCGCCCGCCTCGGCTGAAAAAAGCGTGGCGCCAGAACCGACTCCGCAGTCGCAGGCGCAGATTTCCGTTTCGTTTTCCGATTCGCTGAATTCGGAACTCGACTCGATCCGGGACGCTGGCCTGTTCCGGTCGTGCCGCGAATGCGATGGCGCCACGGGTCCGCGCGCGCTCGTCAATGGACGCGACACGCTGATCCTCGCCTCCAACGACTACTGCGACCTGGCCGGGGACTCGCGCGTGACGGACGCGGCGGCCAACGCCGCCAGGCGCTGGGGCGCCGGGACGGGCGGATCGCGCCTGCTCTCCGGCTCACAACCTCCCCACATGGCTCTTGAGCGCCACATAGCGGCGTTCAAAGGAACTGCCGACGCCGTGCTTTTCGGCTCCGGATACATGGCGAATGTCGGGACGATTCAAGCGCTTTGCGGACGCGGGGACGTTGTCCTGAGCGACGAACTCAACCACGCCTCCATAATAGACGGATGTCGCCTCTCCCGCGCCGACGTCCGCGTTTACCGACACGGCGACATGGAGGATTTGGCGAGAGCACTTGATCGCGTCCGCGGCGCCCGCAGGACGCTGGTCGTCTCGGACTCCGTTTTCAGCATGGACGGGGACCTGCTGGATCTGCCACGCTTTGTCGCGCTGTGTCGCGAACGCGGCGCCGTGTCAATGATCGACGAAGCCCACGCCACAGGCGTAGTCGGCGCTTCGGGCCGGGGGCTTTGCGAACACTTCGGCTGCGCCGCGCCGGATGTCATCGCGGGCACGCTAAGCAAAGCGCTTGGCGCCTCCGGCGGATTTGCCGCCGGTTCGAGGTCACTTGCCGAACTGCTTCGCAACAAGGCCCGGTCGTTCATCTTCTCCACGTCGCTGCCAGCCTCGGTCGTGGCCGCGGCGGACGCCGCGCTCTCCGCGCTCGAAGCCGAACCATGGCGCGCGGCTGCAGTGCGCGAAAACGCGACGTTTCTCGTCAAACGGCTTGTCGGCCTAGGAATTCCGGCCTCAACGCAGTCGGCGATCGTCCCAATTCCCGTCGGGGACGAACGTGTCGCCGTTCGCGCCTCCGAAATTCTACTCGACTCCGGATTTTGGATTCCGGCAATCCGCTACCCGACCGTGGCGCGCGGAACCGCCAGACTGCGCGCCTCCGTAATGGCCACTCACACGCGCGAGGACCTTTCGGCGGCGGCGCTGGCCGTCGCGGACGCCCTTCGCCGCGCCCGCGCAACCACCACGTAGCGCCCCGCCAACACACCCACTCGTTGCTACCGCCACCGCCTCGCCTCATGGGCGACTTGTTGGACAGGCGACTGGCGGCATTCCAGCATCGGCGACATTCTCCTCTGCGTGATCTTACCCATGCGTATCCGCAGATTTTCCTGGCGTCAGTCTGCCGTTCAGAGTGTGCCGATCACTCCATCTTGCCATCCAGTAAATTCAGCCACAGTTCCGATTCAGCCATGATTGCATTTGTTTGGGCTGGAGCTTGCGAAACCAACAATTCAAGCGGAGGGGTTTCGTCGCTGCCAATGCAGTTTTCGACGAGTCCGGAAAAAACGCCGTGTTTTTGCCCGGGTATAGGAATGTAGCAGCCGTTTCCTCCGTTTCCGTCCGGAACGAACGCGACGCCACATGAGATGTCGGGCGGCTCCGAAAGCGGCCGTTCCTGACTCCACAACGCGATTCGGATCGCGTCCTCCTCCATGACATCCAAACGACCGCACCATGAACCATCGTCAGTCTTGAATGAAAACAGCGGCCGGACGACACCATTTCGAAGAGCGGGCGGAAGCGCGAGGATTTCAGATTTTTGCAGGGCTTCCAGATGTTTCCGCTCCGCCGCCGACACGTAGTCGATACCCGTCACGCTCTTTCCATCATCGCTTGAAAGACCGGGCGCGAAAAAACCTCTCCAACCGAGCTGTTCCCATAGATTCCTCCCTTTGGACTTGGCGGCATTTTCAAATTCCGCAAAGAATGCATCGTCGAAAATCTCCTCAAAAGCAGCATCGAAGTTCGCTTCTTCGACATCTGGAAGACGGCCTGGCCGCCTGACGGGAAACTTGAAAAACTGCTTCGCCGCGCCTGAATCGCGCGCCAGCATGGCTGACGTCAATCCAGCCAAGTTTCTGTTCGCCGCCGCTTCGCTCCATTCGTCTTCCTCATGCGAGATCCGCGCTTCGTCAAACGCATTCCCAGATCGAACAGCGACGGCCTTTTCGATTCTATCAACTGCTTCCCTTCCAAAGGCCTTGGGCGCAAGTGCCAAGCCGAAGGTGCGGGGCGAAGCCATGCATTCATAAAGACAGACCGCATCGCACGAAAACACCTCGACAATGCCATTGACGTCGCGGGCGAACCAGCAGACATCCTCGTCGCCGCGACCCCAATTGAGAAAGCCGAGCCAGGCATCGCGCAGCGTTTCCGGGACTTCGGGCCCCTGCGTCGCCCAGGAGAGGCAAATGTCGCCGGGCTTCACGCCGGAATCATTGATTGTGGGATGGTCCTTAACCTTCTCCACGGTAAGGAATCCCCGGACATCCTCGGCATTGTCGTCAACGAATGGCTTGCAAAACGGCCATTCAACTGGCACGGTCCCCGAAAAGTCCGCCATGCGAGGAGTTTTCCACCATTGGCCGGGATCCTTCAGTTCGGATCCCTTGTGACAACCGGATGTCACCGCAATTGAGAAAACTGCAAGAATCCATGCGAAAAAAAGGTTCTTCATTTGGTTTAGGACTTTTGTTTTCCCCAGCATGCTCATCGGGCACCAGTCCGGCGCCTTGGGGTTGAAGAAAGGGAACATGCCGCCTTTCGGGGAGTTTTTGGCTTTCATGAGATCTACGGTCAGTTTTGGCCGCATCTTCTTTCCTCCAATCTTCCTTTGGATTGTTCTTCGATTTCGCAACAATTAGAGCGCTTTCCATGGTGAGTCTGACACATTCAGAACAGGACTTCCAGTTTCGCCGCCCTTGGTCTTGCGCTACAATCTTACGGACGAGCGGCGAGCGACGAGTTCAGCGGAGAAGAGCACCAGTCGCGGGGAGAAGAGCGTCGCTACACAGCCGCAGGGCCTTTAGGCGGGTGGCGAATGGACAATAGTCCGATTTTTGGGGACAAGCCTGGAAAACTAGGGTGTGACCAGGCTTTGTCATAACGCAAAGGACGCAATCGCGCGGACCAATGTGTCCTGGGCCTCGCCCAGTTGAAAGGTT
>DJYI01000005.1:0-26709 GCA_002448475.1 Verrucomicrobia bacterium UBA6982
GCGTCCAGAGTCCCCGCCACGGCGTCACGAATCGGCCGGAGCCGTTCAAGGGCGGGGCTTGTCCACTCCGCCGGCGGCGTCAGACTCTCGCCCCGAAGAGCCGCGAGAGCATCGGCGGCGTGGAACGCATCGGACACCTTGCCGGCCTCTCGCGCCACTTCGCCCGCATAGAACGCCAGTTTATCAGCCGCCGCGTTCCGCTCGACTTCCCACACGGCCGGGGACACCTCGACGCCTCGCCGCACCCACTCAAAACCTCGCCACGCCGTACCGCACACCACCAGAGCGGCCCGCGTCAGTCCGTCCGGGAGCGGTTCGGTTCCGCGCATCATCACAGCCACCTTGCGGACGATTGCGGCCCGCCTCCTCGACAAGTCCGCATGACGCCGCCACGCCTCGGCCTTCGCCGTCCAGTTCTCGATCTCGCTTTCCATGTCCTACGCCCTCCGCGCCTTTTCCACGTCGGCCAGAGCCGCCGCCACCTCGCGCCAGTCCGCCGGGGAAAGCCCAGCCGCCGCCAGTCCGGCACACGCCCGCTTGAACGCCTCGACCGCCTCACGCGCGCGCGTAGTGTCACTTTTGGCACATTCCGCGTCCCCCGTACCCTTGCGGAAACCTTGCGTAAATTTGGAATCATCCGTGGCATCCTCGCCCCCGGACACGGTGGCGGGTGGAGCCGGAACCGCACCCGCGCCGACCACATCCGGGAGCGCCGCCGCCGCGCCGCGCAACGCATCGTCGCTTTCGTGGAAATAGTGCCGCGTCATGGCCGGATTCGTGTGCCCGACGATGCTTTGCACGACGGCAAGGGGAACGCCCGCATTTGCGCAAAGCGAAACATAGGTATGCCGGAGCGAATGAAAGCCAACGTCAACCGCCTTGCGGGGCGTCCCGTCCTTGTTGCGTTGCGCCGCGTCCGATTGCGTCGCGATTCCGGCCTTGCGGAAAACCCGCTGAATGTCGCGAACAAGATTCATTCCGCCCGTGGATTCCTCGTATCTTGCTCTCAAAGCGTCGAAAACCGGACCGCGACGCCGCCGCGCGGGCGTTTCCTCCAAAAGCGCCCGAAGGACCGGCGACAGCGGAATCTTGACGCGCGTTTCGTGCCGCGCCGTCTTGGAAGGAACGACGGACACGAAACCGCGCACAAGGTCCACGTCGCCCCAGTCCAGCCGCACCGCGTCGCCCAGGCGCAAGCCCGTGTAGATTCCCACGGCGAACAAGAGGCGCATTTCACCCTCCGTCGCCGCTATGACGGCGGCTAGTTCTTCCACCGTCAATTCCCGGCGCGTGTGCGAACGACGTTCCGCCCGCTCGATGAAACGGAAAGGGTTTTCCGTCACGGCGGCAACGTCAATTTTCCGCAAGCCGTCCCACGTCTGCAAGAGAATTGCCCGGTAGTCGTTGAACGTCTTGCCGGAATGCGCCTTGCGGATTTCCTGCATGAAGCCGGAAGCGTGTTCCGTCGTGACTTCGCGGGCCGTCCCGATTTCGGGGTGACGCTTGCGCATCCACGCAAGGAAGGATTCAACGCGCGTTTCGTTCAAGTCGTGCGTCGTTTGCGCCCATTCCCGATGAAAGAGCGAATCGTCAAAGGCGCGCCAAGCATCCGACAGGGGCAGCGCAGTCGCCTTGCGGAACGCCTCGCGCTTCGATTTGGCCGAAGAGCGGAGCGCGTCGGAAACGGCGGCAAGGTCCGCCGCCTTGTCCGCCATCGCGGAATCCTTTTCGGCGGAATTCTTCAACTGGAAAGGGGCCGTCCATTGCGCAAGCAGTTTTTCGGCCTCGCGCTTGTCCGCCGTCCCGGTACTGCGCCGGAAGCGCTTCCCGTCAACAATCCAACAGGCGCGCCAAATTTTACCGTGCCGCTCCAACGTGCCATTTCCCTTTTTCCGTCCCGCTTTGGTTTTCATGGTTTCGATCCCGGTTGCGGCGGTTTGCCGACTTCCGCGCCGTGCCGCTTGCCTCCGCATACTACCAGAAACGCCCCATAAAATGCAAGAATAATCCCCATAAAATCCCCAAATGCAAAAAATCCCCAATAAATACGGCACTTGTTGCGGGATCGTGCCCCGCATCCCGCCCCATTTTCCAAAGCCCGTAAACACGCAGAAACCGCATGCTTACGGGCTTTTTCACACTTTTCGACATCAATGTTTTCGGGGTTTTTCGCATTTTGGCGGATTTGCGCTATCATTCCCGGCGCAGTTCTCCATGTCCACGGTCGTCCTCCACATCGGTACCACGCCCGGAACGCAGTTCGAAGCGGGTTGTCACGCGAAATTCGCCGGAATCTCCCGCTACGCGGGGGCGCGCGGATGGAGCGTGGAGGCCATTTCCTGGTCGCCTGAAATGCGGCACAGGATTGGGCCGATGCTCAAGCGCGTGCGCCCTGTCGGTTGCATAGTTGAATGCTCGAGTGCTGTGGGTGCATGGCTCTCGCCGCGACTTTTCACCGGAATTCCGGCCGTGTGGCTCGACTGCCGCGAAGGACTCTTCGCCCCCGGCGTCCCATCGGTCGTCTGCGACCAGGACGCCGTCGTGCGGCTGGCGTTCAGGGAATTGCGCTCGCTGCGTCCGGCCGCGCTCGGCGTAGTGTCCTACCGCGAGGCCCGGTTCTGGTCGAAGCCCCGCGCCGACGCCTTTTATGCGCTTGCCGTGGCAAACGATCTGCCTTGCCATTCGTTTGCGCATTGCATTCACCCCAAGAGTGCCGATGTCGCGCGCCTTGTGGCATGGCTGGCGGCTCTTCCGCGACGGACCGCACTCTTTTGCGTGAACGACAACCTCGCCGCCGCCGTGCTGGCCGCCGCCATGGAAGCGGGACTCTCCGTGCCCCGCGACCTCATGGCCATCGGCGTGGACAACCGCGACGCAACGGAGCCGGACGCCTCCATCGGAGTTTCCAGCGTCCAGATCGATTTCGAACGGGCCGGGTATCTCGCGGCGCGCACGCTCGACGCCGTGATGCACGGCGCCGACGTCGATCCAGGCGGCATCTCCTTCGGCCCGTCCATGGTGGTGCGGCGCCGCTCCACGGGCGGGACTCGCAGGGCGGAGCCAAACATCCTCGAAGCGATGCGCATCATTCGCTCGGAGGCCTGTCTGGGACTTTCCGCCGCCGAAGTCGCACGGCGCGTCTCCGGCTCGCGCAGCCTCGTCGATTTGCGCTTTCGCGAAGCGACAGGACACTCCATTCTCGACGAAATCCTGCATGTCCGGCTTGAAAAGGCTTGCCTTCTGCTGTCCAGCACCGAAACATCGATTTCGGCGATTGCCGCCTTTTGCGGATTCGAGAGTGAAAACTCGATGCTCAAGACCTTTCGCTCGCGCTTCGGCATCTCGATGCGCGAATGGCGGCGCCTCCACGCGATGCCGGGGCGACATTCAGTACACTAGCAACGCCCCAACGGTCAAACGGTTAAACGGTCCAACGGCTACGGCGCCATGCGGCCGAGCCCGTCGATGCGATCGAAGTGAGCATCGTAGGAAAGGACGCACGCGCCATTTTCAAATGCCGTTGCCGCGATCCAGATGTCGTTTGGCGGAACGGGAGTTCCCCGGCGCCTCAGAGAATGTGAAATCTGCGCGTAGCGATAGGCGATGGAATGTCCGGCCGGAACAAACCGCACATTCGGCATGTCGAGAAAATGATTGAGCGCCACATTGGCAGCATTGGAATTGTCCCGGAAGCAATTGCCTTCCAGCAATTCAGCCAATGTCGCTGCTGGAACAATGATTTCTTCACATTTGGCAAGAAAGTTGGAAACGGCCTTGCTTCCGTGTTCCATTTCGATGTAGGCGCTGGAGTCAATGCATACTTTCATTCCGAAACCTCCGCCGCATAGAGCCATGGCTTGTTTTCATCAATGAGGAATCTCTCGTGTGACTCCTTGATGATCTTGGTAATGCGTTCATATTCCTCGTCAGTCATAGTCCCGACGAACTGCGAGAAGTCTGCATATTTCCTAGGCTTGTTCGCGGACTTGCCGAACGAGTCCGACAGCGCGGCCACAACGGTCGCGTTCATGCTGCGCCCGCTCTCGCGGGCTCGCTCGGCGAGACCGGCGGCCACGTCGTCGGGGATGTTTCGGATTGTCATTGTCTTCATTTTCAGGATCTCCCTGGCGCTTGCCGTGATGTCAGTCAGTGCAATCGCAAGCAAGCAATTTGCGCAATCAAGAGTAGCAGAGAATTTTGAAAAAGCAAGCGAAAAAAATAATTTAGTGAAAAGTCATGTTTTTAACGGTGCAAGCGTGGCAGAATTTATCGCGTAGGGTGCAAATGCCCGCCCCGCGAACGGTCGGCGCGGCGCCGCCGCATCGCCCGACAGAAAACCCAATTCGACAACCGAAAATGAAAACGACATCCGAATCAGGCACCCGCGGCCATCGCCGCGTTTTCGCCGTCGCGGCGATGGCCGCCGCGCTTTTCGCCGTCGCGCCAGCCGGAGCGGCGTCCAGCGTCTGGGAGGACGCCTACATTCGCATCGACGGCGCCACCGACTTGAACAGCGACGGTCTCTGGACGCCGGCCACCGCCGCGAACAAGCACGATGGCGACACCGCAACGGCGGAAATCCGCGACACCCGCCACGCGGCGCTCGCCAACCCCTCAAGCCAGCGGCTGGCGTATGGCTCGTCGAATTCCGGCGTCATTTCGCGTTCCGGCGTGCGGATCGTCAACAAGGACGTGGTCATGCCGGGTTGCGGCGGCAGGACGGTCAACATGCCCGTCCTTTATTTCCCGCAGGCGGCATACAATGGAGGCTATTCCCTTGAAACCATCAATCTTAACGATACAAATTGCCCCATTTCCGGCAACGAGTGGACTGTTCTGATCCGTTGCCGACAAGAGGAATTTCTCAGTACCATCGCATACGTATTTGCATTGAGAACCACCAACCGCGGCGGCGTGAAAGAAATCCGGCTTGGATGGGGCAAAAACCCGAACAACTCAAACGATTCGCAACAATATCTCTGCGTCACCACCGGCAACACCCGCTGGGCGTTTACGAACATCAAGGCACAACCCGGCAAATGGGTGGAACTTGCCATGGTCGTGCATCCCTCGGTGCCAGTGGACGTGGATGGCAAGATGACAATCACCAACTGCATGCGCTTTGCATCGGCCTACGAAGGCGAGACGCGCCTGTGGCGCGACTACGACATCCCGTTCAACCACTCCAGCTACACCACAAATTTCACCCCACAGGCAGGCCTTATATACTTTGGGGGCACACGGTGGGATCAACAAACTGCAGGTAATGGTGACGGCTTCCGCGGCGACATCCAGCTTTTCGGACTGTGGAACCGGGCGCTTTCCGATGCCGAAATCGTCGAGGCCTTCGGCGGCGGCTCGCCAAGCCTCTTCCGCATCGGAGAGGAGAACTGCGCGGCGGAGATGTTCGGCGGGGCGGCGCCTACGTCCGGCGCTACCGTGACGCTCAACCCGCTGGTGAATGACAAGCGCGATTTCCCGACCGTCCTCACGCCCGGCGCGACGTTCCGGATTCCGTTTGCGGTCGACAAGTATGCCACCAACACCGCGCACTGGGTGCGCTTCAAGGCGCAAAGCGGCTCCGCCGCCGGAACGGTCGCGGTCGCCATGGACGGCGTCGCCCTGGATCCGCTCGGCGTCTCCTCCGGGCACAATTCCTACCTGTGGGTGCCCGGCGCAATGTTCACGGAAGGCGACCACGTGCTCACGCTTTCGCGGTCCGACAACGGATCCGGCAACGTGAAATTCGACGTGATCGAGCTTGGCGGAGCACTCTGCACAGGGGCTGCCGATGGGAGCGAAGCCGACATGGCTTCGGCCAGCGCAACCGCCTCGCTCGGCTACTTCGACTACGACACGTGGTACGCGGCGGATGGGAACCTCAAGGACTTCGTCCGCGCCACGCAGCGCAGCAAAAACGGCACCCACCGCCCGACGACGATCAAATGGACACTGCCGCCAGGCGCGGCCGAGAAGTTCGGAATGCAGTTCTCCTACAAGTTCCTGTATTCCACCTCGGATTCAGGCGGCAACGAGCCGCTGGTGTTCACGGTGAACGGGACGCAAGTTCACGTCGACAACAATGCGACGCACACCAAAGCCACCACGGTCTTCAAGGTCGATGCCGACAGCACCCCCTTCGTCGACGGGGAAAACACGATTCACATAGATTTCGCCGCGGCGAACAAGAACAACTGGTTGGACTGGGACATGCTCAAGATCGAGCCGCTGCGTCCGAAGAGCCCCTTCGTGCTGGTGGTGCGGTAGAACGGTCGCGGGGGCGCTGCTGCGCAGCGCTCCCCCTCGCCTGCAGGACGCCCCTCACCTGCAGGACCACCGGCCGAGACTGGCCGTCCTGCCTGCGAGGGCGAGCGCGAAGCGCCGCACTCGCAGATCAATGCGGTGCGCGCGGAGCGCCCCACGCGCAAATCGCCCGCCCTCTCGCTAATTCCTGGTTCCGGCTTCCGACATTTGCCAATGGCCAGGCATTTTGCTATCATTCGCGCATGAGCGAAACTCTGCCAAACAATGAGCTACAGCGCCCCGATCCGGAAGCGCAGATTGTCCTGCAGGAGCGGAACGTCCTGCTTGCGCGGGGGTGCGCGGAGCGCCCCACGCGCAAATCGCCCGACCCGCTCGCCGGTCGGCCCCGCCAGCCATCCACCGGCCACTTCCGCCGCTACCACGCCTACGACTACAGCCGCGGCGCCTCGCTTTTTATCACTTTCAACGTGGAGCCCAAGCACGACATACTCGGGCGGATCGACCCGCCCAGCGTCCTTGTGCACAACGAATGGGGGCGGCTCGTGGATGCAAAGGTCGCCGAAATTTCCGCGCGCCATGCTCCGCTTCGCGTAATGAGCCACGTAATCATGCCCAACCACGCGCATTTGCGGGTTTACCTGCCGCCCGGTCTCGACAAGCCGCTGGTGCGCCTGGGCGCGTTCGTGAGCGCCTTCAAGCAATCAACCTCCATGGTTCTCCGGCATCACGGCCACCAGGGGCCGCTGTGGCAGGAGCTCTACCACGACTTTCTTTGCGTGTCGGCGGAGACGATCGACACCGCGGATTACTACATTGCCAACAATGCCCTCAAACGCTGGCTCCTTTCCGCGCCGGACCGGCCGATGCGGGTCATGGAGCCGCTCTCGTCGCCAAGGCTACCACTGGACATCTGGTGGTCGGCGGCCGGGGCCGCTGAACTGCTCGCCACGGACGCGAAGATCGCCTCGTTCCGGGTGTCGCGCACGGTGCCGCAGTCGCGCTTCGGCATCGTGATCGAATGCGCCTTGCGCGCCGTGGAGCAGGGATTTTCGATCGCCTCGACCTTCATATCGCCCGGAGAACGGGCTCTTTTCGAAGCCCTCGCGGCCACGCCCGGCGCGCGCATGGTGAAGGCCGGACACAAAATGCTGGGACTGGTGCATCGCCCCACCGGACGCGAGCCGCAGCTTTTCGCCGATCGTCGATATTTGCTCCTTAGCCGCCAGAGCGAACCCAGCAAAAGCCGCCGCCAGGGCTGGCTCGACCTCAACGACAATCTCGCGCACATCGCCGACAAGGCAGTGTATGCCAGAATGGAAGGCGGGCGGCTGCGCTGGTGAGGTGGGGGGAGGACGGCGAGTGGGGCGCTGCGGAGAACGGCGAGTGGGGCGCTGCTGCGCAGCGCTCCCCCTCGCCTGCAGGACGCCCCCTCGCCTGCAGCGGCGAAGCCGCCCCACTCGCCAGTGGTTAGGAGGACCTGCGTCCTGCAGGCGAGGGGGAGCGGCGAAGCCGCCCCACTCGCCGTTTCATTACCGCCGCGACTGGCGCCGCCAGGCGCGCGGAGAGCAGCCGAACGCGCGGCCGAACGCGGCGCAGAAATGCGCGACGGCCGGAAAGCCGCACATGTCGGCGATAACTCCGATCGGCCGATCAGTCTCGCGCAGCTGGCGGCGCGCCTCCTCGAATTTGCGCCTGCGGATAGCCTCGGCCACGCCCTCTCCGCGCACTTCGCGGAAGCGCAGCGAGAGCAGCCGCCGCGAAACGTGCAGCGTGGCGGCGAGCGTCTCCGGCGTGAGCCCCTCGCAGGCGCGCGACTCGACGATCTTCTCGGCGGCCGTGACGAGCCGTGCCGCTCCGGAGAGGTCAAGCGTCGAGTCCCGCTCCACCACGCGCCGGACGCCGCAGACGTCCGGCGGCCGGCGCGAGGTCGCTACATCGTTCGCCGGCTTCTCCCGGTCTTCGGCGAGCATCTCCCGCATGCGCGCGGCGAGCGTCGCCCCCGCGCCCTCGAAGTCCGGCTCCACGCTCGTTAGGCGCGGGCGGAGGTTCTCGCAAAGCGCGTCGTCGTTGTCCACGCCCACGATCTGGATCTGCTCCGGCATCCGCAGCGCGGCCAGGTTGCAGGCGTCGATGACGCGCCTAGCGGTTTCGTCATTGTAGGCCATGACCCCGCACGGCTTGGGCAGCGCCGAAAGCCGCGCGGCAAGCGCCGACATCGCCGCCGTCCAGCGCTCGGGGTCGTCACGGTCCCCGAAATCCTCCGAGCTGAAACCGGCGGCGGCGGCCGCCGCCGCGAACTGCTCCGCACGGACCATCGAGCGCCGCCGCTCCAATTCGCCTCCGCCCGTGTGGACGTATGCGAAATGCTGCAAGCCCCGCCTCGCCAGCATCGAAAAGGCCGCGGCGCACACCGCGCGGTCGTCGATCATCACGCGGGCGGCGCGGGCCGGAAGCGCGCCGTCGTGCGCTTCGCCGTAGGTGAAGGCCGCAATCCGGCGAAACGGGCGCATCGCCCGCGCGGCAAAGGGAGTCATGCCGCCCCAGGCGCACACGATGAGTCCGTCCGGCCTCCATTTGAGCAGACTCCGCCGCATGTCTTGTTCGCTCTGCGTCTCCGCGCGGTGGAAGAACCGGACATCCCACGCAAGCGAATGCTCCATGACATAGCGCAGAAGCCCCGTGCACTGGTCGCGCGAGGACTTCACGTTGACGCCGACCGTGACGGCGATCTTCGGGCGGGGCCGCGGCGTATTCATCGGGGGCGGATTCTACGACCGCCCCGCCTTTCGCGCAAGCGATTTTTGCCGAAAATCTAAAATTTTCATGCCGAGAAGCAAAAATATCGAAAAATGCGTCCGCTATACTTGTCGCCGGAGTCCACACTCCAAACCCAATCTGCGGAACTCCAAATCCAACTCCAAGCCATGAAAACAACGACTGCTTCAGCCGCGCTTGCCATTCTGGCGATCACCCTCGGCGCCTCGGCCGAGACAATCTACGAAAACGACTTCGCGACGCGCACGAGCGCCGCCCCCGTCCCGTCGCAGGACTGGCGCTCCGTCGATTACGTGACGGGCCTCCTTGCCAACACCAATCCGGCGGCGCCGTTCGCCGCGACGGACGGAGTGCAGGAGATCCAGGACGGATGGATCAAGTCGCAGCAGGCGAACAACGTTGGCAACGCCCGCGTTTACAGCGACTCCTGGAATCCCGCCGCCGTTCTCGGCGACACCGACGCGAATCACGTGAGCCTGTGCATGGTGAAGCAGCGGCTGGGGCAGACGTTCACAAGCGGAACCGTGACCATCCAGTTCGATTTCCTGCCGCCGGCGTCGTGGGGCGTCTATTCCGGCTCGCGCCGCGCGACGCTCTCCTTCGGCGACGAACGCTTCTACTCGCCGGATGTCGCGCAGACCAGAGTGTACGACCACACTGCGGGCAGCGTCGGCGTCGCCTTTGTCGATGGCAGCGGGCGCAGGGCGTATTGGAACGCCGACAACGCCAGCGCGAACGTCAATCCATCCGACAAGGCCGTCGCGCAGGGCGCGTGGTGCCGCGCCATTGCGAACATCGATCTCGACGGCCGCACGTGGGACTTCGCGCTTTACCAGATGGGGGCGCACCCGGACCTGGACGCCGCCACGCCCGCGACCGCCGTCGAATCGCAGTCGAACCTGCCCTTCGCCGACGACGCCGTGACCTCGATTTCCTCCATCGCGCTCGGCGGCTTCGGCGTCTGCTGGAGCGGCGCCGCCTACGCCGACGGCACCGCTCCCACGCACGTCGCCGCATTCGACAACATCCGCGTCAGCCACAACGGCGACCTCTGCTACGAGAACGACTTCTCCGCCTCGCGCCGCCGCTCGCTCGGCGGCTCTCTCTCGCACGCCTACGCGGCCGACTGCCTCGCCACGAACCGCGTGGAAAAGGAGGTGTATGCAAAGCAGGCAAATCTCGTTCCGGCACGTGAAAACTCCGGCAATTCCGTGCAAACACCCGGCATCGATGGATGGCGGCGCACGGGCAACGTAGGCGGTGCGGACAACGCATATGTGCGCGACGAGATCATTTCGGGCGCGACCTATACTTACCTGCGTTTCAATTCAACTGGCCGTGACAATCAGTTCGCGTTTCTCGCCCATCCCATAGGTTCAACGATTTCTTCGGGCAAATTGCGCCTTTCCGTGGACACCAGGCTTCCGTCTGGCTGGTCGTCGTCCTCCGTCCTCTGGGTCACGCTCGGCGGCGACGACTACTACAATGCCTCTCCCGGAAACGCCAACAACTACCGCTGGTCGGCAATTGGAATACGCGGCACGGCGAATACCCCGACGTATGTGACGGCGACATCCGGAAGCCAGAATCCCACGCCTTCGGCATCCATTTCCAAGGGAAACTGGTACAGAATGGTCATTGAGGCGGATTTGGATGCCGGAACGACGGAGTTCAAGGTTTACGAGCAGGGTTCCGACTATCCGACAGGGGCAACCGATGACGGGGACTTGATCTACACGTCGCCAACCATCGCCAAACTGTCATCGTCGGTTGACTCGCTGTCGAGCTTTTCGCTCGGGGCGTATTACTGCCCCGTCTATTTTGACAACGTCAAGGTCTGGCACACGGCTTCGGGCGCGTCGGAGGAGACGCTCCTCTACGAAAACTACTTCTCTTCGCGCACCTACTACAACCAGAACCGGCGCATCGGAAAACTCGCGGGGACAATCCGCCTGAACCCGGTGGGGCAGGACGGCTGGTCGCGCCTCAACACCAGCTCGCAGGACGTGTTCGTCACGGACGGCGCGAATCCAGCGCTTTCCTTCGGCCACGACGCCAAGGAGGCATACGCAGTGCACGATCTCGGACAGAACGTGAAATCCGGCGTTCTGACCGCGCAGGCCGACATCCGCCCGCCCAAGGGCTGGCTAGATGTGAACGGCGGCGTTTACGTGCTCCTTGGCGGCGACGCCCATGCGTCGGGTTCGCTGCGCGGTGATGACACCTACTTCCTCAGGAACATCGCCGTCGGCTTCGGCTTCATGCGCACGACAGGCGAGACTTTCGGCGGCATCTACACCAATTCGACGATCGTCGCCTATCGCGGAGACCTCGCCGGAGGCGGCGCGATGGAGTCCGCCGCAGCGGCGGTCGATTCCACGCACTGGTATCGCTTCGTGACGCGCTCGGAACTCTCCAAGTCCACCTACGACATGGCCGTTTACGACATGGGCGCGGCGCAGCCCACTCTCGCCACCGCCACGCCGGACACGCCGGTCGCCACCTTCGCGGCGCTGCCGTTCTGCCGCGCAAAGCGCGACCTCGGCGGCGTGTCGTGCGTCTCGGTCAACGGCAACCAGACTATCTGGAGCACCGCCGACGAATCGCTGCAGCCGATGATCGACAACATCCGAGTTTCTTCGGAAATGCCGGCTTTCGTCATGGTGGTGCGGTAGCCGGCGAGTGGGGCGCCGCGACGCAGCGCCCCACACCTCGCCTGCAGGACGCCCCTCGCCTGCAGGACGGACAGCATGCAGTTTTCGCGTGGTGTGGCGCAGAGTTTTCGAGTGCGGTGGCCACCGCATCCACTCGCGCGATTTCAAAACAAATTTTTCGCAAAAAGTCATCTTTTGGTTCAAGATTTCGGCTAGAATTCCGGTCCAACGCCGCAACACCGAACCATGAGCACTGTTGTTTTCCGACGCCACGTCACTTCTCTGCCTGCCTCCACGGCCCGCTCCGCCGTCCTATGCGTTCGGGCGGTCGTCTTCGCCACGGCTTTCGCGTTCGCGTGTCTGGCCGCGCCGATTGCCGGCGCAGAGCAGGTGTGGCTCGGGCAGAGCGTGTCGCTGCCAGCGACGGAGAACGTGCGCCTGACCTTCTCCAACACCACCTACACGGAGCATGGCGACCACTTCGCCAACGAGGAGGCGGCGAGCTTCCGCTGGCGTTTCGCGCCGAATTGGTCGGCAGGGGCGGGAATCACGTTCGGGCAGGATCGCGTGGACCGGGTGGCGGAAGCGGATGGCGAAGCGGACGGAGGCGGCAAACGCTGGGTCTGGAGCTCGCGCCCGACGGAGCACGTGTCGCTCGACTGGAGCGGAACCTACGGCGGATGGACGTTCTTCAACGCGCAGCACCTGGACCTCTACTTCCGCAAGGACGAGCGCGACTGGCCGCTCTACCGCAACATCGGCTCGCTGACCGCGCCGCCCGTGCCGGGGCTGCCCTGGCGGCCGCGCCCGTATCTCACGGAGCAGATATACTTCTCCGGGCGCGAGTGCTTCACGGGCTTCGACCGGTTCAATCAGGTGCGGCTCGGCGCGGGCGTGAGGCTCCACCCGTGCGAGAACCTCATGCTTTCCGCCTACTGGCAATACCGCGACATCGAGCAGCTGGACGGCGCGTGGGAGCAGTTCCGCGTAGCCGGCATTTCGGCGGCGCTGGTGTTCTGAACTTGATCGGAGAAGCAAAACCATGAACAAAATCGCCTTTTCAATGCTGCTCGCGGCTTGCGCGGCAACGGCGGCCGTGCCGGAAACGCAGTTTCCAATGATTCGCGCCGCGTGGGAGAAGCACAACCCGCTTGGCGGCGAATTCGAGAACGGCCGCTACGTGGTGCTGCACGAGCAGGCGCCGGCGTTCGAGGTCGCAAGGGACTTCCCGGCGTCCTCGAATCTTGTCGTGGAGGCGCTGTTCACGCCGGAGCGAGACATTCCCGGCGAAGGCAATTCGGCTATCGCGATCCTGGAGTCGCCCGGCCGATACTGGCACCTCTTCCTCGCCAAGAACGGGCGCGGCGTCCGGCACTTCGGCCTCAACGAACTCGGCGGCTACACGCAGCTGCAGGCCTCGCTCGCGCGCGAAATCGACGAAGGCGGCGACGCCTCGTGGGAGTGGGGCCGCACCTACCGCCTGCGCATCACGCTCGGCGGCGGCGCCGTGGAGGGCGAAGCATTCGACGACGAAACCGGCGCGCGCCTCTTCCACCGCCGCTACGCGCTCGCCCCCGGGCACATAGCGAGCGGCCGCCCGGCCTTCAAGCTAAACCGGGTGCTGGGCCAGTTCAGTGAAATCAAGGCCGGGAACGGCGCTGCTGCCGGAAACGGCGAGTGGGGCGCTGCTGAGCAGCGCTCCCCCTCGCCTGCAGGACGCCCGGCAAACACTGGCCGTCCTGCCTGCGAGGGCGAGCGCGAAGCGCCGCACTCGCAGATCGCAGCGCCGCACTCGCAGATCGAAGCGCCGCACTCGCGGTTCTACCGCACCATGCGCGATGGCGCGGGCAAATGGTGGTTCGTCGATCCCGCCGGCCAGCCGATGTTCCTCTCCGGCATCGGCGTTGTGAACCACAACGGCCACTACAGCGCCGCCCTCGGCTACGCGCCCTACGCGCGCACCGTGGCGCGGAAATACCCGACACTCGAAGACTGGGCCACAAACACGCTCGCGCGCATCCGCGCCTGGGGGTTCAACTTCCTTTCCTCCCCCTCGGCCAACCTGCTGCACCGCGGGCTGCCGACCGCGCACGTGGTCAACATGGGGCAGAACTTTTCGCTCTACGGCGACGAATTCGACCTCCTGCCCTGCGACGGCGGCCCCTGCACCGGCTTTCCCAACGTGTTCCACCCGCTCTGGCCCGAATGGTGCCGCTACCGCGCCATGCAGGTCTGCGCCCACGACCGCGACGACCCGGAGAACGTCGGCTGGTACATCGACAACGAACTCTCCTGGTGGGGCGACAAGCGCCAGTTCAAGACCCCGCCCGAAAGCGGTCTCTTCGACGCCGCCGCGCGCAAGGCGCCCGGTCACCCGGCGCGAGAGGCGCTGGAGGCCTTCCTGGCGGAGCGCGGTTTCGCGACCTCGGCCACGCAGGCATCGCAGGCGACCGGCAATTCGACCTCGGCCGCACCAACCGCGTCTTCGTCATCGGAGTCTTGCAAATCGGAATTCGACTTTTCAAGCGTTCCAGTCTCGGTCAAGCGCGAATTCGTGAGGCTCTGCGCGCGCATGTATTTCGAGGCAACCACGGCCGCCATTCACGAGGCCGCGCCGAACCACCTCATCCTCGGCTGCCGCTTCGCGGGGCTGCCCTCCGCCGATCCCGTGGTGTGGGAGGAGTGCGGCCGCTTCTGCGACGCGGTGTCCGTGAACATCTACCCGATGGCCGATCTCGACCGCGGCGTGGCGGTCGATTGGCCCGGCCCCAACGCGCGGCTCATGTCCGACATCATCGGCGAACGCGCCCGCATGGCCGGCAAGCCGGTGATCGTCACGGAGTGGTGCTTCTCGGCGCTGGATTCGGGACTGCCCTGCACCCACGGCGCGGGACAGCGCTTCTTCACGCAGAAGGAGCGCGCCGAGGCGACTTCGATCTTCGCGCGCACGATGTGGGCCATGCCGGAAGTGGCCGGATACGTCTATTTCATGTGGTGCGACCAGCCCGCCGTCGGCAAGAACGGCCCGCAATCTGAAAACACCAACTACGGCCTCGTGAACGCCGACGACGAACCATACGTGGAGCAGGTCGCCGCCCTCGCCACGCTGCAGTGCAACCCGGTCGAATCGCGCGCCGCCGACGTGCCGCAGCCCCGCGAAACGCCGCCGCCAAGCGCGGAGGAGTTCGCGCGGGAGGCGGCGAGTGGGGCGCCGCTGCGCAGCGCTCCCCCTCGCCTGCAGGACGCCCCCCGCCTGCAGGACGCCGCGCACGATACGGGCGGAGAGTTCCTCCGCCTCGACAATGGCAAACTCCAGGTTCGCGGCGTAGGCGCCTTTTCGGCAATGTTGCGCGAATATTCCGCCGGCCATGTCGATTGGACAGCGACGACCACCGCAAGCGCAGAATCCGCCCCCGGCAGCGCCACACCAGTGGCCCCGCAGCCGCCTAAATCCGCCCCCGGCAGCGCCACACCAGAAGCCCAGCAGCCGCCGGAAGCCGCACCCGGCAGCACCACACCAGAGGCCCCGCAGCCGCCGGAAGCCGCACCCGGCAGCACCACACCAGAGGCCCCGCAGCCGCCGGAAGCCGCACCAAGCAGCGGCAAAGCATCGGAGTTTAGCAAATCAGAGTCTCCCGCCCGCCCATCCTGCGAAGGATCGTCCTGCTTGCGCGGGGGAGCGGCGGAGCCGCCCCACGCGCAAGACTTCACCTTCCGCGGCCGCGCCGCCTCCGGCCCCTTCGAGGTAACGATGCGCTTCTACGAGCCGGAACAGGCTGGCTTTTTCCTGGCGGAGCTGCTTTCGGTGAGGAACGCCGGCGAAAAGCCGCTGCCCTTCGACGCCGTGTTCTTCCGCTTGCTTCCCATCAACCGCGAAGGCGCCGACGCCGCGCGCGGCGACGACGTGTTCGAGCCGCCGAAGGCCGGCCAGCCCACGCCGATCCCCCCCATGCTATGGCGCCCGTGGCGCTCCGGCGCCTGGATACTGCCCGACTCCACCGTGCTGGGCCTGCTCTCGCCGCGCCGGACCGGCGTCCAGATCCGGTTCTGGAAGGACGCCAATTTCCACTCCGACGCCGAAATGCGCTATCCCAGGCGCACTCTGGCACCGGGCGAAACGTGGGCGCCTGAGCACAGGCCGTTCGTCATCGGCTCGGCCCTGTCTGGCGGGGAGTCCGCTTGGCGCGACTTTTGTGCTAGTATTCGCGCCGGTTTTTCAGCACCGTAGCAACAAAGAAAATGCAAACCGACCTTGAATTCCTGAAACGGCTCGTCGAAATCCCCTCCGAGACGCACGACATCGCCCAATGCAACCGCGCCACGGAGCTCATGCGCGAATACCTTGAAGCGCGCGGGGTTCTCTGCACCGTGGAAAAACTCGGCGACCGCGAAATCCTCTGCGCTGCAACGACTCCCGGCAAAGTCCACGACTACCTCTTCAACGCCCACCTCGACGTCGTGCCGGCCGGCCCCGAGCTCTACAAGCCGCGCATCGAGGGCGACAGGCTCCTCGCGCGCGGCTCCTCCGACTGCAAGGGCGCGGCCCTCGTGATCGCGCAGGTCCTCGTCGAAATGCTCGGCAAGGCCGACGTCGGAGCAGTCTTCTCCAGCGACGAGGAGACGGGCGGCGCCACCTCCGCGGAGGTCGTGCGGCTGGGCTACGACGCGCGCAAGATGATCGGAGTCATCGACAGCTCCCCCTACAAGATCACGAATGCCCACAAGGGCATCATCGACCTGCGGCTCGTCGCGCGCGGACGCAACGCGCACTCGTCGCTGCCGTGGGAGGGCGACAACGCGATCGACAAACTCATGGACGGCTACGCGAAGCTCCGCGCCGCATGGCCAAAAAACGCGCCGGACGCGAGCGGCGACCAGTGGTTCGACACCTACAGCGCCGTCATCGTGAACGGCGGCACGGCGCACAACAAGATCCCCGACGAGGCTTCGCTGCTCGTAAACATCCGCTACACCACCCCCGGCGACGCGGACCGCATCGAGAAGTTCGTGCGCGACACGACCGGACTCGAAGTGCAGCGCGAAACCTGGTGCCAGCCGTTCGTCTGCGACGAAAACGAGCCGATCTTCGGGCGGCTCGCCGAAATCATGCGGCGCGCGTGGCCGGACAAGGGAGTTGGGTTCGTGCGCATGAACGGCGCGACCGACGCCCGCCACTTCGGAGTCTCCAAGGCGCCGATCGCAGTGCTGGGCATCGACGGCGGCGACTGCCATACGGACAAGGAGTGGGTCGGGATCAGGGGCATCGGCGAAATGGCCGACGTGCTCTGCCAGCTATGCGGGTGATTTGAAAACGATGAGAACCCAACCTTGGAGCAAAGAGCAAGCCTGGGCGTGGTATGACGCCCAGCCGTGGATTCGCGGCTGCAACTACATGCCGGCAAGCTGCGCAAACCGCGTTGACCAATGGCAGGCGCTCGGCAGCGAAGAGCGCTTCGCGGAAATGGAGCGCGAACTCGAAGTGGCCGAGTCGATCGGCTTCAACACGCTGCGCATCCTCGTGGAGCTTCAAGGCTTCGGCGTGTGGCTCGAAGAACACGACGGCTTCCTGGAGCGCTTCGAGCGCTGCCTCGACATCATGTCGCGCCACGGCATGCGCGCCATAGTGGTGCTTGGCAACGACTGCATGCGGCCGAAGGAAGTCTGGCAGCTTCCGAAGCCGGGGCCTCAGCATTTCGACATCGGCTACCATGGCGGGCGCAAGCTCAGCCAGCACGGCAGTTTTCCCGGCGCGATCGGACACTCCCAGGTCGACGACCCCGAGCTGAAGTCCAAGTTCTTCGCCATGTGCGAGGAACTGCTGTCGAAATACCGCAGCGACGGGCGCATTCTCTTCTGGAATCTCTGGAACGAGCCCGGCAACTCCAACCGCGGAGCGGTCAGTGTGGAGCCTATGCGCGAACTCTTCGAGCTCGCGTGGCGCATCGATCCGGAGCAGCCGCTCGCCGCGGATCTTTGGACCTCGGCACGCGGGTGCAATCCGGATTCGCCAAACAAGGCAGAAGTTCTCGCCGGCCAGCTTTCGGACATAATCTCCTACCACTGCTACGGCAGGCTCGACGAGCAGATTTCGACAATCGAGAAACTGCGCGCGCACTTCGGCCGGCCGATGGTCAACACCGAGTGGCTCGCACGAATCAAGGGCAACGACGTCTTTTCAGCGTATCCGCTGTTCCGCCGCGAGCGCATCGGATGCACCTGCTGGGGCTTTGTAGCCGGCAAATACCAGACCTTCGAGCCATGGGAAAGCATGTGGAAAGAGCTGGAACTTGGCACGGAGGAAAGCAAGACCTGGGACATGACCAAGTGGTTCCACGATCTCTACCGCCCTTCGCTGCGGCCATACGACCCAAAGGAAATCGAAGTGATCAAGCGCAACAACGCCGAGGCCGACGCTGCGGAGAACGGCGAGTGGGGCGCTGCGGGGAACGGCGAGTGGGGCGCTGCGGAGCAGCGCTCCCCCTCGCCTGCAGGACGCCCGGCGAACACTGGCCGTCCTGCCTGCGAGGGCGAGCGCGAAGCGCCGCACTCGCAGACCAAAGCGCCGCACTCGCGGATCGTCGTGGATCCGGCCGTGGCGCTCGGCCCGGTAAAGCCCGTGAACGGCGTGGGACAGCCGCCGGTCATCAGCCCGATCGAGTACCAGATGTTCCACTATCTGCGCGAAGCGGGCATCCCCTTCTCTCGACTGCACGACGTGGGCGGAATGTTCGGCAAGGGGATTTTCGTGGACATTCCGAACCTCTTCCGCGACTTTGACGCCGACGAAAACGATCCGGCGAACTACGATTTCGCCTTCACGGACCTGCTCATTGGCGGACTCGTGGCCGAGGGGATCGAACCGTTCTTCCGGCTCGGCACGACAATCGAGAACTACCCGTTCGTGCGCCGCTACCGGATTGATCCGCCCAAGGATTTTTCAAAGTGGGCGCGCATCTGCGAACACGTCATCCGGCACTACACCGAAGGCTGGGCGTGCGGATTCCGCCACAAAATCACGCACTGGGAAATCTGGAACGAGCCAGAGAACTGGGAAACCGCCGAAAGAAACGAGTGCTGGCACGGATCGTTCGAAGAATACTGCCGCCTCTACGAAGTGGCGTCGAAACACCTCAAGGCCGCGTTTCCGCATCTCAGGATCGGCGGCTTCGCCAGTTGCGGAGTCGGCGCGGCGGCGGAGCGCGAGGACTGGCATCCGGGCGCGCGTTCGCGCAACCAGCTTGAATGCTTCCACTACTTCCTGCGCTACATCAAGGAGCACGATTGCCCGATCGACTTCTTCTCCTACCACAGCTACGCGGGAGTCGGCGACCTCCAGTTCCAGATCGACTACGTGCGCAAACACCTCGACAAGGCGGGATACCCCGACGTGCCGACATGCCTCAACGAATGGCTGCCGGCGCCGGACCACGAAAAGCTCGGCACGGCGCTTCAGGCCTCCGAAGTCGCCGCCACGCTGCTGCTCTTCCAGAACGGGCCGGTCGATTCGGCGGCGATCTACGACGCCCGATGCGGCACAGGCACCTACTCGCCGCTCTTCAACCCGCTCACCTACAAGCCGCACAAGGCATATTGGGCCTTCGTCGCCTTCAACGAACTCCGGAAGCGCGGCACCGCGGTGAGAACGGCGAGTGGGGCGCTGCTGCGCAGCGCTCCCCCTCGCCTGCAGGACGCCACCTCTCTTGCAGGACACTCGGCAAACACTGGCCATACTGTCTGCGAAGGCGAGCGCGCAGCACCGCACTCGCCTACAGGATGCCCGGCGAACACTAGCCGTCCTGCCTGCGAGGGCGAGCGCGCAGCGCCGCACTCGCAGATCAAAGCGCCGCACTCGCAGATTTACTCCGCAGCAGCGCGCGGGGGCGACGGCTCGCTTGCCGTGATGCTGGCGAATCCCGGCGACTCTCCCCTACCCTTCACGCTTGAAGTCGCCGGGCCGGATGGCGCCCCTGATCGCGCGGCCACGCCTTCCTCCTGGACCTGCCGAATCGTGGACGACAACCGCACCTGGGAAGACACCCCGCTGCCGGCCGAACTCCCGCCGCACTCGCTGCTCGTGGCGGAGCGCAAATAAAATACCGCGCACGCATTACAAACGCATCACAAACGAGGAGGCTCGCGCCTCCTCCGTCATTTCCTGCGTCCGCGCGTCTGCCGCCAACCGCTCGCTACCCGAAGCGCTGCTTGTCGAAGGCGTTGTATTGGGCCAGAAGAGCCGGGGTGATGGATGAAGGAACGGCTCTGGCCGCCCGTTCGAGGTCGTCCGCGCGAACAACGGGATCGGACGATTCGTCAATGGAACGGCGGAAGGCGATCTGGCAGGCCTTGCGGGCGAGGCCGACGACGTCGGAGCCGGAGTAGTTCGCAAGACGCTCCGCCCAGGCGGGGAGGTCAACGTCCGGCGCGAGGGGCGCGGTCTTGAAGGAGCGCTTCAGCATGCCAAGGCGCGCAGCGGCGTCAGGAACTCCGATGTGGAGTTTCTCGTCGAAGCGCCCGGTGCGGAACACGGCCTCGTCGATCTCCCACGGCTTGTTCGTCGCGCCGAGAATGAGGAGCGTGTTCGGGCTGTCCCTGAAGCCGCCAACATCCGAGAGAAACTGTGTTACGAGTCTGTTGTCTACCGCGGAACTCTCGGCCGTTCGGCGCGGCAGAAGGCCGTCCACCTCGTCAAGGAAGAGAACCGCGACTGGGCGGCTCTGAGCCTCGTGCAGAAGGCGCGAAAGCTTCTGCTCGCTCTCGCCATGCCACTTTGAGCGGATCTGCGCGCCGGAGGCGTAGAAAAACGGGGCGGCTATCTCATGCGCGATCGCCTTGCCAAACATCGTCTTGCCATTGCCGGGAGGTCCGTAGAGCAGGACGCCGCCGCCGGCCTTGATGCCGAGCGCTGCGGCCTTCTCCGGCGCCTGCATCGGAAGGATCACCATCTCGCGAATGGCGGACTTGGCCTCCTCCATGCCGTCGATGTCGTCGAACGTGACGCCGGTGTCGTTCGTGACCTGAAATTCCGATGAGTCCGCGTCGCCGTCAGGCGACTGTGGCGAAGGCGCGGCAGACGCCGCGCGTCCAAGGTCCAAGGCCGGCTGCGCCGGCGTCGAAGGCCGCTTTGCGGCGCCCTGGGACCTGGGACCTGAGACCTGCGACGCCGGCAGAGGGTTCCGCCGCAGTTTCTCCGCGATTTCGAGCCAGCCCTCGGCATCTTCGGCGTGGCGCGCGCCGATCACGCCGCCGGCCTTCTCCGCGAGGGCGAAGCCGAACTCGGCGGCCTTGGCCGCGTGGAAGATCGCCTTCTCAGTGTCGCCCGCGCGTATGGCGTTCTCGCACGCGGTCTCGTGGGATGTCTTCTGGTCGAAGAGGTAGCTCATGGTTCGACGGGTGGTGATGGTTCTACGGGATGGTGGCGGCCGCTCCCGCGCCGCCGGCGGTCAACGAATCAAGCAAAGCGGAGGATTCCTCCGGAGACAACTCGGCCACAACGCCCTTCGTCAATCCGAACGGCTTCAGGACATCCTCGACATGCCGCCAGACGATCTTATTGGTGACGCATTCGTCCTCCTGCCAGCCGAAAAGCCTCGAGTGAAGGCAGCCCGCGACGCAAAGGCTGCCCCACTTGCACGACGCGCACTCGGCGGGACGGGGCTTCGCCGCCCCGAGGCGGACAACCCGATCCTTCGCCGCGAGGACCTGCTCGACGGTGTCGGTCCGGTAGTCCCCGATCGTATACGTGTCGGAATCGAACCTCCCGCACGGCAGGAGGACTCCGTTCGGGGCGATGCACAGGAAGCTCCGCGAGCATCCGCCCGTGGCCGCGCAAAGGTGGGAGACGTTCCGCAGATAGGAAAGCACGACGTTCTCGACGGTGACCGCGTCCGCCGGGTCGGGATCGTTCAGCCAGATGTCCATCAGCTCGCAAAGGGCGGCCGCGTATTGTTCGGCCGTCAAGGTTCCGGCCAGCCGGCTTGTGTCTTCCGAAGAGGTCGGAAACAATCGGTTCAACTTGAACGGGATGCCGAGCCCCTTGAACCAGTCATACAGCTCCCGCATCCGCCCCACGTTGGCGATTGTCGTCAGGCAGATGGCGGACAGGCGAATCCCCGCCTCGCGCAAGGCGGCCGCGCGGGCGAGAATCGTCTCCGACGCGTCGTCGCCGTTCGGGAACACGCGATAGGGGGACTTGTAGTCAAGGGAGAACCCGACGGCCGAACCGAAGCGCGATTTGAGCAGCGGGACGAACGCCTCCGTCGCCAGCGTGAGGTTGGTCTGGATCCGATTGGTGACGGCGATTCCCAACGGCTCGAGCATCCTGACGTACCCGTCGACGCAGCGCTCGATGAACTCCGCGCCCATGAGAAGGGGCTCCCCGCCATGCCAGATGACGGTGAGATCCGAAACGCCCTGGCTTTCGCAATACGCGCGGACCCAACGGAACGCCGCCTCCGCCTCGTCGAGGCCCATCGCGGCGTCGAACGTTTCGCGCTCCCTGGCGGCGTAGCAATAGCGGCACCGCAGGTTGCAACGGCTTGTCGGCTTGAAAATGACGGTCAGTTGCCCGCCCATGGACATTCCCCATGCCCGCCGGACTCCACTCCGAAGACGACCGGCCGAACCCCGCGGCGAAGCGTTCCGCCACGTCCCGGATCCGGCCCGTTCGTCAGCCCTGGATGGTTCCGAACGAGCAATCGATGTATTCCTTGTAATAGCGGGCGGCACCCTTCGACGAAGCGCCCCGACCGAGGGCTGTCTTCAGCATTCTGGACAGCGCCGAATTGGACGAGGCGGCGCGCCGAACGGAATCCGCCGCCCCGGCCTGTTCCGCCGCCTTCCGGGGAGCGGAGGCGCTCCGATCCCGCAGGGCCGAATCCAGATCGACGGTCTCGGTGAAGTTTTTCGGTTGTTTGTTCATGTTTTTCTCCTTTGGAGTTTGCCGTTTGGGCGAAAGAATCCTCCTCATTGCGCCATCCGGGCGCCGGTGCGGCCGGCGACGACGGACCGGAGCAGGTCGGGATTGTGGAACTGGGGCTGCTGCTCCGAGGGGTGGAAGTAGCGCCAGCTCTGCGCGGCGTAGAGCGCCAGATCGAGGAAGGTCACGGTGCCGGGAGCGGCGGCGGCGCGCGGCGCGGCGAGCCGCTCGAAGGCCGTCCGGCGGGCAATTTCCCCCGTGAGACCCGAAAGCGAATCCTCGAAGCCGAGGGCGCCGCCCTTGCGCCAGCCCTCGCTGACGAGCGTCGTGGTGAAGTAGCCGCCGGTCCCCAAATCGTCCGAGACTTGGTCCCCTGAAGAGGCGGTGATCCAGCCGATCTCCGTTTCGCGGATGCCACCGCGCGGCGATGTGGCGGAGTCCGTCGCGAAGCGACTGGGCGAAAAGATGGCGCGGGAGGCGGGGGAAGGCCCGCGTCCCGTCTCGAACATCCCCGCCGAATGGCAGGTGTCGATCAGCACGACGAGCCGGACGCCGGCGCGGAACCGAAGTAGATCCGACCGAAAGTCCTCCTCCCAGAACTCCGCGTCATGGAGGGCGAGACAGGCGTCGTTGTGCGGCGGGCGCGACGGCTTGCGGTCGCCGTGGCCGGCCTGCGCGTAGAGGACGACGTCGCCGGGGCGTGCCGTCTCCGCCAGCTCGTGCAGGGCGGTCCGGACGTTCGCGATCGTGGCGTCCGCGTCGGCGAGCGTCCGCACGTTCTCGCGCGACCAGCCTCCCAGTTCCATGCAGGCCGCCGCCAGGTTCTTCGCATCGGGCTTGCAGCCGTGGAGCGTCTCGTAGTTCGGCAGCTTCGTCCGGTCGACGGCGACGAGCAGGGCGCGTCGCGTTCCGGTCCCGACAAACGAGGAGGATTCGGGTGCCCTCCGGGGCGCGGCGGCGGCTCCGCGGACCGCCCCCGGGGCGAGCGGCGCGGCCGGCGCGGAGACGGAACGGACTGCGGCCGGCGCGGCGGAGAGGCCGCGCGAGAGCCGGCCGGCGAGGGCCGCCTTCTGCTCCGCGAGGCGCTTTCGGAAATCGGAGGACGGCGAGAGGCTCATGGTGGAATGCCTTTCGGTTCAGCAGCGCCGTGCGATGGTCTCGCAGACGGCAAGGTTGTAGACGAGGAGGACCAGAAGCCCTACGGCGGCCAGGATGGCGCGGCCGGCGACACCGTAGAAAAGGACAGAGCCGAAGAGCACGTCGCAGGCGAAAAGTCCGACCATGAGGACGGAGGACGCCAGATTGGACTTTCGCTCTCGGACGCGCTCGACAACGCCTCGCAGCGCCCAGGGGAGCGCGAGAACGAGCAAGGCGAAGACGACGATCCGGGTGCGTCGCGACTGGCGGACGGTCCTACGGCCCAGCGCGGTCGACACCTTGGGATAGCGCTCGGCGAACGTCCCCGAGAGGACCTCGCCGCCGCGTCGCGCGTCGTAGGCCGAAACCTCGAACTCCACGCGGCTGACGCCGTCTAGGGTGGAGGCGGAGACGAGCCGTCCGTAGAAGATCACGTCGATTCCGACATGGTTTCCGGGGGAAAGCAGCTCGCCCGCCGTCTTCGCGTCGCAGAGGGAGGAACCGATCCTGCGGAGAAACGCCTTGGCGGGCGAATCCGCCGCCAGCGTCCAGCGGTCGCGGCCGGCGATCTCCGCGCGCAGCGCCTCGGTCGCGCCGCCGGACGGGTCGTCCGAGAAGCGGGCGACGACCGCGGTGGCGGGCAGCGCGCCTCCGCCGCGCTCGAACCGGTCGAGCGCGAGCGCGGCGGCGGCCCGCGCCGCGACGATCTGGTCGGACGAGAGAGGAATGGCGCGGGGCCGGAGCCAGAGCCAGACCTGCAGGGCGAAGAACGCCAGGACGACGGCGAGCACCAGCCAGAGCGGCCAGAGCAGGGAGCGGCGGCGCGGGTAGAACGCCGCGCAGGCGCGGGCGACCGGTCCAATGAGGGCGGTCCACATGGCTAGCGACCCTCGAGAATGCGCTTCACGCGCTCGCGGCCTTCGGAGAGCTTCGCGTCGATGTCGCGGCCCGCGGCGGCGGGCGCGCCGCCGAGCTCGGCGGCGACCTCCGCGTCGGTCTGCTTGTCGAGCTCCTCCATCGAGGGGATGTAGTCCTCCAGCGACCCTTCGGCGCCGGCCATCTCCTTCTCGTAGAGCTTGTTCCAGAACTTGTCCGCGTCGAGCTGCTCGCCGAGAAGCTCCTGCGAGGCGTCGAAGACGTCCGCCACGCGGTCCGGGTCGATCTGGACGACCTTGTTGACGGCGGCGAGCGCGGAGGCGAACTCGTTGTCGCTCTGCGCGGTCTCCATCTTCACCAGATACTGCTCGAACACCCAGCGCTTCTGCTCGAGCTTCATCGCGAGCGTGAGCGCCGCGCGGTAGCTGATGAGGGCGCGATTGGCGGCGGCCTTGTCGCCCGCCTTCTTGGCGGCGCGGACGGCCTCGAGGTGCTTCTGCGCCTCCTTCTCGAGGCGCTTCTGCTGCTCCTTGACGGAATCGACGGCGTTCTCGGCGTCGCGGAACGCGTGGCGGCGCTCGCGGCGCGCTTCGCGCTCGCGGGCCTTCTTGGACATGAAGAGCGTGAGGAATGGCATGGCGATACCCTTTGGTCTGGCAGTTTGTCGAACGAACGGGGAATCAGCCCCCCGCCTGGGCGGCCATCATCCGGTTGAAGAAGAAACCTCCGGCCGCCAGAAGAAATCCCGAAATGAACGTGACGATCACGAATCCGACGAACCCCAAGAACGATCCGATGGCCGCCTCGTCCGAACGCGCCTGCGCGCCGGAGCGGGGCTCGGCTTCGAGGATCGGCATCAGCTCGGGATGGAACATCAGCCGGTGCACGAGCAGGAGGAACGCGACGAACCAGCCGGCGAAGCCGAGAAGAAGGTATTTGACGAACGCATACGAGCCGGAGCCCGAGACCCAGAACACGTGCATCCCCACGGCAAAGGCCAGGAGGAAAAGGGCCACGGCCTTCCGCATCGGCGGACCGAATCCCAGCAGTCCGGCCAGCGCGGCGCCCAGAATCGCGGTCTGCGCAAGATGGCCGAACGGAAGGAACCGCGCGAAGGCGAGGAATCCGGTTCCGGCCGGGGCCGCGGCGAGCAGCAGGACGGTCTGCGCGGCGGAAATCGCCAGGAAGCCGGCACCGAAGGCGGCGCCCGCCAGGAGTCCGTTCTCGCGGGGCCCGTGGTCGGAGGCGAACCGAAAGGCGGCGAGAAGAATCGCGGCCTTGAACGCCTCCTCCACCACGGCCCGCCCGCAAGGACCGAGGGACGAGAAGATTTCGCCGGGCATCAGAAGACACCCGAACGTTTCGGCCGACAACAACCCGAGGAACACGCCCTCGATGACGTATCGGCGGAGCCGCCCCCGGCCGAAGGATCCGTCGTCCAAGGCCTGGAAAGGCCAGAGCCCCTCGACCGGGACGGCCATGACGCCGAACGCGACGGCGGACAGAAGATTCACGGGCGACGGATTCCAGACGAAGCCCAGAACCGAGCAGACGAACAGGAGGGAGGCGGAGAGATACCAGCCGGAGGAATCCGACGAGTCGGATCCGCGCCCCGCCCGCAGGCGTCGCGCCGCCCGGGTCGGCAGCCCCAGGAACAGGGTTCCAACGAGCGCGCAGAATGTCCCGGGACGAACTCCGCGCGAGTGGCGCTCCGGGACCGGTGCCGCGGACGCCTGCGGATCGGATGCGGAGGACGAACGCGGCATGGAGGCCGGAGCGGCGGGCCGGACGGGGCCGGGGGGAACCTGGCGCGGCGCGGAAACGGCCGGTTCGGGGGTTGGGGCGGAGGCAGGGGCGGCGGAGGCAGAAGAGGCCAAACCCATGCGTGCGTTCAGCGCCGACATGCGCGCGGCGTTCCGCGCGTCGAGTTCGGCCATACGTTGTTTGAGGTCCATGGAGTCGATTTCTTTCGTAGTTCGATTTCAAATATCCGTCAACGATGCCGTCATCAAGGGAAGATCGCGAACGGCAATTGAATCAGGCTTCGGCGGGAGTTTCGGGGATTGGCCGGGACGGAGCCTCTGGCCG
>DJYI01000005.1:26808-44081 GCA_002448475.1 Verrucomicrobia bacterium UBA6982
GGAGCCTCTGGCCGGGACGGAGCCCGGCCATCAGGACTCATGGCGGTCGGTTCGCTCGGAGCGCTCGCCCTACCCTTCTCCGCGGCCTCCGCGGACTCCGCGTGAGGAATGGTCTCTGCGCTCTCTGCGTGAGGTTCTTCGCTCGGCGTGTCGAAGGCGGCGAGCTCGTCAGCGAAGGAGTCCGCATCCGCGTCGCGCTCGCGACGCTTGCCGGCCTTGTCGAGGTCGCGGACGGCGCCCGCGATGTTCTCGGCGTCGGAGACGGCGTCCTCGATGTCGTCGGTGAGCTTGTCGATGTCGTCCTCCTTGAGCGTCTGCATCCCAAGGGCGATCTGCTCGAGGAGGCGGCCGCGGACGACGGTGAGCGCGTTCTCGTTCTCGAAGAAGGCGGTGAGCTGGCGCTCGTTCGCCTTGTATTCGGCGAGGAGGTTCCGCAGCTCCAGCTCGAGCATCTTCCTGCGGGCGGGCGGCGCGGCCTCGTATGCCTTCTTCTTCGCGCCGATCTCGGCGGCGAGGGCGGCGTTGCGGTCGAAGATCGGCTGGCGCTTCTCCTTGTTCGCGGCGAGCGAGGCGTCGATGGATCGGAGCATCTCCTCGGGGTCCTTCTCGTTGCGGATGCGGCGGACGAGGTCGCCGGCGAGCCGGCCGGCCCTGGCCGCGAACTCGCCAACGGAGGCGAGGATGCCGCGCATGCGGGAGGCGGGCAGTTTCGCCTTGGCGTCCTTCACGAGGGTTTCGTCGGGGGTGGGGTCTTCGGTGGACATGGTCGTTCGGTCGTTCGGTCGTTCGGTCGTTCGGTCGGATGCGGAATCCGCGGGGGACGTCTCCGCGTACGCCTCGTGGAGCGGCGTCGTCTCCGATCCGCCATGTGCGGGGCAGCGCTTGTTCCACGTCGCGGCATGTAGGGTGCAGAAAACCGCCTCGCAGCCCGGTTCGGAGCACCGGGCCGCGATCGCGTATTTGTTGGGAAGATCCTTTCCGCAGACGCAGCAGGCGGGCATGGCGTTGTTTTTTGGTTCGAAGGTTCGAAAGTTCGAAGGTTCGCGGATTCCCCGCGGGGCGGCCGGGGTTCGGCCGCCCCGCGCGAGGGGGCTAGCGGACGCGGGTCGCGGCCCGGAGGAAGGCGCGGACGATCCAGAGGACGAACAGCACGCCAATCGCGAAGAGGACGATCTTCGGCCAGTTCCAGACGCGCCAGAAGACGACGTCCTGGACCGTGTCGCTCCAGAGGATGCTGCGGCCTTCGTTCTGCGAGATCGCGGACTGGAGGTCCAGATCAAGCTGGTAGTCGCGGAAGAGGTCGAGGAATCCGACGGACTCGACAAAGTCGAGCCGGCGGACTTCGCCGTAGGCGACGGCCTCGGTCGGCCTGGCGCCCTGGAAGGTCGAGCGGTCCATGTCGTTGCCGACGAGGAATCCGCTCTTGGTGATGGCGTCGCGCAGGATGTGCGAGCAGTAGAGGTCCTGGTCGCCCGTGAGCGGGGTGAGGACGATCGACTGGACGCCCTTGAGCTTCTTCTCGGCCTTGAGGGAGTCGACGAGCTTGGCGCGGACGCTCTCGGCGAGGCGGGCGCGGACGGGCTGCGGGATGTCGGAGAGGCCCTTCTCCGCCACGTCGGTGCCGGTCGTGTACCAGCGCTTCTGGACGTCCGCGCTCCAGACGACCCGCTTGGTCGCCACGTCGGTCGCGTGGAGGTCGAGCTCGACCTGGATGCGGTTGCCGGTCTGCGTGCAGGAGCGCAGCGTGCCGTAGAGAAGCACGTCGGTGGCCTTGAGCGAGCCGAACCGCACGAGCGTCGCCTCGTCGAGAAGTCCGTTGTTGTGGTCGTCGAAGACCATCTCGGCCACGACCTCGTTCCACATCGGATCGTCCTTGTGCTCGACGCAGCGCCGGCCGGCGGCGACAACGGCGTTCTTGAGGTAGCTGTAGACCACCTCTTCGCTGTCGTTGACGATCGGAAGGATGGAGATCGCCTTGTCTTCGAGCTCCTTCGACGCCTTGAGGGAGGCGACAACCTCCTCCATCGCGTGGGCGATGGCCTCGCGCTGGTCGTCGGTGAACGGCGCACGGGCGGCCTCGGGAACGAACGTGCGCTCGAAGAGCTTGCCCCAGATATGACGCTTGGTCTTGACGTCGGTGCCGTGCAGGTCGAGCTCGACCGTGGCGCCGCCGCCGGCGGCCGCGCGGGTGCGGACGGTGCCGTAGACCAGGACGTCCGTCGCCTTGAGCGAACCGATCTTGACGAGCGTGGCGGGGTCGAGGACGCCGTCCCAGCGGCCGTCGAAGACCATCTCCGAGAGGATTTCGCCCCACATCGGATCCTCCTTGCCTTCGACGTAGGTCTTGCCGGCGTCGGTGACGGCGCGCTTGAGGGCGAGGCAGGCCACGTCCTGCGCGTCGCCGTCGAGCGGAAGGACGGAGACGGACATCTTCGGGCCGATCGCGGAGATCCGGAGGTCGGCGACGACGTCGGACATCGCAAGGGCGATCGCCTTGCGCTCGGCGGGCGAGAACGGAGCGCGCGGGGCGGCGGGCGTCCAGGTCTTCTCGAAGGTCCGGCTCCAGAGGTGCCTGCCGGTCTTCACGTCGGTGGCGTGCAGGTCGAGCTCGGCCGACGCGCCGCCGCCGGCGGCGGGCTGAGAGCGGACGACGCCGTGGAGCAGGACCTCGGAGCCCAGGACGGATCCGATCTTCTCGATTGTCTTCTGGTCGAGGAACTGGGCCTTCTTCTCGTCGAAGGCCATTTCGCGGAGGATCTCGCCCCACATCGGGTCGTCGCCGTGCGAGGCGCAGGTCCGGCCCGCGTCGGTCGCGGCGCCCTTCACGAGGTCGACGACGGTGCGGCCGCGGTCGTTCACGAGCGGCATCACGCCGACGGTGGCTCCGCCGGGGATCGGCGCGGCCTGCAGCGCCGGGACGAGGTCGTCCATCAGCGCGCGAAACGCCCTGCGCTCGGCGGCGGAGAAGACCGCCTCCTCGGGCAGGAGGGGCTTCTCGGCCACGGCGCCGCGGGCGAGGGTCTTGGAGAAGACGCCGCCCCAGACGTGCTCGTGCGTCTTCACGTCGGCCGCGTGCAGCTCGTATTCGACCGCGACGGACTTGGGCGTGGCGGTGACGTTGCGGACCTTGCCGTAGACGAGATAGTCGACGGTGGTGAGCCTGCCGATCGCGGTGAGAAACTCCTCCTTCAGCAGCGCGGCGTTGTGGGCGTCGGAGAAGAACTCGTCGACGAGCGTCTTCCAGGCCGGATCCGCCCGGCCCTCGATGCAGCGCTTTCCGGCCTGCGTCACCGCGGCCTTGACGCTGCCGGCGACGGCGCCGGAGCGGTCGCCGGCAATCGGAAAGACCGCGAACGTGAGCGCCGGATCGCGCTCGAGCTTGCGCAGGGATTCGACCACCTCCGGGACCGTGGAATCGATCGCGTGCAGCTCGTCGATGTCGAAGGCGGCGGGCGCGGCCGCCGCCGGAGCGGGGGACTGGGCAAAGGCGGGCGTCAGCGCCAAGGCGGCGACGGCGGCCGCGAGGAGAATCGGCTTTTTCATATCGTGTGTTCCTTTTCGTTGGGTTTGAAAGGGCGTGGGGTAGGTTCTACTTGATCTCGAACTTGTATTCGGGCATCGCCTCGACGACGGCGTTCACGAGCCCCTGGGGCAGGTCGGTGCGGCGATAGAGGAAGCGGAAGGAGGCGGTGCCGGCGTCCGCGTCGAACGATTCGAGCGAGCACTGCAGGACGCCCTTCAGCTGCGAGGCCTTCGCGACGAAGTCGCCGGGGAACGAGGCCGGGGCCTTCTTCTTGCCGTCCGCGAGCCGATCGACGCGGACGACGCAGGCCGAGAGCGGAATCTGCGACGGGACGACCGTCTTCTCGATCCAGCCGGACAGCTCGCCGGAGATGGCGTTGGAAAGCCCCACGGAGGCCTTCTCAAGACCGAGCGCGGGACCGTTCTGGACGCGGAACGTCTTCTCCGCGAGGACGGAACCGCCGAAGGCGTCGGAGAGGCGGGCCCCGACGGTGCCGTCGAGCGTGAGGTATTCGGCGGACTGGTCGAAGACGCGCTGGCGCACGCGGAGGTCGAGGTCGAGGTCCCGCGGATCGTTCTTGCCGTTCCCGGCGATCTTGAACGCGCGGCCGCGGAGGGAAGCGACCGCGGTTTCGCGGACGCCTTCGGCGAAGGTCGCGGAGGCGGTGTCCTCGGACGCGACGGAGAGTCGCACGCGCAGGTCTTCGGGGGAGACCGACACCTTGGCCTTGGGATCGTCCCCGATGGTCGGGGGCGGAGAAGCGCAGCCGGCGGCGAGCGCCGAAAGGGCGGCGGCCGCGAGGAGGATGTGAAGTTTGGGCGTTTTCATGGGTGGATGTGGTTTGTTTGGTTTGATGGTCGGGATGGTCGGGAAAATCAGGAGATCGTGAAGGGCGTTCCGGGCAGCGCGCGCCCGGCGAGGCGATGGATGCTTGTCGCCTCGCCGTGCCGGTCCACGAGGAAAAGGCGGCCGTCGAGGGACGCGACGCGCTGGCCGGACTTCGTGCCGAGGACGGGATCGAGCGCGGCGGCGCCCCACACGACGAGGACGGCCTTGCGGGGGTTGTCGAGCCGCCGGACGAGCACGGACGAGAGGTTGCCGACGCGGCTGGCGCAGCCGGATGCGGCGGGATCGTCCCATCCGCGCGTCTCCAGTTCGAGGGGCAGGGCTCCGCCGGCCACGGCGTAGGGGGCGAGCGTCACGGAAAACCGGCGACCGGCGGCCAGCGAGCGCGGGGCGTTCTCCAGTTTGCCGTCGACCGCAAGGCCGTTCGTCGATTTGCTCCACCCGCGCGAGTCATGGTCCGACGGGCCACCGTCGAAAATCGAAAACGTTTCGCAGGAGCGATCGCGGCGAATGGAGAAATGGACGCCCGAGACGAAATCGGAGCGCATCGGATCCGATTCGCCGTCGGGCGTTTCGGAAGCGAGGATCACGTCCGCCCGCCGGGCGGACCTGCCGAACGAAACCGTGTCGGAGCCCGGAACGACCAGTAGTTCGTCCAGCGCCGCGCCCGTCCCCAGGAAGCGGGCGTTCTCGTGGACGACCGACACCGGGGCGAACCCGATGCGGGCGAACGATCCGCGTCGGCCCAGCACACGGCGCTGGTCCTCCCAGCGGTCGCTCTGCGCGCCGCGCAGGACCGACAGGTTCATGTCGTCGTTGCGGACAATGCCGGTGTTGTTCGAAACGTTGATCGTCAGGCTGCCCGCGCCGCGGACGTCCAGTCTCGTGGCGGGGTAAACTTCGTGCTCGAGGCAGCGCTCGGCTTCGAACGTTTCGTGCGTCCCGCTGTCAAGGAGCGTCTCCACCCGGAGCTGGACGGAAAGCGTTCCGGGACGATACGGCGTGATGTCGAACAATCCTTCCCGCACCCGGCCCGCCTGCATGGCCGAAAACACCTGGACGCCCGCGTTCGCCCCGTTGACAACGGCCCTCACTCCGGCCTTCGCCAAATTGCAAAGGGGCTTGAAGCGGAAGGCGAGCTGGCCGGCGCGCCCTTCGATGAAGCTCCTGGCCTCGTCCCACTCCAGTTCAAACGAAACGACTTCCGCCGGATTGGCGCGCAGCGGAATGGCGGCGGACGGTCCGAAGCCGGCGGAGGCCGGCTCGGTCGGGCGAACCGACGCCGCCGGTTTCGCAAGCATGAGGGGCGGAGAAACGGACTCCTCCTCCTCCGCGACCTCCGCGTGAGATCCAACCTCCGCGACCTCCGCGGACTCCGCGTGAGATCCAACCTCCGCGACCTCCGCGACCTCCGCGTGGAATTTTCCCTCCGCGACCTTCGCGAACTGCGCGTGAGATTTTCCCTCCGCGAACTCCGCGTGGGATTTTCCCTCCGCGACCTCCGCGAACTCCGCGTGAGATTTTCCCTCCGCGACCTCCGCGACCTCCGCGAACTCCGCGAACTCCGCGTGAGATTTTCCCTCCGCGACATCCGCGTGCAGCTCCGCCCCGCAGACTTCGCAGAACGAAGCCTCGGGATCCGCGGCGCGGCCGCACGCGGGGCAGACTCTGGATTCGGTGTCGGACATGGAGGGATGGGAAAACCGTGGAGCGACGGAGGGGGCTGGACTACGGTGCCTTGGGCGCCGCGGGAGCCGCCGGAGCGGCGGGCGCAGCGGGAGCCGCCGGAGCGGCGGGTGCGACGGGCAGATCGGGCAAGGTTGCGCTCGCCTTGCCGGTCGCGGTGGAGGAGGCCGTTCCGTTGTGGGCCAGGGCGGTGGAGAGCGTGCCCGAGCCGATGCCGACGACGGTGCTCTTCTCGCCGTGGTTCACGGCCATCTTGGAGACGTCGCCGAACGTATCGACGAAGTGGCTGTCCTGGGCGAACATCTTGTCGCGGTCCTCGCGCGTCTCCTGCACGCGGGACTCGTAGAGGGCGCGCTCGCGGTCCGCAGCGCCCTTGAGATCGCCGCGCGCGCCGGCCAGGTCGCCGCGCGCGTCCGCGACGCGGGCCTCGTAGAGGGCGCGCTCGCGGTCGCCGACGACGTTCAGCGTGCCGAGCCGGGCGAGCGCGTCCGCGGCGGCGGCCGACTTCTCGGCGGCGGCCGCCAGGATCTGCTCGTGCGTCATCCCCTTCTGCGCGCGGATGCGCTCGATCTCGACATGGGCGCGGATCTTCTCCGGATCGTCGTCGATGGCGACGAGCTCCTCCATGGAGAGCCCCTTCACGCGGGCGGCCTCAGCGTCCTTGGCGCGGATCTTCGTCTCGTCGATGTCGCGGTCGATGTCGCGCAGGCCCTTGAGGCGCTTAATCTCGTTGTCGACCTCGCCGGACCGGACCTCGTTGGTCGACTGGCCGACGCGAAGGATGCGGTCGGCCTCGACGTCGGTCTGGGCCGTGCCCTCCGTGCGGGTGCGGTAGGCGTTCGCGTCGGCCTCGGCGGTCGCGGTCGTCCGCGTCCGGTAGGCCTCCAGGTCGATGTTCGACGTCTCGACCCGGTTGGCGATCTCCGCCTCGCGGGCCTGGATCTTCAGCAGCTCCTCCTGCCCGAGCTCGTCCTTGAGCATGGCTTCGACCGTATAGGCGCGGAGCTTCTCCTTGAGCGCGAGGTCGTGGTCGGTGTCCTTGAGCTCGGCCTCCATCTCGGCGGCGCGGTCGGCGATCTTGCGGGCGAGGAGGTAGTCGGCCTCCCGGTTCGAGATCTCGTTCTGCTTCGCCATGAAGAGGAGCTTCAGCGCGGCGTCGCGCTCGGCGTCCGAAACCTCCTTCTCCTGCGCGAGGGTCGCGAGGCGCTCCGCAAGGGCATGGTCGCGCTCCGCCTCCTCCCGCACGCGGCCGGCCTCGACGCGGCCGAGGTCGCCGGCAACGGACGCCTCGCGCTCGGCGTCGGCGACGGTCTTCTCCGCCGCGAGCCCGGCCATGTAGGCCTCCTCGTCCATCGCCTCCTTCGCCTCGTCCATCTTCGAGCCCGAGGCGACCTCGCGCTCGGAGGCGGCAATCTCGCGCACCTGGCGGAGGAACTCGATCTCGCGGCGGCGGGCGTCGAGGCCCTCGTTCGCCTTGCGGACCTCCGCGTATTCGGCGGAGTCGAAGTCGGCGGCACCGACGCGGACGACCTCGAAGCCCCAGGCCTTGAGCGTCTCGTTCGCGGCGTTTCGGATCGCCGCCTCGAACTGGTCGCGGCGAGCGGGATCCTTCACCAGATCCTCGGCCGTCGAGGTGGTGCAGAGGTTCTTGACGCCGTAGGCGAGCGTGGCGGAGAGGGTCGTCGAAAGCTCCTCGTAGGAGACCGTCCGGGCGTCCTTCATGAAATTCGCGAGGAAGTCGTCCGCGCGGGAGCGGACGAAGCGCATCGTGAGCTCCGCGTAGACGGCGATCGGGAAGCCCTCCGCCGTCGCGAGGCCCTCGGACATGCGCAGCGGAACGACGAACTCGCCGGCGTCGACGAGGACGGCGGAGCGGGGAGGCGGATTGCCGAACCAGTTGATCGAGCGGGCCAGCGAAGCCGGGTCATGGCGCCCGGGACCGAGGACGGTCCTCTCCTTGCCGGCGTCGAGCAGGATGGCGGCGGAGCCCTCCTGGACCTGGATGCCGTTCTTCAGCATGTTCTCGACCTCGCCGACCTCGAAACGCTCGGCGAAGAGGCCGTCGGCGCGGTTCCAGACGCCGCCCTCGAGGTTCGTGCGCGTCTCCGGATGGAGCGGATGGTCGCAGTTCCAGCAGTGCGTCATCTCGTTGCCGACCCACTTGCCGCAGGAGGGGCACTTCGTCCAGCCCTTCGGGGCGGGGGCGCCACACTTGGAGCAGAAGCGGGCCTTCTTCTTGACGTTGTGGCCGCAGATGCGCCACCCATGCTTTGCGAGAACGGAGGCGCGTGAGCGGAACGGGCCGGTTTCGGTCCGCAGGACTTCCTGAGCCTCGGCAAGTTCGTCGCCTGTAAGATGGCGGCCTGTTTCAACCGACACGATCGCGGTGCATTTGTCAGAAAAGAGTCCCATGGCTGTGGTATTCGTTTGATCGTTGGATCGTCAGATCGTTTGATCGTTGGGTGGTTAGGTGGTTGGGTAGTTGGGAGATTACTTCGGCTGATGCTCTTTGCAGAAGCGCACCTTGCGGCGGGTCCAGCAGTCGTTGCAGATCAGCGCCTCGCAGCCGTCCTCGGTGCAGACATGTTTGAGTGAGAGTCGGCTGGAATAGCGTTCGCCGCAGACGTCGCACGTGCCGCCGCCGGCAGCTGCGGACTTGCTCCGCTCAAGGTAGGCGGCCAGGTCGTCCGCCGAAACGCGGTAGAGCTTGCCGAGGCGAATGGCCGGAAGATCGCCCGTGCGAACCAGCTTGTATATCAGCTGGTAGGTGACGCCGAGCTTGTCGGCGACTTCTTCGAGACTGTAAAATTCCTTGTCCGTTGGCATTTTTGAACCTCTTCTTGCGCGCCGTAGTGCGCGGCAACGGGGCAAAGACTATACGGAGTGCGATTTGTTGTCAAGTATTATTTTTTATTCTCTCAAAAATATTTTTTTTACAATATTTTTACATTTGTTTATTTCTGGTTATTTTGTCTCAGCTCATCCCGCCGGGTCAAAACGGTTGCGCGGAGAGTGTCGAAAATCGCGCGGATGTCTTTTCTGGCCCGCTCGTATTCGGGAGATCCGGCGACGCCGGCGTGTCGGGCTCCAGCGCGACGCGCGTCAGCGCGGCACGAGCGCAACGCGGAACCCGACGTTGTCGAACCGAGCGGTGCGGGGCATGCCGCGGCGGCTTGCACTGCGGCAACGAGCAGCGTCGCTATTCCAACATCCGCCGCGGACAACTCGCTCCATGCCGGCCGGAACAGTGCACGGGTCAATTCTTGGATCATGCCCAAGCGAGGGAATGAATCCGTCGGCACACCACTCCCACACGTTTCCGTGCATGTCGAAGAAGCCCCACCTGTTTGGCTTTTTCAACCTGATTGGATGGGCGGCAAGGTCGCTGTTCCCCGAATACCACCCCATTTCGTCGATGCGCCCGCTTCCGGAATACGGACCAGACGTTCCGGCGCGGCAGGCGTATTCCCATTGCGCCTCCGTTGGCAGGGCCCATTTGCGGCCGTCGGCGGGATGGTTCTCGTTCAGCTTGGCAAGAAACGCCTGGCAGTCCTCCCACGAGACGCTATCGACGGGCAAATCGTCTGACGAACCGGGGCCTTTCGACGGGTCGGACCCCATGACGGCCCTCCACTTTCCGCGCGTGACCGGTGCCGCCGCAAGCAGAAAGGGGACGGTGAGCGTCACCTCGTGCCGGCTTTCCACTCCGGGCTGCCTGCCTGGTTCCGCATTTCGCCCGTTGCGGCTTCCCATCTGGAACGAGCCTGCGGGAACCTCGACCATTTCAAAGGCAAGGCCGTTTCCAACTTCAACCTGGCGTTTTCCGGGCTCCGGCATCGCGGAAAGGACGGCAACCCAATCGTCTTCCATGTCCACCGCAACGGGGGCTTCCGCATCGGCGCGGGTGGCGCTTCCAACCCCAGAGCCAGCCGAGACGCCACGACTCACGAACTCGCGCAGGGCCGGGAACCGTTTTGCAAGCGTCTCCCCGCCCAGTTCGGCAGCCTTTCGGACCTTGACCGCAGTCGCCTTTGCGGTCCTGACCGCCGCCTTCCGGATGTCAAGCAGAAGCCGGATGTCCGCCGGAAGTCCGCCGGAAACGCCTCCGGTGCCATTCTGGGACGAAGTCGCGTCTGCGGCCGGGACGGGAACGTCGACAAAAGGGACCTTTCCGGAGAATGCGTCAATGAATTCACCGCACGAGCCGAACCGGTCGGCGGAAGACTTTGAAAGGGCCTTCCGAATGATGCGGTTCTGGTCGTCCGACAGCATCGGCAGCGACAGCACCGGCTCGTGGAGCACCTTTTGCTCCATGAGTTGGATGTCGCCCGAGGAAAAGGCGTAGCCAAACGGCACGTCCCCGGAAACAAGTTCGTAGAGGACCGCCGCGAGGGCGTATTGGTCGGTCCTTCCGTCCTGGTCGCGCCCGCTCCACTGCTCCGGGGCCATGTAGGGACGGGTGCCTGAAGTGTCGATAGACATCCGGCTTGTGCGAGAAATGGAGGTGCGAATCTGTTCGGCCAGTCCGAAATCAAGGATCTGAACATCAATTCCGACTTCATTCCTGTCGTCAACGGAAATATTCCCCGGCTTGATGTCCCGATGGACGACCCCCTGCCTGTGCGCGTAGTCAAGCGCGTCGGCGACCTGACGACAGATTTCCACCGCCTTTTCAAGAGGAACGCGCCCGCGGGGAAACCGCTTGCGCCATTTCGATAGAGTCTCGCCCGGGGCGTAGCGCATCACCATCACCGGGTCGCCCGGCGAGACATGCAGATCGCGCCGAATCGCATCAGTGTGAAGCTCAATTTCCTTGGCGCGATGAATCACATGAGCGGCGGCGATATGGGGATGGGAAAGCTTTTGGACAAGGGCGAACTTCTCCTTGAGATTGTCCATCTCCTCCACATTCGACTTAAGTTCGGGCAGGATAGTCTTCAGCGCATACTTGACATGCGTGAACGAATCCTCGGCAAGATATACCACACCGTATCCGCCGCTGCCGAGTTTCTTCAGAAGCGCAAACTGGTCGATCGTCCCGAGACAGTCCGGATTCCGGTTTCCCTGAACTGTCCTGCTCCGCACCGTGTTCGCTTCGGACTTGAAGATTTCGTCGTTGTCGCTCATTGCGTGACTCCTGCGCACTGGTCGAGTTTTTGTATCCACCCCTTCACTTCGGCATCCGATTTGTGGTCCAGACCGCTCGTCATCACAATCCGGAACAGCTCCCGCCGCCGATCTTCGAACGTCGGAAGGAGGAGAATGACATCGAAGCGCCGATCCGGGAGCGTTCCCCGTTCAACGGACCGATACAGGTTGGCGAAGGCCCTTCCGTTTTCGTTCTCGCCCGTCCAGAAGGCCTTCAGGTTCTCCGTGGCCTTCTCCCCGGGACGATCGGCCTGCTTCGACACAAAGTCGATCCAGCCCTGGCGATCGTCCTCGAAGTCGTCCCAGTCATACTTCCAACCGTTTTTCTCCGCGCACTCCCGGCAGAATCTGCGCTGCTTGTCAACATCCCAGCTGCCGAGCACCAGAAACGCTTCTTCCTTCGGGAGCAGGTTTTCCTTGTTCAGATCGGGACGCATACGGGCGGTCCTGCATGATGAACATCCTTTCGGGCAACTGGCGATGTGCGCGACAACGGCTCGAAAAATAGTCTCCCCGTCGCGCGCCGGTTGCGCATTCATCCAGAATGCCTGCCAATCGGAAAGCGTTTCCTTGGCTTTTGCGACTTTATCTCCTGGACGGGAGCCTTCCGTCATGACAACTTTGAATGGATCGCCTTCAAGATACTTCTTGAGACGATCCACGTCTTGTTCGGTTGGCCACACATGCTTCTTGGACGAAGGAAGGATGGTTTCAGACGCACGGAATGATGGCTTCGCCGCCGGAATTTCTCCATTTCGGAACTGGGAACCTTTATAATCCAACTGAATATTAACGATTTTTCTGTCCGTTCCACGACAAATCGTCAATTCTTGTTTCCACGGTGCCTTTCCTTTGTCTGATTGGGCCAAACAGGAAACGAACAAGTCCGTAGCCTCTCTGGAAGGATACTCCGGGTCGAACTTCAGGGGAATCGATGCTTTGCCAAAAATGTTCGTAGTAAATATGACTTTCTTGTCGCGCATTATCGAAAACTCGACTTCGTTTGCAAAACCGTTCGTAACAACAACAGACTGCCACTGCACCGGAGGGGGCTGCATGGGCGTCTTCAGAATGAGTACACCTGTTTCACCGTATGCCAGATTGGCGGAACTCTCCGGAAAAAGAGAGCCGTCTTTCCAGCCCTCGGGTCCAGAGAGGCGAAGGGATTCGAGCCGCCGGTGGGGCCGCGCCTTGAAGCAAAGGGTTCCGCCCGAGCGCTCCAGCTCGACCTCGGCCTCCAGCTCGCCGGCGTATCGGGCGAACGCCTTCGCCCTTCCGTCGCCGAGCTCGTCGGGGACGGCCCCACGCGGCAGAACGAAATGCGGCTTCGGTTTCAGCGTCCCCGGGGGGGCGAAGAATGTCTTGGACACGTCCTCCGTCGACGCGGCGTTCCAGTCGATGTCGCCTTCTTCCCACTTGTAGTCGGCGTCCGTCGCCGAATCCAGGTCCGCGCGGCGAGCGCGCCACGGGAATGACGTCCGATCGTCCGCGATGGAAAGGTCGGGCTCGAAGGATCTTCCCGATCCGATCGGCTCGGCGGGCCCACCGTCGAACGAAAGCAGCACAGGAACGCCCGAACGATTCCAAAACCGGATCTTCGGGCGAAGATCCCGATTGCCCCTCACGTAGGCGTCCACGGCCGCCTCCCACGCCTTTCCGCGTCCGACGGACAGGCGGAAGAGGCCGGAGTCCCGGAGCGCCGCGATCTCGGCGCGGACGCCGGCCGCGTTCGTGGTGGCCTCGCGGTCCCAGCGCGCGAACAGCTCGCGCCGCGGGAGGACCCAGACGTTCGTGAGGCAGACGCGCGGATCGAGGCGCGCGCGCGTTCCGTCCGGCTCGCGCCCGCCGACGAGGACCAGCTGGAACGCGCCGGTCGCGGCATCGGCGTTCGTCACCGTGAACGCGTTGAAGCCGGAGGGATCCACGGCGGAGTCGCCGTCGCGGACGAACGCCAGGAGGTTCGTCCGGAGGTTGGAGTTCTTCGGAAGCGAGACGTCGACGGGCTCGTCGTCCCACACGGCCCGGATCTCCCCCTTGCTCCCGACGTGCGTCCGGCGCGCCCAGTCCAGATACGCCGCGGCCTCCTCCCTCGTCCCGATCTCCCGGGCGGGCAGGAAGACGTCGACGGCGTTGGCCGGCAGCGAGACGCGGAAGAGGTAGTCGGTCTCGTCGGGGCGCTCCCCAGCGGACGCCGAAGCGCCGCACAGGACGGCCGCCGCGACGCAGGCAAGCGAGGCGAACGCCGCGGGGCGACGTGGGGCGGCGGCAGGCTTCTTTCGGTCGGGTTCCATGGTCATCCTTCCTTCGTTCGCGGCGGGGCTACCTCGAAAGGTCCCGCAGCAGGCCCTCGACGCTGTCAGTCCGCGAGAGCTCGTACTTCTCAATGTATTCCTCGTAGAGGGAGAGAAGGATCGCGACGTCCTCCGTTGTCACGCCGCTCTCCCTCCAGAGGGAGGTGGAGGCGCTGCCGGCCGCCTCGATCCGGGACTTCCACCGGTCGAAAAAACGGGAACGGAACGCGCTGCAATCGACGCAGTTGTCCGGATCGGGACAGTCGGAAAGATGGTCCCGGATCGTCTCGAAGGGACGATGGGGCTCGCCCTTGTCATCGGTGTACGAGCCATCCTCCATGATTTCGGACTTGCACTTGGCGAGGAACTTCCGCGAATCGACCTCCCCCTGGCGAAGAACGTTCTGGATGCTGCTCTGATTCCGGTCGCGCCGGAACCAGGTCGCATGGTCGTCCACGAACTCGAGCCGGGCCTCGTCGCGGACCCAGCCGAGCGGCTTGTATTCGGTCTTCATCGCGAGGACGCCGGCCGACGCGGTCTTCTCTCCGCGGACGACGGCGACCGTCCGGTCGTTCTTCCACGCCTTCCGGGCCGAAATCTCCACGCGGAGCGTCGCGTTGGTCTCCGAAAGCCCGTCCATCCTTCCGAGCGGAATGTCGCCGCTCCTGCGAGGATCGACGGCCTTCCATTCCGCCACGAGCTCCTCGCCGCCGGCATCGCCCGGAAGCGCGCGGTAGACCGCGAAGTCAGCGGGGAAGGGCGAATCGTTCCGGACCGTCAGCTTCGGCCAGGGCAGGAGCTTGGCGGCCGACCCTCTCCGCACGCGCGCCTGGTTGCCGCAGCCGTATTCGGGATTGTCGAGAGAAAGGTCGGATTCCGTCAGATACGACGGGCTGGAGATCGTCACGCGCCGGATCCGTTTCCGCGGCCGAAGGTCCGCCCGCCAGACCCACTCGGTCCCGGCGCCGCCGAAGTCGTAGGGCCGGAGCGGCCGTTCGGCGCCGCGACGGCCGGAGAACGAATCGACCGTCCCGTCGTCGTAGGAAACAGCGAGGGAAAGGTCCGTGTCGCGACCGTCCTCGCCGCTTGGCGCCAGCGCATCCCAGACGGCCGGATACGGGATCGCGTCCGACCCGAAGACGAGATAAGGATCCGGCCTCGACTCCCTGGAGACCTCGATCTCCAGCGCGGGAAGATCACCGTCCGGCCGCCAGTCCAGAGTCCGGAATTCCCCGAAGTCCTCGTCACGGAGCCCCTCGGTATGGAAGCTCCAGACGATCCGGCCCGGGTCCTTCTCCAGACGGAACGTCCAGGAACGACCCGGTTCAATCCGCCTAGAGGATTCGCCGCAGCAGGTGACGTAAACGGGCTCCGTCTTCCGGTTCGCAAAGACGAGCGCGGGCCAGAGGGCGGGCGTCTTCCGCTGCCATTCCAGCAGCCAGTCGCGCCAGGCGCCGTCCGTATCGCCGGTCACGCGGGCGGAAGAACGAAGCGTCCAAAACTCCGCGCGGACCGCCTCCGTCCCGCCCGTCTCGAGAAGCCGGCTCCAGTGAGCTTCGAGGTCGGCCCCGGAGAGGAGCCGGATGTCCTGTCCGGCACCCTGCCCGCACCGCAGGGCAAAGGGTCCGCCCGCCGGCTGCTTCCAGCGGAGCCGCACGGTTCCTCCCTGGACGGCCATGACCGCGAACTCGTTTCGGACCGTTTGGGTCCGCCCCGCGTCCGAACGGATCTGGACCTCCTGAACGCCGATGTTCCCGACCGAGACAAAGTCCCTCAGGTCCTGGTCGACGATCTCCGCCTCCAGCCAGGCGTCGGCCGGCTGGACGCCGACGTTGCGGGGCTCCAGGCCGAGCTTCTCGGCGACGCGGCGGCGCCACGCCGGAAGACGCTGCGAGTCCGCCCACACGAGGGCGGCGCGATTCGTCGGGAGGAGGGACACGAACTCGACGGCCGGGTCGGCGGCGCGAATCTCTGCGCGAATGAGGAATCCAGACGGAGCCGCGCCCGACGCCGGGGCCGGCGGGAGAAGCGGAAGAAGCGCCGCGAGGAGGAAAAGGGGGTTCCGTTCCATGCTAGAGCCCCCACTCCTTCCGAAGGACAACAAGAAAGTCCGAAAGCGACATGCGGCGTGAAGCCTGTAGCGCGAAGAGCCCGTCCACGACCGCATGGGCCAGATCGGCGGACTCCTGCTCCGATAGCCGTTGGAAGAGCCACTCGCGGTCGGCCGGTCGTTCCGGCCACCGCCGCTTCGTCCGATCGGGGTCGTGAACGCCCCCCACCAGCGCCTCGCAGAAGAGCAGGCCGTAAACCCAAGCGTCGGAGGCGAGGGAAAGCTCGGCAAGGCACCTGCCGTCCGATTCCGGTGCGACCCACGGCAGCGTCTTGGGATAGGTGGAGCCGAGAGGATTCACAAGCCGGTCCTCCGCATCGGCGCGATGGTCGATCGCCGAACCGAAGTCGATGAGCGTGACACGGCGGTGGTGCGCGTCCCAGAAGAGGTTCTGCGGCTTGAGGTCGTGATGGCCGATCCGCAGGTTGTGGAACCGGACGAGCGCCTCGCAAAGCGCGTAGAGGGCGCGGCGCGTGTCTCCGCCCAGCCCGCCCTGGACCGGCCAGGGGGCGCCGGACGCGACGCTCATCGCGTAGTAGGCCCAGTATTGGCCATCCGGAAGCGTTGTTTCCGTGGGCGGAACGAGCAGCTTCGGAACGGCGTCCGTTGCATCGAGAGCCTTGAGCACGTCCGCCTCGAACCGGAGCGCGGGGAACCGGACCTCCTGACGCATGCCCCTTCCGATCATGCGCTTCACGAACGCGCGCGTCCACTTCCGCCCCAGGCGGACCATCGCCGGATAGCCGATCGCCGTGCCGCCGCCGTCGTCCTTCCCGGTCTCGGAGCAGACGAGGCGATCGGGCACGAGCGCCAGCCCCTGCGGAACGCCGTCGACCATCGGCATCCAGGCCTCGGCGCGCGACTTCCGGCCGCCCGCCGCCAACGAGACGAAGAACACGAGCGGGAGGATCGCAGCGGGAAGGACCCACCACCACGCGCCCAGAAGCGCAAGCGCGCGCTCCCATCCGGGCGCGGAGGACTCCTGCGCCGCCGGGTCCGCGGGGAGCGCGGAACCAACGGGTCCGGCCTGCGGCTTCGCCGCCTCGGCGATCTGCTCGCCGAAGTGCTTCTCGTGCGGAGGAAGGAAGGCGTCGCATTCCTCGCAGAACGACACGTCGGCCCTGTTCGGACAGCGGGCGTGCGGAGCGTCCACGTATCCCTTGCAGGCGCCGCACCAGACCTGCTCGCCCGGCGCGAAGTCCCTCGCCGCCGCGAGCGGGGCGAGGGTCGCCGCCAGAAGGACGAAGGCCGCAATCGGCGCCGCTTTTCGGAGGAACCCCATCGCAACGACTCCGCGCTACCGACGCCCCGAGGACGCTTCCGGCGCCCGGGACGGGCATGCCGGATCCCCTTCCCAGTGGAAGGTCTGCGCCAGTTCCGTGACGGTCGTGTCCGACTTGTCCAGATAGCGAGCCATGCACGTCCGGCATCGCCCGTGCGACGGAAGCCCCTTCGTGTCGAAGGCGGCCTCGGCGACGGGGTCCCGGGGCGCCGCGGCCACGGTCTCCGGCGACCGATGGCCCGACAGGAGGCCGATCAGGAACCCGAGGACGAGACCGGCGGCGCCGATGGCGGCAAGACGCCAGACGGCGGAACCCGCGCCCGCGGCCTTTGGCCACGCCCCGCCGCCGACGGCGGGACGGCGCGCGGCACCGGCGGAACCGGCCGG
>DJYI01000005.1:44173-61682 GCA_002448475.1 Verrucomicrobia bacterium UBA6982
TGGCCGGAGGCGGCGCGCCCGCCGCCCCGGCGGACGCCGGCGCGGCGAGGTCCGTCGCCGGGACGCGGAAGCCGAGCATCGCCACGGTGGAGTTGTCCATCATCTCCGCGGCGTCGAGCTTGCGCGCGTTTTCGAGCGAGCGCCTGATGGCAAGCGCCGGAAGCTCCTGAAACGGTGCGCCGGACGCGATGCAGACGTCGCGGAGATCGCCCGTCGAGAATATCGAAAGCTCGGCCTTCCCCTTCTTCTTCGAGAAAAAGCCGTCGGAACCGGCGAGGATCCAGCATGGCCCCTCCTTCGGGAGCGGGAACTCCTCGACGTCAAGGAGGCAGAAGTCGCCCTTGGGCGCCACGCCCACGACGCGGACCGGATTGTGCCCCTCAACGTTGGCGTTGTTCGGCGGCGCGTCGGGCGTAACGCCCATGCACCGCCCGCTCCCGTCGAGCTTCAGCACCTGGGAGTCGCCGACGTTGAGGGTGAAGAGCCTCCAGTCCGTGCCGTCCGCGGACGGCGGCAGGATCACCGCGCCGCAGAACGTCGCCATGCCGCCCTTGAAGCGGGCGGAGGCGTCCGCGTGGAGGGACTTGGTCCACGCGCGCAGCCAGGCGTCGCGCGCGGCTGGGTCGGAGAGTTCCGCGAGAGTTGACTTGCGGACGGCCTCGACGAACGCCTGCACGGCGAGCGCGGAGACCTTGAGTCCCTCCATGCTCCCGCCGGCGCCGTCGGAGACGACAGCCGCCCACGCGAGGTTCCCGTCGGCCATGCAGATGCGGCCGGCGTATCCGCTGTCGTGGTTCTCGGGATACTTGTCGCGGCAGTCGGTCGCCCACGCGGCGACTGGTTCGTTTTGGATTGTTTTATCTGTATCTGGAGAACTCATGATCTTTTGGCAAGGGGCAGTCGAAGGACGACAAGTCACGGGCGAGAGCGCAGCCATTCGGCGAAGAGCCGGTCATACACGACGAACCCGGAGTCTGCTTTGTAGAGCAGATCCCGTTCGACGAGGGCGGGAACGGCCGCGCGGACGGACGAAGGCGCGGCAAGGCCGTGCTTGCGGAGAAACGCGCCGGCTGTGATTTCTGGAACGCGGCGTTCGGAGGCGACGGCCCTGAGGAGCTTTTTTCCGACAGCGGTCTGCCCGGCAAGCAGGTCGTGGAACGTAAGACCGCGTTCCTCCACGAGCGAATCGACGGCCATGTCTATGTCGGCCTCAGAGTCCAGACCGCCGCCGTCACCCCAGATCCGGTTGAGAACCGCCTGGACATACCATGTGATGCCGTCGAAGCGCCGCCACAGCGCATCGAACGCGGATTCCGAAAAAGGCCGCCCGTCGCCCGTGAAAAACCGCTTCGCAAACGCGGCGTAGCGGTCCGGCGGTATCACGTCAAGCGAAAGGATGTCCGCGCTTTGGTAGAACGGAGCCTTCGGAGACGTGAACATGTCGGCAAGGACGTGATGCCTGGATCCGGCAAAAATGAAGTTCGCGTTTTCGCAAAACTGGATCCGGCTGCGCAGAAAAGCCTCGGTTCCGGACTCCGGATAGGCGCGGATCTGCTGGAATTCGTCGATCGCCACGGCAATGCGTCGGTTCTTCGAGGCGATGTAGTCGAAGACGTCAATCAGAGTCCGCTCCGCCGCCTGCGGCTCGACGGAAAACGAAAACGAGACGCCGCCGTTCCCGTCCGGCGTCACGGTCGGCCTGACTGACTTGAAAAACCTGCCGACTGCGGAAAGCACCTTGTCGGTGGCGGAGTCGAGCGCCCCCACGATGGCGCCAGCGAACGCCTCCGTGAACTCCCGGAGATTGGAAGTCGCGTAGATGTCAACATAGACCGGCGTCCACTCGTCGCCGAGCAGGTGCAAGACGTTTCGCACAAGCCCGGTCTTGCCATAACGGCGCGGAGCGACGAGCGTCAGATTCCTCTCGTTCTGCAGGGCCGAAAGGATGCGATTCGTCTCGGCTTCGCGGTCGCAAAACCATTCGGGGCCGCGGTAGCCCGCAACGAGAAATGGATTCCTGGGTTTCATAGGCCCCAATGCTACCACGGATCCTTCATGGCGTAAAGTCCGAAACGAACTTTACGCCATGAGAAGTCAGCCCTCCGCCTCGGCCTCCACGAGTTCCAGCTCGTAGCCGGGATTGAGCCTGATGCGGCCGCCGAGGGAGATCGGGGCACTGTCGCCCTGCATGACGAGCTTCCTCCCATCGACGAACGCCGGGTTGCGGGAGGAGTTGAGGAGCGTCACGGTGAAGGCGCCGTTCGCGCCGCCGCGCTCAAAGCGGACGTATTGGCGCGAGCACTGGGCCTTCTCCTTGCGCGAGATGGTGAGCAGCTCTACGAACGGCTCCTTGGCGTCCGTGGAACTGCGGCCCACGACGAACTTCTCCGGAACGCGGAGCGAGAAGCCCTGGCCCTCGGACTTGGGACACTCGACGACCTGGAGGGCGAAACCAGAGAGCTTGCGCTCCGCGCCGCCGGGCCAGCCGAGGTTGAGCGGATCGGCGTTGCATCCCTTCGGGCACACTCCTTCCTGGAGGATGGAGCCGCAGTCCGGGCAGCGCACGATCGTGTGCCCGCGCGGGCATTCGCCATCAACCAGCTCGCTGTTGCAGGTGGGGCAGAACTCCACCTCTCCGCCCACGCCGCAGCGCGGGCAGACGCCGTCCTTCATGATGGCTGAGCACTTGCTGCAGCGGACGATCGTGTGCCCCTGTGGGCATTCGCCGTCCACGAGCTTCTCGCCGCAGGTGGGGCAGACCTCCTCCTCCGGCGGGACGTAGGAGCCGCGCTCGCCGGCCGGCGCGGGGCGGCGATGGAACAGCTGGGCGATGCCGCGCCCGACGCGGGCGAGCACGATCCACGCGTCCGCGAACGCGAGAAGGAAGAAGAGAAGCAGAAGCGCAGGATAGACGAGCGTCTCGGGGCCGGGCTGCGCCGCCGCGCCCGGAACGGACGTTTGCGCGGAAGCGGCGACGGGAGCCGCGATGAGGACCAGCGCGGACAGGAAAACGTTCTTCATGTCGGATTTCATTTCGATGCCCTCCCTATTTCTGGCTTCCGCCGTCGGCGGGCGCGCTTTCCGAAGCCGTCTCCGCGGCCTTTTCGCCGGATTCCTCTTCGGGCTTTTCGCCGGACGCGGCCTCCGCCTTGCGCCTCCGGCCGCCGCCGCGCTTCCCGCCCGTGGCCATCAGCACGACCAGCAGGACGAACAGGCCCGCGTCCGCTCCGACGAGGATCGGCAGCGGATACTTCGCCTCCACCGGCTGGCCCACGCGGTCGATGGACTCCCACGGGGTCTCCTTCCGGAAACGGGGGTAGAGGTTCATGTTCGCGGTGACGGCCCGGCCCTCGAAGGGCAGGCCGTCGCCGTCCGTCCAGTCGACGAACCTCATCCCGGCACGAGCATCCGAGCGGACGCCGGAGGCGTGGAACGCCTCGCCCGCCCGGTAGCCCTGCTCGACCACCTCGCCGCCCTCGGGATGGAGGCGCACGACGAGCGCGGCCTCGCGCACGGCGTAGATCGTGAAGTCGCCGTCCAGGGGATGGCCGAAGCCGTCCCAGGGCTCCTCGCCGCCGAGCGAGGCCGACCAGTGCGTGTAGTGGAAGCCGCTCTCGTCGGGCGGAAGCGGAATCTCGGCGGGGACGGCCGTCCCGAACTTCACGAGGACCGGATCGCCGTAGGGCTGCCCGTTCGCGTTGCAGAGTTTCAGGCGAAAGAACACGTCCTCCCCGCGGGGCTCGATCTTGCAGCTGCGGGCGATCTCCGAGTCGCGCCCGACCCGGATCTGCGTCCCGCTCTCGAACCAGCCGGAGAACTGCCTGCCCTCGCGGCGGAGGTCCTCCTTGACCTTCTTCTCGTAGGCGTCGAACTCGGGATCGTTGAACACGCGGAAGAAGCGCTCGCGGCCCTGGCCGCGCTGGGGGACGGGGAACACCCGGTCGAGCCCCTCGACCTCGACCGTGAAGCCGTAGACCGCGTCGAGGTCGAGATCGCCGGAGACCGACTGCCCGAACCCTTCGAACGCCTCCCCGCCGCCGCGGTTGCGGTCGGCCCAGTGGAAGAACTCCAGGTCGCCCCAGGAGGGATCCGCCGGCTTCTTGAGCGTCTCGCCCTCCTTGAGCGTCTGCGTCAGGCCCTCCAGCGGCTCGCCGCGGTTCCAGAAGCGGACGACGGCCCGCGTCGAGGCGAGCTCGTTCACGTAGGCGATGAGGCCGTCCCAGTCGACGACGCCGGCGTCCTCGAAGTGGAGCGCGTCCGCGAACTCGACGGGGAAGTCGCGGATCTTCGTCTCCTTCGTGCGGATGTCGCCCTCCGCGTTCTGGGCGTAGGTCTGGTCCTTGCGCGGCTCGCCCGAGATCTCGGGCTCCTTCAGGTCGCCGCTCGCCTCCTGGATCGCCTTCTTGAGGTCGCGCATCTCGCGGCGATCGCGCTCGAGGTAGTTCTCGAACAGCTCGTTCACGCACGCGTGGTGGTAGGCGTTCTTGAGGATGCCGTCCGCGTGGTCGTAGGCGGTCTGGAACTGCGCGTCGAGGCTCTTGAACTCCGTCCGGGCCGAGAGGCCCCGGTCGTAGGCCTCGCGCCAGCCGTTCTCGCCGGACGTGAGGTCCCGGAACCGGCCGGAGAGCTCCTCCAGCCGGCCCTTGTAGCTCTCGAGCGTCGTGGAGAGGCGCTTGCAGACCTTGGGGTCCCGCAGGTCGGTCCGACCGGTCGAGTCCTTGACGCGGTTGCAGTCCTTCAGGAGCTCCTGGAAGTCGTCCCCGAGCTTCTCCAGCCGGCTCCGGCGCGTCGTGAGCTCGCGCCAGTCGCGCTGGGCCGCCTCGAGCTTCGCGGCGGCGTTGGTCCGGACGGCGTAGGCCTCCTCGGCGAAGCGCTTCATGTCCTGGTAGGGCCGGACGTGCTTCTCGACCGACCGCTTGCACCCGCATCGGAGCTCGGGCTCGGACGCCGATGCGGCCGGCGGCGCGAAACACGCGGCTGCGAGGGCGAAAGCGAGCGGTCCGGCGATCCGTCGGAGGCCTGCGGGGATGGTGTCTGTTCTCTTCATGGCTCTGTCTCGCGATCCGTTCTCTTCGGGCGATTCTCCGGGCCGTTACTCGGCGGCCGGCGCGGCGGGCGCGGTCGGCGCGGCGGGCGCCGACGACGAGGCGCCGGTCTGTCCGGGAACCCAGACCTCCGGCTGCGTCTCCATCTCCGACGCCTGCGCGGCGAGCTTGGCCGAGAGGAGCGAATTGGGCCCCATGTCGACCTTCGGCGCCCACTTGCGCAGCGCCCGGCGGCCTTCGCCGCTCTGGACGTGCTCCCAGGTGTCGTAGAAGTCGACCGCGTTGAGCGCGAGCATGTCCATGTTGGCCGCCGCGCGCGCCTCCGAGACATTCATCCGGGTGTGGATGAACGCCGGATCGCCGAAGATGCCCTGCTTGCTCTTGAGTTCCGGCGTGTTCACCGTAAAGGCGAGCGCGCGGTTGATCAGGCGCTGCTTCTCGGGGCCGAGTCCGATGATCTGCCAGCCGGTCTCCCGCGAACCGTAGATCGCAAAGCCGGCGGAGAGGTAGTTCACCACGAGGTCGCTCGCCGCCGCGTCGCCGTTCACGACGATGTGCAGCAGCTCGGGGCTGGTGCCGTCGATCGTGAACGTGCCGGGAACGGTCACGCGAATCGGGTTGTCGAGCGAGCCGAACTGGCCGGCGTTCACGGTGAGGTTGATGTCGCCGCCGGAGGAAATCCCGTTTCCGCCCGCCGCGTTGATCTGCGTGGCGTTGTCGAACTGCAGCGTGAGGGTGTTGCCCGTCGCCTGGATCGTCCCGACCGTGACGGTTCCCGCCTGCGTGTCCACGAGATAGACCATCGAGCCCGTGATGTTCTGCAGGGCCGGCGTCACGACCTGGAAGTTGTTCCCCGCCGCACCGATTGCGCCGCCCGCCAGCGAGAGCTGGCCTGCGGTGAGGACGCCTCCTCCCTGGATGCCGCCGCCCGCGGTGATGTCCACCGCCGCGCCGCCTGCATCGAGGTTGCCGTCCATCTGAAGGGTTCCGGCATCCATCGTAATGTCGCCGGAAGCGAGATCTCCCTCAAGCGTAAACTGCCCGGTCGTGAAGTCGCCGCCCTGGCCCATCGTCCCGACGTTGCCGCCGGCGACGGTATAGACGCCGCCCACGGCGCCGTTCACGTCGCCGCCCACGGCGATCTGCCCGACGTTCGCGTCGCCGCCGACCTGCAGCACGAGATTTCCGCCGGTCTGCGTGTTCCCGGCCTGGATGTTCGCCGCCTGAATGTTCGCGTTGCCGCCCGCCGCGATGTTCGCGGCAACCGCGCCGGCGTTGTTCACCGTGAGCGCCCCGCCGCTTGCCAGCGTTCCGGCGTTCACCGCCGCACCGTTGGCGTTCACGACGGTCTCCCCGCCCTGGCCGAGGTTCCCGGCGACATTGATCGCGCCGCCGTTCTCCGTCGTGACGGTGGTCCCCGCCGCGCCGGTGATGGCGCTGGAGGCGATGTTTCCTCCTGCGGAGACCGCAACCGTGCCCGCCGTCGAGGCGAGCCCGTTCGCGGCGACCTCGCGGCCGCCGGCCGCGACGGTCGCCTGGCCGAAGGTCAGCGCGTGGCCCGACGTCACCGTCAGGTCGCCCGCCGACTGGATGCCGACGGTCTGCGCGCCGGCCGGGATGTCGTCGTCCGTGAGCGTCATCGCCGCGTCGCCCGTCTGGACAATCGCGAGCTGGTTGACGCCCTCTACGATTCCGTCGTTCGCGACCGCCGCCCCCTGGATGCCGAGGTTCGCGGCCCGGACGGTGTTTCCGGGGTTGATGGTCGCCGCGCCGCCGTCCGAGACGACGACCGCGTTGCCGCCGGCCGTGAGGTTTCCGCCGACGGTCGCGCCCGCGCCGCCGATCACGGCCGCGTTGCCGGCCGTGGCCGTCACGGCCGCGACCTGCGCCTCCCCGGTTCCGGCGTCGATTGTGGCGTTGCGTCCCGCCTCGACCGTGCCGGCCGTCGTGTTCGCGCCGCCCGTGGCGACGATCGACACGTCGGCGTTCGCGGCGTTCGCCTTCACGTCGCCGCCGGTGGTCACGCTCGCGCCGGAGAGGGCCGCGTTGCCGGAGATGGCCGTGACGGCCTTCGTTTCCAGCGAGCCGCCCGTGGCGGTCGCCGTCACCGATGCGCCCTGGACATTCTTTTCGAGTGTAGCGTTTCCGGCGGCCGTCGCCGTGACGGCGCCGCCCGCAGTGATTGCGGTCGTAACGTTGAGCGACACGTCGCCGGCGTCTTCGGCCGGAGCGCCCGCCTGGAGTCGGACGTCGCCCGTCGTGTTACCGGCGATTGAAACCGCCAACTCGTCCGTGTCTTGGACGTTCACCTCCTGTTCAGCCGTGACGGCAAGCGTATCGAAGTCGTTGCCGCCCTGGCCGAGTTTGACGGAGCCGGCCGACGCGGTCGCCGACGATTCGCCGGTCGCCGTGACCGAACCGCCGTTCTGGTTGATGTCCTTGGCCTTCATTTCGAGTCCGGCGGAGGAAAGCGAACCGCCCGTCTGCTCGATGGAGCCCTTTTCGGCCGTGACCGTTCCTTTTCCTTTGGCTGAAACCGTCCCGGCGAGCCGAACGCCCTGGACTATGGCCAGCGTCGTTTCCGTCGCGGGCTTGCTCTCGCCCTTGGCCGTCATGTCCAGAGTCGTCTTTGCCGTCACGATCACGCCATTCCCCACGAGGATCGATCCGGCAGATGTCATTGCGACGGCCTTCTCGGTGGACTCGACTGTGCCGCCCTGGACCAAGATTCCGGCGGGGCTGCCGGCGGCATACTCACCCACAGCCGAGGTCATCGTCTCCTTGGTGGTCGTCTCAAGCTTCACGTCGTCTTTTCCGGTAAGCGTGGCGTCCAACGCGATGTATTCCTGCGCCGTGGTCGAAATTTTCCCGTCCGCCGTCACGGACGATCCGCCAAGCGCGAGAACCGCCTTGCCGCCGGCAAGCGCAACATCCTTGCTGGCACGTACTGTTGCGGCAACCGCAGGAGAAACGGGTTCCGAGGCCGATCCGGCATCGCCGATTTTCACGGACTTTCCGTCGGCTTCCGCGGACATCGCGACCTTGCCTTCGGTGGAATCGGCCGTGCCAAGGAAATTGATGTTGCCGGTCGTTGAGGTGATTCCCACGTCGCCCTTGCCTTCGATCTTGCCCGTCGCGCCGACATTCACGTACTTGTTCGCACTGAGGGTCACGGCGCCGACCGGAGTGGCGGTGCCGTTCATCACCGTCTGGTTTTCGCCGACGGTCACGGTTCCGGACACGATGCGGCCGTCCGCGACCATGGCCCCGCCGGAGGTCAGCGTCACGTCGCCAGTCTGGGACTGGACGATGGCGCCATCTTCAATAACGATGTTCTTGTTGTTCTTTGTCGTTATGGATAGGTCGCCCCCCGTGGCCGCAAGGGTTGCCCCGCCGGCCACCGTCACCTTGCCGGCGGCTTTTCCCGCCTCGGTCACGACCGTCCCATTCGATGTATTCAGCGTGACGCTTGTGCCGACAAGCCCGACGGGGCTGCTGTTCGCGTCGGCGCCGGCCCCGACCGTGACAGGGGAATCCGAGGGATCGACCACGTTTGCGGCCGCAATCGATCCGGAACCGGATCCGCCCGCGGCATTGATGATCGTGATGTCCCTTGTCGTATTGACGGTGACGGATCCGGCAGTGTTCTCCAATGCGATGTTCGACCCTTTGAAGGTGATTTCCATGCCGCCCGCTGCCGCCGTCTTGTAGGCGAACGTGTCAAGGTCAACCGTGTCGCCGCTATTCACGGGGGCGGTGGCCGCCTTTGCGATGGTGATGTTGCTTGAAGGCTTGTTGGCGCCCAAATCGGCGGTAAACGTTCCGCCGCTTCCGTCAGCGCCGCCGGCAAAGACCACGAGATTCGCCTTTTTCGCCCCGCCGGGGTCCGCAGAGGCATCCATGGCAACAGTTCCGTCCGTGGCGATGGAAACATCCCCCTTGTCCGCCTTGAGGACGACCGTCTGCGCCGTCATCTTGGTGTTCGCGCCGATTACGACGTTTTTGCCGTCGCCCGTCGCGTTGATGCCGACGCCCGCCGTCCCGGCAGTGCCGGTCGTCGCGGCCTCGATGGTCGTCCCCGCCGTTTCGACGCTCGTGCCCTGGATAACGACATTTTTCGAAGCGGAAATCTCCGTTGCGCCGGTAGTGATCTTGCCAGTTGCCGACTTGACGAGAACATCGCCGGCCGTCGCCGTGAATTTGCCGGCGCCGGTCGTCAGGTCGCCTGTGCCGAGGATAGTGACGTTCTTTCCGGAAATCTCCTTCCCGTTCTGCGTCAGCGCCGCCGTCGTGATGCCCACGTCGCCGCCTGCGTAGACGTTGCCTTTCGATTCAGCCCCACCGCCCGATGAAGCAAGCGTCACGGAATCGTTCTTGATGATGACGTCGCCTTCCGCGTTTACGCCCTGAAGCGTAATGGCTCCGGTTCCGTTCACGAGGTTCACATAACCCACAGTCCGAACAGTGCTTCCCGCATCCCTGCGGCCAAGTTCGAGCGCAACGGCGCCCTGCGCCGACGTGTCGGACACTTCGCCGGTCGCTGACAGGACGCGGACCTTGCCGCCGGACGAAACGCCGTCCAGGGTCACGTCCTTCGCGCCCGTGACGCCGATGTCGGCTTTTGCTGAAAGCGAGGAAAGGGTCAGATTGTTTACACCATTGTTGATGCCAACGGACTGCGCGCTTCCAGAAAGAGTCGAAATATTGTTGTTCGCGCCGTTAAGCTCGTATGTCTGGCTGGAATTGTCGAGCGTCAGCGTGGTCGCCTCAATGCCAGTGTTGTTTTCGATGTTGCCGTTCGCAGTTACGGTATTGCCGACGATTTTCCCGGAACCTTCCTGCTTGACGTTGCCGTTGAACGTCACATTCTGCCCGGAGGCGCCGATCGTCCCGGCGTTCTTCGTGACGGCCGCGCCGAACGTCAGCGATCCGTTCTGGCCATTGATCGTGCCGGCGTTCTGCTCGACTGCCTTCTCGAACGTCGCCGAATTGGCCGTGCCGTTATCCTGCTGGAACTCGAAGCCGAGGGAACCGTCGGAGACGGTGATCGTTCCGTTCTTCTGGATGACCTTCGTTGTCGTGTCGGAAAGGCCCGCGTCGCGGAGGGTCGTTGCCGCGTCGGCCGCCGCCGAGGCGCCGAGCGTCAGCGCGCCCTTCGCGTCAATTGTGCCGGTTCCGGTGTTATTTAGAGTTCCCTTGATTTCAAGTCCCGTCGCGGACGAGTTGATCGCGCCCGCCGTCTGGACGACGTTTCCGTTGAAGGTCGTGGCGTTGATTGTGCCGCCGCTCTGTGTCACGTTCTTCTCGAACGTCGTGGAGTTGACCGTGCCGCCATCCTGCTGGAACTCGAAGCCGAGGGATCCGTCGGAGACGGTGATCGTCCCGTTCTTCTGGATGATCTTCTTCGTCGTCGCGGCAAGGCCCGTGTCGCGGAGCGTCGTGGCCGCGTCGGCCGCCGCCGAAGATCCAAGCGTCAGCGCCCCATTCGCGTCGATCGTGCCTGTGCCTGTGTTGTCCAGCGTTCCCTTGATTTCAAGTCCCGAATTTAGGGCGTTGATCGCGCCCGCCGTCTGGACGACGTTGGCGTCGAAGGTCGCCGCCGTGGCATTGCCGCTCCCCGAAATGGTCACCGTGGCACCATTGACCGTGGTGGCCATGACCGTGCCACCGGCGATTTCGCCATTGCCTTTTTCAGCGGAGGCAAGCGCCGTCTGGTTGGCGATCTCCGCCGTCGCCATGGCGCTCGCGTACGCGCCCTGGGCCGCATCGAGCTCCGTCACGCGCTCCGCGAGGGATGTCTCGGCGGTAGTGACGTCACTCGCGGCGGCGGTGACGTCCGCATCGGCGGCGGCGACGGTCGCGTTGGCGTTATCGACTAGAATCTGCTGGTTGTCCACTTGCTGCTGGGCGGCCGCGGCGGCGGCGGCGAGGTTGGCGTCCATCGGGTTCGCCGCCGCCGCCGCCTGTGCCTGGTCGCGGGCGGTGGCGAGCGTTGCAAACGTGGCCTCCGCGGTAGCGAGCGTAGACCGCGCGGCATCGAGCGTAGACTGCGCAGTGGCGAGCGTGGTCTGGCGGTCCTTAAGCGTGTCCTGCGCAGCGTACAGCTTGCCGTATGCCGTTCCGGCCGTTGCGGGATCGGAAACATTCCCAAGTTCGCTTCCCGCAGTCCCTTCGTCGGAGTTTTCTCCAATTTCGTCGAGGAAGGTGATGGTCGACGCCTGGGAGGATCCGCTGGAAACCTTGGCGTTCACGAAGGTAATCGTCCCGCCACTGTCGGAGACCGCAAAGAGAACCTTTCCGTTGTTCTTCGTTGCATCGAGCGGCGAAAGACCACCCGTCGCGACAACCGTCGCGCCGTCGCCTCCGGTCACGGTCTTCCCGATGAAAACCTTCGTGGAAGGAAGGCTGCCGCCGGAAATCGTGACATTGCCTCCGACATCGTCCGGCGAGTAGCGCTTGCCGAAGCTAAAGTCGTTCATCGCCGCCGCAACGAGACCGGCGGCATCGATCGTGCCGCCGCTGAAGGTCAGTCCGCCGTTCGCCAGAAGGTAGATCCAGCCGCTCGCGTACGTGAGATCGCCGCCCGTGACGGCCCACGAGCCGGAGGTCTGGAAGAGGGCCTTGCCGGAACCCGTGATCGTAACGTGGTCGTTGGAGTCCATGAACGCACCGGAGGGAAGCCCGCGGTAGGCACCCGCCTTGAGAGAACCATCATCGTTCACATTCGCTGGATTCTCCATCAGCCCGCTCAGGGCCGAACCCCACGCGCTTTGCGGCAGGGCGAGCGCGACGAGCGTGGCGGCGAGGGCCATGGCGCGGCGGAAGCCGCGGCGCAGTTTTTCGCGCTTCTCCTCCGTGGAGTAGATGCCGCGTATGCGCAGCAGGTCGTAGAACGCGAGAAAGGGGGTGGACTGGTCGATCTGGTTTTTCATGGTTCGCAAATCCGGTGTGAAACGTTTCAGATTGTTCTTTTTTCAGTGGAGGGCGCGTTCTCCAACGCGCCGCATCTCCACGCTCGGCGCTGTTCCTAGAACTGGTAGTTGAGCGAGGCGTGGCCGACGCCTGCGGAGGAGGTTTCGTATTTGTCATCGTCGCGCACAAGCGGGACGCCCCAGTCGAAGCGCAGCGAAAAGTCATCCCACGAATAACGAATGCCGGCGCCGATAGATGCGATGAACTCGCTGTCGTCCTCGCGCGCACCCTGGGCATTTGTCGTGCCTTCCTCAAGCATAAAATATCCCACATCGGCAAAATACACGAGCTGGAAGCGCTCGGATGCGCGGTAGGGATTGCCCGGGACGCTGGTGAAGATGCTCCACAGGTTGATGGGCGTTCGGAACTCGATCGTCGCGCTCGCGCCCGTGTCGCCCATGAAGAGGCGTTCGGCATAGCCGCGGACGGTTCCGTGGCCGCCGAGGCCGAACTGCTCGGCGCCGATGACGGGCGTATTGGCCCACTGGACCTCGCCGCGGAGGAAGGCCATGCGCGGGATCCACCAGGAGGAGGAGTCGGACCCGAGCAGCTGGATGCGGGCGAGCTGCGCGCGCAGGAGCATGTAGCGCTCGTCGTCGATCGCGGAGCGGAAGGCCGCGAGCTCGTCGGCCGAGGAGCCGCCGAGGTTGTAGACGCCCTCGACCGTCGCGTAGTTGCGGCCGTCGAGCGAGTCGAGCGCCTTGTCCGAATACATGAGCGCGACGGAGAGGGGCAGGATCGTGTAGCCGTCGCCGCCGTTGGGGCCGAGCTTGATCTCCTGACCGTCGATGCGGACGGAGCTCTCGACGTAGCGGTAGGTGAGACCGAACGAGAGGTCGAGCGCCGAGTCGAGCGTGTCAACGAGGCGGGTCGTGGCCTGCAGGCCGCCGTAGTAGCCGGTGCCGAGAACGTCGAGGCTCGGGACGACGTCGCCCTGGTCGACCTCGGTGTATCCGCCGTGGAGCGTGAGCGCCCAGTCGCGCCAGCCGCCGTCGACCCAGCCGCGGTCCTCGGGACGGGCGAGGAACCAGCTCGCGGCGCCGCCGTAGAGGGAGCCGCCGAGCGAGACGTTGCCGTTCAGCGTGAGCGCGGCGTCGCGCCCGAGGAACCGGTGCTGCCTCTGGAGCGTGGCGCGGGCCATCCAGGTGTCGGCCTCGCCGAGGGGCTTGTCCGTCTCGCCCATGCTGTTGAAGTTGTCGATCGAGAAAACGCCGTGCAGCGGCGAAAGCGGCCGGGGCATCAGGAGGTTCCACCAGTTGGGATCTTCCTCGACCTTGATCTCCGCCTGGATCGCGCGCGGGACGCGGGCCGGGTAGTTGGTGAGGCCCGAGTCGTAGTCGTATTCGAACGTAGACGGGGCGACGCGGAAGACGACGTCGGCCTTCTTGATGTCGGGATCGGCGTTGAGCGCGTTGAAGTTCTGCCGGAACTCGACGAAGTTGAACGCCTGCCCCTCGAGCTCGTTCGTCGCGGCGTCGCGCGAAACGAAGCGGCCGAGAATGTCCGATTTGGCGAACACGGCGCCGGCCGTGGCCGGGACGCCGTTCGTGTCGCTCACGGTGTTGCCCTCGGCGTCGACGAACACGACGTCGCTCGGGCCGAAGCGGCCCTTGTCCGCGAACACGACGAGCGTCGTCCCTGTTTTCTCGCCCGTGGCGGGGTCGCTCACGGGCTTGGATTCGACATCGAGACCCGCGAAGTAGAATCCGCCGTAGATGGCCCGGTCGCGCGTGTAGGCGGCCGCCTCTTTGGCATAGTCCTCGGCAGACTTCGCGCGGTCGATGTCGTCGTCGACCTGCCAGGCCATTTCGTCGAAGAACGAGTCGAGGAGCGAAACGCCGTTCACGGACGTTCGGGCGAGCCAGAGGCGGTCGCCGTCGAAGCGGACGCGCGCCCCGTATTCGTCGCGCAGGCGCGCCTGCGCCTCCTCGACGACGCGGATGGCGTCCGCGTCCGAGAGCGGGGCGGTCTTGAACGTGTTGCCGTCGGAGTAGTAGCGATTGTATTCGACCTCGGCCTCCTTGAACGCCTCGCGGGCCTTCTTGTAGGGTGCGCGGGCGTCCTGGACGGGCTTGGAGGTCCGCCACGAGTCCAGGCCCTTCGCCTGCTCGTCCTCGCAGACCCGGTCGTAGTTGCGCTTTTCGCGCGCGAGCGCGGCCTTCGCCTCCTTGTAGTTGCGACGGGCGTCGATGGCGGCCTGGTGGCGCTTCTGGCTGTCGGTCCAGTTCGCGCGGCGGATCTTCTCGAGCTCGGCCCGGCGCGCGGCCTCGACCTGCCTCCAGAACTCGCTCCGCATGTCGTCTACGGCGCGGTCGACCCGCGAGGCCATTCCGGCGCGCTCGCCCTCGACGGCCCGGATGGCGCTCTCGCGCGCCTTCACGTCCTTCTCGGCGACGGCCAGATCGCGGGAGGCCCCCGAAACGCTGGTTTCGGCGTCCTTCAGCGCCTTTGCGGCCTCGCCGGCCGCCGTCTGGGCGTCCTTCGCCTCCTTGTCGGCGGCCTGGATGGCCTCCAGGCCGGCCTTCCTCCCGTCGGAGGCGTCCTTCACGGCCTTCTTCGCGGCGGCGAGAGCCTCGGACGCCGCCTGGACGGCTTCGGCCGCGCGGGCGGGATCCTTGGCGCCAGACTGGGCGGCGCGGGCCTTGTCCAGCGCGGCCTGGGCGTCCGTCGCCCGGTCCTGCGCCTTTCCGAGCGCGCGGTCGGCATCCTCGGCGGCGCGCTTCGCCTTCGCGAGCGCATCGCGCGAGGTCTTGGCCCGCGCCTCCGCGGAGGCAAGGCCGGCCCGGGCCTTGTCGCGCGCCGCCTCGGCGGCGGTCTTCGTCTCGGCGGCCTTGTCACGTCCGGCCTTGGCGGTCTCGAGCTCGCCCTCGAGAGCCTTCGGATCCTTCTTCACGAGGTCGGGCGCGTCGCGGACCTGATCCTTGCGATACTGATCCCAGAACGACTTCTCGGCAGCGGAGATCTTCTCCTGGTGCAACTTCTCGTTCTCGCGCGCCTCGTCGCCTGACGTCTGCTCGGCGGAGGCGATGAAGGCATGGGCGGTGGCGAGCGCCTCGCGGGCCTTCTCCTCGCCGGCCTGCGTCCGGCCGACCTCCTGGCGCGCCTTCTCGGCCGCGATTTCCCGCTCGCTCTTCTCCTCGTTCTTCGCGAGGACGTCGTGGACGGCCTCGCCGAGCTTCTCGTCGAGCTCGCGCTCCGTCAGGAGGTTGATGCCCATGCCCTTCTCGTTCTCGACGGCGCGCCTCTGCGCCTCGGCCGCCTCGGTCCTCTCCGACCGGTCGAGAACGACTTTCTCCGCGCGGGCGACGTCCTTCTTCTTTCCGGCGAGCGCGTCCTCGCTGTCCTCGACGGCGCCTTTCGCCCTCCTCGCGTCCTTGCGCGCATCGGATTCCGCCCGCGCGGCTTCGTCGATCTGACGCTCGGCATCCCGGCGATCGGCCTTCGCGGCGGCCTTCGCCTCCTCGACCTTGCCCTCGGCTTCTTTCCGGGCGGCCTTCGCGGCGGCCTTCGCCTCCTCGATCCGCCCCTCGGCGGCCGACTGCTCCGCGAGGGCGCCGTCCCAGTCCTTCCGACGGTCCCCGGAAACGCCGACGGCCTTCTTCCACGCGGCGTCCGCCGCAGAAAGCGCCTTGTCCCGCTCGTCGAGGGCAAGCGCGGCATCCCGCGCGTTCTTCTCGGCGGAGACCGCGCGGCCCTTGGAGTCGGCCACGCCCTGCTCCGCCGCGTTCGCGCGCCGCTCGGCGCGCTCGACGGACGGAATGAAGAGGCGGGAGAACCAGCCCTTCGTCTCGGCGTCCTTCCGGCGAGCCTCCTCGAGGTGGCGGACGGCCGCGTCGCGATCCGACTCCGCCTCGGCGACGGCCTCGCGGGCCGCCTCGACGCCCCGCTTCGCCCGGTCGAGCGACTTCTGCGCGGCCTCCCGGTCGCGCCTCGCGGACTCCTTCGCGCCGGCCTTCTCCGCCTCGTCGTCCTTCGCGCGACGGAACGCCGCGCGGGCGGCGTCGGCCGCGCCGGCCTTCTCGGCGGCCTCCTTCCGCCGGTCGTCCACGGCCTTCGCGCCCGCGGCGACGGCCTCTCCGACGGCCTTTTCGCTCGCCTCGACGGCCTTGCGGCCCTTCTCGGCGCGCTCGGCGGCGTCCTTCTTCCGGTCGGCGACGGCCGTCACCTTCTGCGCGACATCGTTCGTCGCGGAGACCAGCGCCTTGACGTTCTCGGCGAGCTGCCTCTCGATCTCCGACTGCGCGCTCTTCTCCGCCTGGAGCCTTCCGGCGGCCTCGTCCTGCGCCTCCTGCGCCTCGGACACCCGGGCCTTTTCGGCCTTGAGCTTCTCCATCCAGGCCTCGGTCTCTTCGCTGCGCTGGCGGTTCTCGTCCTTCTTCGTCTCGAGCGCCTCGCGGAGGGACTCGCGTTTCGCGACGGCAGCCTCGGCCTCCTTGACCGCATCGTCGCGGCTTCGCTCCGCGTCGCGGAGGTCCGTGAGCGCGTCGCGGTGCTTCATGCGGGCCTCGGAATAGCTATTTTCCGCATTTTCGCGCTGCTTCTTGCCGGTCTCGAGCTTCTTCTCGAGGATCTTGTCGCGATCCTCGGCGATGCGCTCCTGCGCATGGACGAACCCGACGAGATCGGTCCCGATCTCGTCGAGGCGCGCCCGCTCCTCCTTGGAGAGGGAAAGCTCCGGCTTGGTCGCCGGCGGATCGAAGCGGAAGCCCGTCGAGGGCGCCTCGAGCGACGGAGAGTTCCGAGCGGGCTCCGGCTCCGATGGACGGGGCCGCGTCGCGGACTCGATGAGGTCCTGCTGGGCGGCACCGGCGCCGGAACGGCCGATCGTCGCCGCGGCCGCGTCGGCCGGGGTGGCGGCGGAGGCGCCAAGGGAGGAGACCGCAGAGAGGATCGCGGCGGCGGGAAGGAGAACGGACGGGGAATGCTTCGATTTCATGGCTGTGAAGGGAGCGGAAAAAAGGGTTCTGTCTTTTCTTGGATACTGTCCGGAAAGAAGGGTTTTCTTACGCGGAGGGTTTCGTTTTGTGAAGGTGAATCGGCTGTGGTTCAGAACCAGGAGAAGAATCCCCGGGGTTCGGTGAGCGGCTCCTTGCCGGAGGCGCGGATGGCGTTGTAGAACGCCTTGCGGGCGTCCTTTTCGGCGTTGGAAAGGGCGTCCTCCGCGTCGGAAAGGGTTCGGCGCGCGTTGCGGACCACGTCCCTGGCCGCGTCCAGCTTGCGCTCCTCGTTTTTCTGGGCTTCGGCAAGACGCTCCAGAAGCACGTCCGACGTGTTCGCCATGTTGCGGGCCTCGTCGCGCTTGCTCCTTGCCGCTTCCACCTTCTTCTGGGCGAAGGCGCAAATCTCCTCCGCTTCGGAAAAGGCCCGACGGGCTTTTTCAACGGCCTCGGCGCGCTTCGACGTCTCCGCCTTGACGGCCTCGGCCAAGGCGGACTCCTCGGCCGCCCTAGCCTTCTCCTCGGCCGCCCTGCGGTCGGCCTCCTCCTTCGCGC
>DJYI01000138.1 GCA_002448475.1 Verrucomicrobia bacterium UBA6982
TTCTTGCCGCTGCCGCAGGGGCACGGGTCGTTGCGGCCGACCTTCGGGAACGTCTGCCGGGCGGGCTGCGCGGCCTGGGCCGGGCCGCTGCCGGCAAACGCCTCGGCGGCGCGGGCCATGTGGGCGGCGCGGGCGTCGTGCGCCGCGCCGGCCTGCGCGAGCATGCGCTCGAAGGCGGCGTCGCGCGCGGCGGCGCCAGGAGGCGGCGCCTGGACGCGCTGCCCAGGAACGACGCCGGGCGCGCCGGCCGCAGCCGCGCCGGGTCCGGCGAGGGCGGAGGCGTTCGCGTCGGGGCTCGTGAGGGTGACGCGGCGTGGGCGCTGGAGCTGGCGCATGAAGGCGTTCATGCTATCGACGGACGTCGATGCGCGGAAGAAGCCGTTGGCGGCGCGCGTCTTGATGGACTTCATCAGGCGCTCGAACATCCCGTATGCCTCGCGCTTGTATTCCACGAGCGGGTCGCGCTGGCCGTAGGCGCGCAGGCGCACGGCGTCGCGCAGCTCGTCCATGGAGCGGAGGTAGTCCTGCCACTCGCGGTCGATGGCGCGCAGCGCGACGTAGCGCTCAAGGCGCGGAAGCGCCTGCGGGTCTTCGAGCGAGCACTTGAGCTCGTATGCCTCCTCGACGCGGCCGTAGATGCATTCGGCGGCCTTTTCCGGAGCGCCGGCGAAGGGCTTCAGCTCCTCCTCCGTCACGGGCACCGGGAACATCCGCGCGACCCACTCGGCGAAGTCGGCTGTCTGCGCGGTCTTCGCGTCGGAGAGCAGGTCCTCGGCCTGGGTGAGCACAAGGTCGTGCAGGATGTCGAGGGCGAGGCCGTGGACGTCCTCCTTGCGCAGCACGTCGGTGCGGAAGTCGTAAACGACGGCGCGCTGGCGGTTCATCACGTCGTCGTATTCCAGCGTCCGCTTGCGGATGGAGAAGTTGCGCTCCTCCACGCGGCGCTGCGCGCTCTCGATCGAATGGTTGAGCCAGCGGTGCTCGATCGGCTCGCCCTCCTGCATTCCGAGGCGCGTCATGATGCCGGCGATGCGGTCGGAACCGAAGAGTCGCATGAGGTTGTCCTCCAGCGACACGTAGAAGCGCGAGGCGCCTGGGTCGCCCTGGCGCGCGCAGCGGCCGCGCAGCTGGCGGTCGATGCGGCGCGACTCGTGGCGCTCGGATCCGATCACGTAAAGGCCGCACGGGCGCTCCTCCAGCAGCGCGCGGAGCGTCTTGCTCTCCCCGGCCGGCCTCTCGTCGAGCGAAGTCTGGGAGACGATAAGCTCGCGCGGGGTCCAGACGACGCCTTCGCCAAGCTTGATGTCCGTGCCGCGGCCTGCCATGTTCGTGGCGATGGTGACCGCGCCCTTCTGCCCCGCCAGGGCGACGATCTCCGCCTCGCGCGCGTGGTTCTTGGCGTTGAGCACGTTGTGCGGGATGCCGGCGGCGCGGAACAGGCGGGAGAGTATCTCCGACGTCTCGACCGACACCGTGCCTATCAGCACTGGCTGCCCGGCGCGGTGGCACTCCGTGACGTCCTCGATGATCGCCTGGAACTTCTCGCGCTGCGTCTTGAACATCAGGTCGTTGCGGTCGATGCGGCGAATCGGGCGGTTCGTGGGGATCGCCACGACGTCGAGGCGGTAGATGTCGTTGAACTCCGAAGCCTCGGTTTCGGCCGTGCCGGTCATGCCCGAGAGCTTCTCGTACATCCTGAAGTAGTTCTGGATCGTGATCGTGGCGAGGGTCTGGGTCTCGCGCTCGATCGTGACGTGCTCCTTGGCCTCGACCGCCTGATGGAGGCCGTCGCTCCAGCGCCGCCCCGGCAGAATGCGCCCCGTGAACTCGTCGACGATCAGTACCTTGTTGTCCTGCACGACGTATTCCACGTCCTTCTCGTAGAGGCAATACGCCTTCAAGAGCTGGGCCACGTTCTGGATGCGCTCGGAGCGCTCGGCGAAGCGCTTCTGAACCTCGACCCGGCGGCGGGCGCGCTCCTCGCGCGGCAGATCCTCCTTGTCGATCTCGGCCATGGCGCCCACGATGTCGGGAACGACGAACATCTCCGGATCGGACGGGTTCAGCTCGGCGCAGCCGCGGTCCGTGAGGGAGGCGTCGCGCATCTTCTCGTCAACCACGAAGAACAGCTCCTCGCGGAACTCGCGGGCCTCGTCCTTGTGCATGTCCGTGAGCATCATGGACTCGACGTCCTCGTGCACCTTGCGCACGGAGGGGTCCTCGAGCATCGCCATGAACTCCTTGTTCTTGGGCATGCCGTGGTAGATCTGGTAGAGGAGCTTTCCGGCGCGCTCCGTCTCGCCGGCCTCAAGGGCCTTCCTGGCGTCGGACACAAGGGAGGCGACCATCTTCTCCTGGCGGCGGTAGAGCTTCTCCACCTGCGGCTGCAGCGCCTGATACTGGTTGGAGGAATACTCCGCCGGCCCGCTGATGATGAGCGGGGTGCGCGCCTCGTCGATGAGAATGGAGTCAACCTCGTCAACGATGGCGAAGTGGTGCCCGCGCTGGACCTGCTCGCGAACGTCCTGGGCCATGCCGTTGTCGCGCAGGTAGTCGAACCCGAACTCCGAATTGGTGCCGTAGGTGATGTCGCACGCGTATTGCTCGCGGCGCTGGATCGGCCCCATCGTGTTCTGGATGCAGCCCACCGTGAGGCCGAGCCACCGGTAGAGGTGGCCCATCCACTGGGAGTCGCGCAGCGCGAGATAGTCGTTCACCGTGACGAGCTGGACGTTGTCGCCCGCTAGCGCGTTCAGGTATAGCGGCGCGGTGGCGACGAGGGTCTTGCCCTCGCCCGTCTGCATTTCGGCGATCTTGCCCTGGTGCAGAACGATGCCGCCCATGAGCTGCACGTCGAAGGGGACCATGTCCCACGTCACCTCGTGGCCGCACACCTGGCATTTCGTCCCGACAAGGCGGCGGCATGCGTTCTTCACTGCGGCAAACGCCTCCGGCAGCAGCGCGTCCAGCGCCTCCGCCTTGGAAACCGCGCCCTTGCCGGTGGTGGCAGCGCGGAAACGCTCCCGGAACTCCGGGGTCTTGGCCTGCAGCTCCGCGTCGGAGAGAGCCTTGTAGCGCTCGTCCCACTCGTTTATCTTCGCGACGACCGGGCGGAGCTTCTTCACGTCCCGGGCGTGTTTCGTGCCGAAAATGGCTTCAAAGAGATTCATGGGGCGCGGATTCTACCGCAAATCGGGCGACGTGTCCATTTTCTTGACTTTTGACCGCCGCGCGTTAGACTCGATTGAAAAACGCCGCCGTCGTGGGCTTCCCCGACGATCGGCCAAGGCCACCCGAGAGGACGTCGCCATGGAAGACCAGCTAGCGAAAATCATCGAAACAACCCGCGCCCGCAACGAGGCCATGAAGGCCGCGCTCGGCCCCAACGACGCGGCCCGCCTCGTCGCGGCCCGCCAGGACACCCCGCGCGGATTCATCGCCGCCCTCGGCTCCTCGTCGGGGCGCACGAAGATCGTGGCGGAAATCAAGCGCGCCGCGCCCCCAGGCGGCTCCATTCGCGAGGACATAGACCCGGCGTGGATCGCCCGTGACTGGGAGCGCAGCGGGGCGGCCGCCATTTCCGTGCTCACGGAGCACTCGTTCTTCCACGGCTCCGTGGAGGACCTGCAGGCGGCGCGCGAGGCGGTGCGCGTCCCGGTCCTGCGCAAGGACTTCATAATCGACCCCTACCAGGTGCCGCGCTCCTACGGGACCGGGGCAGACGCCATTCTCGTAATCGTCCGTGCCGTGCCGGACGACGGCGTTCTGCGCGAAATCTTCGACTCCGCGGCCAATCTGCGGCTCGACGTTCTCACGGAGGTCCACGACGAGGCGGACGCCGAGCGCGCCCTCCGCATCGGCGAGAAGAGCCCCAACGCGCTCCGGCTCGTGGGCGTGGACAGCCGCGATCCCGTGACGTTCGAGACGGACCTCTCGCGCCCCGCGCGCCTCGCGGCTCTCTTCCCGGAATCGACGGCTCTGATGTGCCTCTCCGGCATAAGGACGCGCGCCGACATCGCCACCGTCCGCGCCGGATGCCCGCGCCTCTCCCGCTTCCTCGTCGGCGAGGCGCTCATGCGCGCCCCGGATCCGGCGGCGGCGCTGCGCGCCCTCCTCGACGACCCCGCGTGAGGAGCGCGCCATGAGCCTGCCCGCGCTCGAAAACGTCAACATCAAGTCGATCCAGCCGCTGGCCACGCCGGCGGTCATGCGCGAACGCATCCCCGTCACGCCAGCCGCCGCCGAGGCGGTGCGCGCCGGTCGCGCGGCGATCGAGCGCATTCTAGACCGCGACGACCCGCGCATCCTCGCAATAGTCGGGCCGTGCTCGATCCACAACCTCGACGCGGCGGCGCAATACGCGCACCGCCTGCGCGCGCTCTCGGACGAGGTGTCGGACGCCATTCTCGTCGTGATGCGCGTCTATTTCGAGAAGCCGCGCTCGGTCCTCGGCTGGAAGGGGCTCGTGAACGATCCGTATCTGGACGACACTTTCCGCATCGAGGACGGCCTCGGCATGGCCAGGCGCTTTCTCATCGAGGTGGCCGAACTCGGGCTTCCAGCCGCCACGGAGTTCCTTGACACCCTTGTGCCGCAGTATCTGGCCGATCTCGTGAGCTGGAGCGCCATCGGCGCGCGCACGGCGGAGGCGCAGACCCACCGCGAGCTGGCCTCCGGCCTCTCAATGCCGGTCGGCTTCAAGAACGGCACGGACGGCTCGCTGGACGCCTGCGTGAACGGAATCGCCTCGGCGCTCGGGCGGCATCACTTCCTCGGCGTCACCGACGACGGCCTGCCCGCCGTTTTCTCGACGACCGGCAATCCCTACGCCCACGTCGTCCTGCGCGGCGGCCACGAGCCGAACTTCGACCGCGAGCACGTGGCCGAGTGCGAGCGCCGCCTCAAGGCCGCGCATCTTCCGCGGAGCATCGTGGTGGACTGCTCCCACGCCAACTCGCACAAGCGCCCGGAGGAGCAGGGCGCCGTCCTGCGCGACGTGCTATCCCAGATCGAGGACGGCGACTCGTCGCTTCGCGGCTTCATGCTCGAAAGCTTTCTCGAGTGGGGCAACCAGAAAATCCCCAAGGACATACGACAGCTGCGGCCCGGCCTTTCGGTGACCGACGCCTGCATCGACTGGCCCACGACCGAAGAACTCATGCGCGAAGCCCGCGCCAGACTGCTCAGGATCAAATGAATCTCACATACAAGCTGATCTCCGCCCATCTCGTCTCCGGCGAGCTTTCGCCGGGAAGCGAAATCGGACTGAAAATCGACCAGACCCTCACTCAGGACGCCACGGGCACGATGGCGTATCTCCAGTTCGAGAGCATGGGCTGCGAGCGCGTGAAGACGGAGCTCTCCGTCTCCTACGTCGATCACAACACCGTCCAGGTCGGCTTCGAGAACGCCGACGACCACGCCTATCTGCAGAGCGTGGCCCGCAAATACGGCATCGTGTTCTCGCGTCCGGGCAACGGCATCTGCCACCAGCTGCACCTGGAGCGCTTCGGCAGGCCGGGCAGGACTCTCATCGGCTCGGACTCCCACACTCCAACCGGCGGCGGCATCGGGATGCTCGCAATGGGCGCCGGCGGCCTCGACGTGGCGGTGGCGATGGCCGGCGGCCCATACTACATCGCCGCGCCGCGCGTCGTGCGCGTCTGGCTGGAGGGCGCCCTTCGGCCCGGAGTGTCGGCCAAGGACGTCATTCTCGCTGTTCTCGCCAAATACGGCTCCTCCGGCAACGTCGGGCGCGTGATGGAATACGCCGGCCCCGGCGTCGCCTCGCTCGACGTGCCGTCCCGCGCCACGATCGCGAACATGGGCACGGAGCTGGGCGTGACGACTTCGGTGTTCCCCTCGGACGAGGAGACGCGCCGGTTTCTCGCCGCGCAGGGACGGGAGGACGTCTGGGTCCCCCTCTGCGCCGACGACGACGCCGAATACGAGGAGACTTTCGTCCTCGACCTTTCCAGGGTGGAGCCAATGGCCGCCTGCCCGCACAACCCCGGCAACGTGGCCACGGTGGCGTCGCTCGCCGGAAAAAGGGTCAACCAGGTTCTGGTCGGCTCCTGCACAAACTCCTCCTACCGCGACCTGAAGACCGTGGCGCTTCTCCTCCGGGGCAAGACGATCCACCCGGATGTTTCGTTCGGCGTGGCCCCCGGCTCGCGCCAGGTCGTGCTGGAACTCATGCGCGAGGGCCTTTTCCAGAACCTCGTCGAGGCCGGGGCGCGAATTCTCGAAAACGCCTGCGGCTTCTGCATCGGCAACCATCAGAGCCCCGGCACGAACGCCGTGTCGCTGCGCACGTCCAACCGCAACTTCGAGGGGCGCTCCGGCACGAAGAGCGCGCAGGTGTATCTCGTCTCGCCCGAGACCGCCGTCGCCGCCGCGCTGACCGGCGTCGTGACCGATCCCACGGCCCTCGACGCGCCGCCGCCCGTTCGCTTCCCGGACCGCTTCGGCATCGACGACTCGATGTTCCTCTACCGCGAGACCGCCGGCGTCGGAGTTCCCGGGGCCGAGATAGCCCGCGGCCCGAACATCGGCGAAGTTCCGTCCGGCTCGCCGCTGCCGGAGACACTGGACGCCGTCATCGCGATCAAGGTCGGCGACAAGATCACGACCGACCACATCATGCCCGCCGGCGCGCGCCTGAAATACCGCTCCAATGTTCCGATCTATGCCAAATACGTGTTCGAGCCTGTCGATCCGACGTTCCACGACCGGTGCCTCGCGAACAAGGCGGCCGGAGTCGCGAATGTGATCGTGGCCGGCGAGAGCTACGGGCAGGGCTCCTCGCGCGAACACGCGGCGCTGTGCCCCATGTATCTCGGCGTCAAGGCCGTTGTCGCAAAGAGCGTCGAGCGCATCCACGCCGCGAACCTCGTCAACTTCGGCATCGTCCCGTTCGTGTTCGAGAATCCGGCCGACGCCGACAGAATCGAGCAGGGCGACGCGATTGAGCTTCCGGGCGTCGCCGACGCGGTTCGCGGCGACGGCGTCGCCACGGTCGTGGTCCGGCGCACGGGCGAGTCGTTCCGCGTTCGCGCCTCGCTCTCGGAGCGCCAGAGGGGAATCCTGCTCGCCGGCGGTCTGATGGCGCGGCGCTGAGGTCTCTCCGGCGCTTCGCATTTTTTTCTTTACAAATACGGGCAAATGGTGTAAAGGGCCTTTCCAGACGGCGGACGCGCAAGTGTCGTCTGCCAAGGCGGCCTCCGGAAGGCGGTCCCGCCATGTTTAAAAACAACACAAGGATAAAAAAATCCATGCCCACAAAGAAGCCCGCCGCCAAGGCCCCCGCCAAGAAGGCCGCTCCCGCGAAGAAGCCCGCCCCCAAGGCCCCCGCCAAGAAGGCCGCTCCTGCGAAGAAGCCCGCCGCCAAGGCCCCCGCCAAGAAGGCCGCTCCCGCCAAGAAGCCCGCCCCCAAGGCTCCAGCCAAGAAGCCCGCTCCCGCGAAGAAGCCCGCTCCCAAGGCCCCCGCCAAGAAGGCCGCTCCCGCGAAGAAGCCCGCCCCCAAGGCTCCCGCCAAGAAGGCCGCTCCCGCGAAGAAGCCCGCCAAGAAGGCCAAGTAAGGGCTTTAGTGGCAAAAGCGGTCCCCGCGCTCCGGTTTTCCGGCGCGGGGACCGCTTGCTTTTTGCCGCGACGAATCGCGGCGCGCCGGGATCAGGAAAGACGGCCGTCGGCAAGCGCCGTCAGGTAGCGCCCGTAGTCGTTCTTCGACATCGACAGCCCCCGCGCGCGCAGCTCGTCGGTCCCGATCCATCCGTTGCGCCAGGCGATCTCCTCCAGGCAGGCGATTCTGAAGCCCTGGCGGTTCTGTATCGTTTCGACGAAATTCGACGCCTCCAGCAGCGAGCCGAAAGTGCCCGTGTCGAGCCACGCGATGCCGCGCCCGAATGTCGTGACTTTCAGCCGGCCGCGCCTCAGGTATTCGAGGTTGAGGTCCGTTATCTCGAACTCCCCGCGGGCGCTTGGCTTCAGGGCGGCGGCGTATTCGGAGACGTTCCCGTCGTAGAAATAAAGTCCTGGCACCGCCCACTGCGACTTCGGGTTGGCAGGCTTCTCCTCGATCCCGACCGCGTTCATGTTCTCGTCGAACTCCACGACCCCGTAACGCTCCGGATCTCCGACGCGGTAGCCGAAGATCATCGCGCCGCCGTCGCGCGCCGACTTCGCGGCTTCGCGCAGAAGACGCCTGAGGCCGTCGCCGAAGAAAATGTTGTCGCCGAGCACCAGCGCGCACGGATCGCCGGCGATGAAGTCGCGGCCTATCGTGAAGGCCTGCGCCAGGCCCTCGGGGCGCGGCTGCTCGGCATAGCTCAGACGCAGACCGAACTCCGCGCCGTCGCCCAGCAGCCGTTTGAAGAGCGGAAGGTCCTGCGGGGTGCTGATGAGCAGTATGTCGCGCACTTCCGCCATCATGAGGACCGACAGCGGATAATACACCATGGGCTTGTCGTAAACCGGCAGCAGCTGCTTGCTGATCCCAAGCGTTATCGGGTTGAGTCGCGTGCCGGAGCCGCCGGCCAGAACGATCCCCTTCATGTCAGTATTGCCTTTCGTATTCGCCTTTGCCAAGGCGCTTGAGCTTGGTGAATCCGGCCGCCTTGGCGCGGTCGTCGAGATTGGACTGGCTGAACCCGATGGCAGCGGCCGTCGGAACGCGCTCGACGGCGGCCCCGCATTCGGGGCAGACGGCGAGCGGCGCTTCGCGCAGCGACTGGATGAGCTCAAACGGCTCGGCGCATGAGGCGCAGCCTTTTTCGGGATTCCTGGCACGATAGACGTAGATTGGCATTAGCGAACGCTCCTTTCGGTTTGACGCGGCTCCTGATCGAGGAACTGATACGCCTTGAGAGCCTCCCGCGCGCGGGCGCCGCCGTGGCGCAGCGCCTGCGCGCGGGCGAATGCGGCGCGGCGCGAGTCGCCCTCGGCCCAGGAGGCGAGTGCAAAGTCGATCCACGCCTCCCAGTCCTGCTCGTTGCGGCGCAGGTAGTGGCGCAGAAGCGCGGCGGAACGGGCGTCGCGGGCGGCGAACATGACGCGATAGGCGGAGCGGAGCTGGTCGGCCGAGGCGAAGGCGGGGTCGCCCCACTTCGCGCCGTTCACAAGCGCCAGAACGGACGCCGCCTCGCGCGTGTATCCGCCGCCCGCCAGAGCAAGGCCGAGGCGCAGCAGAAGCGAGTCCGAGGCGCGGTCGGGCGCGATCGCGGCCGCCATCGCCATGTTCGCCGCTGCGCGGTCGCCGGAATGAATGGCCATCCCGACAAGTTCCAGCAGTTCGTCGTCGGAAAGCGCCGGGCCCGAGGAGAGGCGCGGCATAAGCTCGGCGACTCTGGCCGCGCTGTCGCGCAGCGAGCGCACCTCGACGAGCGGAAGGTTGGGATTGTTCGGATCGATGGCCGCGAGCTGCTCCACCACGCCCACGGCGTCGTCGAAGCGCTTTTGCGGCAAATACACCTCGCGCACGAGCCGCATGGCGGTTTCGGGCGAATAGACGTAGAGCGAAAGGGCCTGCTTGTAGGCGCGCTCCGCGCTCTTCAGGTCGCCGCGCGCGGCGTAGAGGCCGGCAAGCGACGCGCGCAGCTTGTTGAACGACTTGCGCGCGGGCAGGTCGCGCGGGAACTTGGGATCGTCGAGCAGACGGCGCGAATACCAGTCCCAGAAGTCCATGTCGCGCACGATGTCCCCCTTGCCTATCGGCCCCTTCTCCGCGTTCACCTTCATGATCAGGCCGTGCGGCGAAAGATACGGATACATCCACTGCATGGCGTAGGACTCCTCGACGTAGAAGTCGTGCAGCGCGCGGTTGCGGCGGAAAATCTTCTCGGCGATGATCGCGTTGATCTCCATCACCGACAGAGCTCCGTTCACCGACACGCGACCGTCGGGCGAAACGGAGAGCCCGCCGTTGTCCGGCCGCCGCCCGGAGCGAACGTCCTCTGCGTATTGCGAAAACGCCTCCTGGTTGTCCAGCGACGTCGGCATCCAGATCTGGTCGGCGTAGAGTCCTCGCATCGTGTCGAGATACGTCGGGTCCGCCAGCGCGTTCTGCGTGATGAGAAACACGTCGGGACGGACATGCGCGGCGTAGATCATGTATGTGGGGACGAAGCGCCCCGGGTCGGTGCCGCCGTAGAAGACAGCGTTGGGCGTCATTTCCGGCGGGAAGAACGGATCCGGCAGCGGCTCCTCGTCGCGAGAGAGCTCCTCGGAAATGGCCGGGGCACCGCGCAGTTGATAGTTGCCGAACTGCCAGCCGAAGTCGTGGCCGTTCTGGTCCGCGGCCGAGGTGATGTCCGCGAGGCCGAAGTTGCAGTAGTTTTCGTGAATCGGCACGAGAGGCGCGAGGGCCGCGGCGGCGCAGGCGATCAGAAACGCGCCCCGTCGCGCCCTGGAGGCCAGCAGCGAGAGCGACAGAGCCGCGCCGCACCCGATCCACGTGGCCCAGAGTCCGTGCGACGCGATGAACTTGACCTTCTGGATGAAGGCGTCCTGCACGTCCCCGCGCGGCTTCGCAAGCGCTATGAGGACAAAGCTCATCATCACGAAGCACGCGAACACCACGAGGTGCCAGCGCCCGCTGCCGGCGTCGGCGGCGGTGTCGATCAGCCGGTCGTCGCGCCACACGCGAACCGCGAGCAGCGCCGAGAAGGAGAGCCACGCCGCGGCCAGAAGTCCTGTGAGAACGGCGTCGAAGACGCGATAGCCGGCCGCCCCGGGCGCGATTCCGAACAAGTTCTCGATCACGAACTCGGCCACTGGGTTGAGCAGCGCGGATCCAGCGACGGCGGTGCAGGCTAGCGTGCCCGCGCCGACGATTCCCGACACCAGACGCTCGGAACGCCCGCAGGTGCCGTCGAATGCGCGCCTCACGAGCGGAACGAACGCCTCGACGAAGAGCGCGTGCAGACCGGCGGCTGCGGCGACGAGGAGCAGCAGGAAAAGCGCCTTGTCGAGCCGCAGCCCTTCAAGCGAGAGGAAGTCCAGCGCCTTGTCGGCCACGGCAAGCGCCGCCACCAGAGCGGCGGCGAGCGCGGCCGGCGGCAGCATGTCGAATTCGCGGCGCTGGCCGGCCGCGAGCCGCCGCGTCCGAAGTCGCCACGCCGCGAATGGCACGAGCGCCCACGGCGCGAGCGCCAGCGTGAACTGCATCCTCAGGTCCACGAAATACGTGGCAAGCTGCCCGATGAACTTTGAGGTGAACACCGACTCCGGGATGATCTGCTCGTATTGCCCGCGGGTGATGGCGTGCTTGAAGCCCTCCCACGTGCGCGGATAGCCCCAGTTCAGCGGCGGCAGGGCGTCTCCCGCCACGGCCATGTAGCCGTAGAAGGAAATCCCGGCCGCGCCGCACAGCACTGAAAGCGCGACCGTGCGCCCGCGCTGCAGGAGCGCAAACGCGAAGGCGCACATGGCCAGAGCAAGCGCGGCGTAGAACGCAAACCAGCCGCTCAGGGGATGGACGAGACCGAGCAGCGCGCCCTTGCGCAGTAGAATGGCCAGCGGCATGAGCGCGCCCGTGCAGCCCAGCGCATACCACGCGCCGGCCGGAGTGAAAAGGGAAAACACCCACAGCGCCGCGATTCCGGCGGCGAAAGCCAGAGTTGGACGCCCCCAGTGGAAAACCGGATCGGGGCTGCCTGAGGCCTCGTATTGGGCTGAAAGCGCCTGGAGGCGCGCCCATGGCAGCTGCACGGCGCCTGGGACCGAAAGAGCCAGCGCCATCAGGGCGATGCCGGAGATGACTAGCGCGCACAGCGCCGGAAAGCGGGCGCGACGCGTCCAGTCCGGCTCTTCGCCGCGCTCCGAGCGCAGAAGAGCCGCGCGTCCGAGCACCGCCGCCGACGCGAGGAACACGACGCCGGCGACGATCAGCGCGGCCTCCATGCAGTGCGTCGCGGCCACTCCGCCTCCGGAGGCCGCCGCTGAAAGACCGCGCCCTGCCGCGCCGCCGGCTCGCACGGTCCAGTTGAGCGCGCCGCCAACCGGGCTTTCCGGGTCGAGAGGCGGGAGCTTGAAAAAGCCCGGAGTGCCGTCCGGCGTGGCGGCCAGCTTGAGAATGCCGGCAAGAAGCCCTAGCGGGACGCCCAGCAGCGCGAAGTCCCTGAAAAGGGCTATGTCGGTAAGGAGAATCGCGAGCAGGAGCGGCGGGAGCGCGAGCAGAAGTACCTGGTAGTTCGTGAGCCCAAGCCCGAAGAAGAACGCCGTGGCCAGAAGAACCCGGTCAGATGGGCGGCGCGTCCAGCGGTAGGCCAGCAGCAGGACTAGCGCCATGAAGAACTGGCCGAAGCTATAGACTTCGACTATGACGCTTTGGCTCCACATCACGGGCGAAAACGCGAACACGAGAGCGGAGGAGGCGCCCGCGAGGGCGGCGAGGATTTCGTCGCGCCGCGAGATGCCGTCCGCGCGGCGGGCGCGCAGCAGGTCGGCCGAGAACCGCGAGACGAGCATCGCCGTGAGACCGGCCGCAAGCGCGCCCCAGAACGCGGACATTACCGCTATCGCCCACGCCGGATTGGGCTGCCCCCGGAAGGAGACCCAGGAGAGAAGGCGCGAAAAAATCCACGCGCACATCGTCCAGGAGGGGTAGCCCGGCGGGTGGGGAACGCCGGCGTAGTCGCCTGCCGTGGCGAGTTCGCCGCAGTCCTCCAGCGTCACGCTTGGAGCGCACGTGAAAAAATAGACCAGAAACGAAAACAGGGTCGCGCTCCAGAACGCGGCCTTGTCAAAGCATGTGAAAAAGCCGCGACCGCGGCTGCCGGAGCAAGACATGAAAAAATCCTTTCGTGACGCACCGGATAATACCCGCATGCGCCAACCCCGGTCAAGAGCCGGTAGGGCGCGCTTGCCGATCCGCTTTGACGTGCCGCACTCGCCAATCCGCTTCGGCATGCCACGCTCGTCGATCCGCTTCGGCATGCCACGCTCGCCGAGCGCGACGCAAGACAGGCCGTCCGTCCCGCCACTCCGCATTGGCATTCCGCACTCGCCAATCCGCTTCGGCATGCCACACTCGCCAATCCACTTTGGTAGGGC
>DJYI01000116.1:0-1658 GCA_002448475.1 Verrucomicrobia bacterium UBA6982
ACGGCCCGCATCCGCGGTGAAGCGCATGGTTTCGCAGTCTACTTCGCCAGCGCGATCTTCGCGGCGACGACGGCATTCTTCGCGGCGACGCGGGCGTAGTGAATCCACAGAGGTTCGTCCCTCTCCCGACGTCATTGCCTGTAGGTCCGATGTTGAGGTTGAGCGGTTGCGTTGGCAGATGCCGTTTAAGGAAAACTTGCGGAAGGCATGGTTCGGCCAGCCGTGTCCGGCATGCGTCACGCCTTTGAATTCTGGCGGGTGAGGCCGGAGAACGGCTCCCCGAAATCGTCGCTGCGTCCGTCCTTCCAGACCTTGCGGATGCGGTACTCGTGCCGTGAATGTGTTGGCAGTCCGGTGTCTTCGTAGCGGGCCACGCGGTAGGGGATGCCGTCGGGGGCCTCGTTGCGCACGTCGGCGAGGAATCTGCCGTCGCGCCACAGTTCGTAGTGGTCGAAGTCGGGCGACATCTCCGCGCCCCACAGCAGATACATCTGGCCATCCTTCTCGCCATGTCCGGCGCGTGGATTCTCAATCAGCCCCGTCCAGCCGGGAGGCGGATCGTCCACGGAACCGCGCGCTGCGCGCGGGACGCCGTGCTCGCGCATCCACGGCGCCATGACCGGATCAAGCCAGTCCTCGCAGAGACGCGGAACGCCCGCCTTCTCCCAGCCGCCGGAATACGAGGTGATCGAGAAACGGAAGGTGAAGTTCATCGAGTCGCCGCCCGGCTGGTGCATCTGGAGCCAGTCGTTGAAAAGGTAGGGGTAGATGGCCGCCTTCCCAATGGGCGGGCGTCCCGTGTAGCACGTCTTGTCGGGATGGATTTCCCCGAACTCGGCGAGCGTGGAGTCGCGCATCATGAGCGCGACGCCGAAGTCGCCGTTCTCCACGGCGCACCAGTCGCGGACGGCGCAGTAGGCGTCGGTCGTCATCGGGTGGCAGTCCTCGTAGGGGCGGATCACCATGCCGTTTAAATGCGCCGCAAAGGCCCCGCTGGGGACTGCAAAGGGGAAGGCAAGGTAGCCAAAGCGGTTCCATCGGTCCGTGTTGAAGAGGTCGCGTGCGTGTTCGATGGTATCCACGATGTCGATTCGCTTCGCGTCGACCGGCAGCGACACCCGGCGCGTGACCTTCGCGCCGAGGGCGGCGGCGGGATGCTTCTCCCACGTCTTGTGGTTGTCCCGAGTGTAGAGAAGCCGGTTGGCGGGGCCGTCCAGAAGTTCGCGTCCGAGATCCTTGTCGAAGATGGAGAGAATTTCGCCGTCCGCGACGGTGACGCGATACCAGCGGTTCTCCGTCACGCCGCCGGCGCATGGGACGGGAGTCGATGGACGCGGGGCGATGTTGAGCTTCGCCTTCGCCTTGGCAAGTTCGACCTCCGCGGTGGCGGCGGCGCGCTCGATCCAGTCGCGGTGCTGCATCCACGTCTCGAAGACGCGCCGTCCCTGGTAGCCGCTTGTGCCGTAGGAGTGCTCGTCGTTGAGGATGAGATACCACCAGGCCTGATCGATGGCGGCGCGGTCGAGCGTTCCGGCGAAGGAGCCGAGCCGTTCGGCGGTTTCGAGCGCGCGGTCGGCATTGAACTTGGCGGCCAGCAGTTCCGGCGTGGCGGCTGCGTGCTGGAGCCAGCCGCTCGTCATCTCGCCGCGCAGGGTCGG